>JADZEY010000096.1 GCA_020850315.1 Armatimonadota bacterium | reverse complement strand
GCCAACAGCGCGATTACCAGCCTGAAGATTTTGGATGGGACGATCACCACGGCTGACCTTGCCTTCACCAGTTTGCCGCCAAACGGTCCGGCTGGGGGCGATCTCACCGGAACTTATCCAGCACCAACGGTTGCCAACGGCGTGATTACCAGCGCGAAAATTGCCGACGGTGCAGTTGAGAACGCTGACCTTGCGAACCTTGCGGTATCGGCCGGGAAGATGATCGGCACAGGATCGGCAGCCGGCGACGTGTTAGCCAGCACCGGACCAACCACCGCGCCAACGTGGCAACCGTTTGGCAACAGCAGCATCGTGGATGGCACCAACTTCATGGGGACCACCAACAACGTTGCGGTTGACTTCCGGACCAACAACGAGCGTGCGTTGCGGCTTGAACCGAACGGAACAAGTCCGAACATCATCGGCGGGTTCAGCGGCAACAGCGTTACGGCTGGCGTTGCTGGCGGGGTGATTGGCGGTGGTGGATCCACCACAAACATCAACATGGTGACAGATGATTATGGGGTAGTTGATGGCGGCGAAGGGAACCAAGCAGGCGACAACAACGCCACAACTAACGATCGAGTATATGCAACAGTAGGCGGTGGTTTTCTCAACATAGCTTCGGGCAATCATGCCACGATTGGCGGTGGATACCTGCATGTGGCATCGGGGGGTGCAGCAACGATAGGTGGTGGCGTAGGCAGCCGAGCATCGAATGATTATACCACCGTGGGTGGTGGCTATCAGAACCTATCATCGGGTGCTTACTCAACAGTCGCTGGTGGCCGTAGCATCCGGTGATTATTCAACAGTAAGCGGCGGCTACCTCAATACAGCATCGGGCCAGTATTCGGCGATAGGCGGCGGGCAAAACGGCGCAGCGGTGGGCGATTACTCGGCAGTGGGTGGCGGCTATTCCAACACAGCACTTGGAAGCGCGGCGAACAGCGGCAGGGTAATCACCACATCCCCAAACGCCTGCAACCGGCAAACCACGATGCGGGCCGGAGCACCACCAACTGAAGGCTTCTGCCCAATCACCCCTTCTGGCTGAAACGGGGGGAGGAATGTTTGCGAGGAGGAGCAGAGCATCACGGCACTTGCTACGGCTATTGGGTTGCGAATCTAACGATTCCGGCTGTCGTGAAAATAGATAGTGATCTCTCCATGCTTGGCAGTGGTACACAAACTACCCCCTTCTCCATCCTTCCTTTCAGGGTTGTGTCTTCTTCTTCCTTCGCCAAGAAATCCTCCCGTAAGACGCTCCCCCGTAGTTCGTAAGCCTGAACGAATACCTTGTTTTGAGGTTCGTTGGCTTGTTCAATCTGCTTGCGAATCCCTCTCTCCCCTGAACTGGTGTCAGCCAGGCTGCGCGGGGGGGAAACATCAACTACTCATAACTCATTCAATGACAAGAGGGCTATGAACTACCATCATCGGATTGCTGCGCTGGCGGTGACGCTACCGCTGGCGTTTGGCTGGGCATCGGCACAACCACCGTTAGAGGTGGAACGTGAGTTCAACATCTTCACGTCGCAAAGCGCGGCCGGCTACTTCAAGCCAGTACTGACCACGTTGCAGGAAGGCTTTGCCTCCAACATCTACCACACGGCTACCTACGCTCCGAACTGGAGCATCGGGCTGGACCTGAGCAGCCCCTGGATGGTGATCCCAGAATCACACAAAACTTTTTCGGCACAGCTTCCCGATTGCTATGCGGATCCAAGCATGGCACAAACTGCCGATATGCGAAGCGGCACAACAACACGCGGCATCAAAGGGACGGTTGTGCAACCCACCTACTACGGCTCGATTGCAACCCCGGCATTCAGCGTGCCGCAGCAGGGGACCGGCGAGGCCGTTTTCTGCAAAACCGTTGGGTTTGCCGAAGGGTACGACATCGGCATCATGCCCGGATTACCCAACCTTCAGCTGATTGTTGGCGCGCCCACCCGCACCGAGCTTCGCATCCGCGTTGTCCCCGTTCCCGAAGGGGAACGCTCCATCCTCTACTTGGGGTTTGGGCTGGCACAGCAGATCAATCAGTGGATGAACCTGTTCACCGACGACCCAACAATGGCGTTGGCCGTCAGCACATCGGTGCATCTGTTCGATTGGAGTTCCACCGCCAACGCAACCGGGTTCACCGCTGGGGTGCATTACAGCAAGTCCTGGGGAAGCGGCCTTAGTGTGGTGGGGGGAACGCAGTTCGAGACGATCAGCGGAGATTTCACTGCCGTGCGCGAGCCGCTGGATCCATCGGATGCACAAGTCAGTGCCTACGAGGAGATCCGCCGGAACGACCCGATCACCATGCCGTTTGAATCCTTGAACTCCTTCCGCGTGACGGCCGGCGGAAGCTATCGCGCTGGCATTGTTGAGTTCCATCTGGACGCGGCCGTGGCGGCCCAACCGGTGCTGTCGGCGGGGATCACCTTCTGGTTGGCGCAATGGGGAATGGCAGAGATGCCACTGCCCGATCCATCATCCACCATAAAACCATAACGGAGGGATCAGCAATGAACAAGAATATCATTCGTGGATTGCTAACGGCTGCAATCGCCGTTGTTGCCCTTACATCCAGCATCGGCGTTGGCGGGTGCAGCGTGGTGGATTCGCTTGATACCTTCACCATGCAGCTGCCGATTAACATGGAGTTCAGCTGGCGCAACCGCCAGGCCCCCGACACCACCGTGGACTTTGTGAACCTGATGGACTATTCCGTCTATCGCGACAACATGGACGACATCCAAAGCGCGAAACTTTATCAAGTGGGATACTGGATGGACACGCTGGTGGGGAACCCTTCGATTGAGGACGCAGAGTTTGCGTTTGTGGAGTTCTACATCCGGTTCCAGGGGGAACAGCAGCAGCATCTGTTGGGGCGGTACGAGAACGTTGTGGTGAAGGACTACTACAAGCGGCCCCACATCATCACCGTGCCGGATAGCATCGCGCTGTTGGTCTCCGAAGCAGTCCGCACCAAGCCGCAGTTCGACGTTATCCAGCGGTACAGCCTTCCAAAAAATGGGACAGGTTTCTTCCCACGATTGGAAGCACGGGTAGATTTAGCGATTCGGTTGGAGGTGAAATTGTAGCGCGTGTGTGCGAGAGAGGAGTAGGGGGGAAAACCCACAAAAAAAGCTGGGATCATCGTAGCAGATGATCCCAGCTTTTTTGTTGCTTTCGCTGTTGTTGGTCTCACTCCCCCGCCGTCTCCGCAGCGGCCTTTCCTTTCCGCCGCCGGTGCTTGATAAATTCGATGATTGGCGGAAGGATTGAGAGGAAGATCACAATGGCAATAACGAAATGGAGGTAGCGGTCAATATCCGGGACAATCCGCCCCAAGTAGAATCCAAGCAGCGTGGTGGAAAGAATCCAAAGCACGCCGCCGCTGATGTTGTAGAACGCAAACTTGCGATACGGCATCTGGGCCATGCCAGCCACCACTGGCGCAAACGTGCGGATGATGGGGATGTACCGCGCCAGCACAATCGTTTTCCCGCCGTGCTTCTCGTAAAACTCTTGTGTTTTCATCAGGTGTTCCTTCTTGAACAGCCTGCTGTTCGGGCGGTTCAGCAACCGCCTTCCCCCCCGCAGCCCAATGTTGTACCCCACCGCATCGCCGATGATTGCCGCAGGGATCAGCAAGCCGATCAAGTAGAAGATGTTCAGATCCCCACTGCTGGCCAGCAACCCCGCCACCACCAGCAACGAATCGCCCGGCAGGAAGAAACCGACCAGCAATCCGGTCTCGGAAAAAATGATGATAAACAGCACCACATACGCCACTACCTCCCCCGACCGCACAAACTCGCGCAGGCCATCGGCAGTGGTGAAGGTGTGGAGAAAATCAGTGAGAATTTCCATGTGATCGGGAACGTGAAATGTGAAGAGTGAAGAGTGAAAAGTGAAGAGTGAAAAGTGAAAAGTGAAAAGTGAAGATTCGTGCTACTGACCACTGACCACTGCCCCCACTCACTTTTTCCTCACCACCACTTTTTCCGGATGCTCTTCGATGAAGTTCTTCCAGTTGCGGCCACCACGTTGCGGACGCAGTGCGCGGGTGCTGTGGCAGATTGCTACGGCAAGCGCGTCGGTGGCATCCTGCAGGTGGGCGTTGCGGTCTATCTTCAGCATTGCCATCACCATGTACTCCACTTGATCCTTTGTTGCCGCGCCGTTGCCGGTCACGGCTTGCTTAACTTCGCGCGGGGCATATTCTGCGGTCGGTATCTGACGCAGCACCGCCGCCAGGATTGCCACGCCGCGTGCGTGCCCTAACTTCAGGGTGGATTGAACATTTTTGGAGTAAAACGCCGACTCAATCGCGAACTCATCGGGGGCTGTCTCGGCAATCACTTTCTCCAACCCTATATAGATTTTTTCCAAACGGCGCGGCAGCGTGTCGGCAGGCCGCATTTGGATAATGCCGTAGTCCACCAGACTAAGGCGGCCGTTCTCAAAATCAACAACCCCAAAGCCAGTAACCAATGTGCCAGGATCAACGCCAAGAATTCGCATGGTGAGTAACGGCAATATAAGGCTGAAGGGGGGGGATGAAGATGCTGTGGGCCAAGTATCGAATGGAAAAGGGGGAGCATCCCTTCTCCTACCTTTGCACCGGATCACGAACAACTCATGTTCAATTATCCCTTCCTCTGGCTTTCTCCCAACATGCTGAACCTAACGATTATCGTGGCGGCACTGGGGTATGTTGTTGACATCTACGATCTGCTGCTGTTCGGCAGCACCCCTGCAACTTTTTCGGGAAGAAACGCCCCATTGTTGTCAGGAAAAACTTGCTGTCGTAGATAGGTGATCCCTCCCCGAAACTCTGCGACCTCCATCTGCAACCCGCAACCACTACTTCACCGTTGATTCACCATTCAGCATTTCCCAAACCGATGCGCCACTATCTTTTGCTCCTTTTTGGATTGCTCACCCTGATTCCACTGCGCGCCCAACCGCCAGCGGTGGTGCTTACCGGGCGGGTGATTGATGCCGAAACCGGCCAACCAATCTCCGGTGCCTCCATCGTCACCACTGCAAACCGGAAGAAGGGGACGTACAGCTTTGGGAACGGGACGTTCCGTTTGCCGGTTGCTGCCGGGCAGCACGAACTGCGCGTTAGCTCCGTTGGCTACCAACCGATTACCCAAACTGTCGGCACCAGCGACCGCGACATCACGTTCCGGCTGAACAGCACATCGGTGCGCGGGCGCGAGATTGTTGTCCGCGCCGATGTATCAGCCGAACAGATTGTCCGCCGCGCCATTGCCCGCCGGAACCGCTACCGCGACAGCCTGCGCACATTTCAGGGGTTGATTTACTCCAAGTTAGTGGTGGAGATTGAAGGGAACGCCTTTGGCCAACTGAACGATGAAGACCGTGGAATAGCAATGGAGACTTTCAGCCAATCCTGGTACCACCACGAACATGGCCCACGCCTGAAGGTGATCCAACGTCGGCAAACGGCAAACATCCCTTCCAGCAACAACCTTCTGGTGCTTGGCAATTTCTTCAGCTTCTACGACGACGAGCTTCCGTTGCTGAACGCCCGGGTTCCCACGCCAATGAACGAATCAACCCTGGGCCGCTACAACTTTGAAGTCACTGGCAAAAGTACCTTTGGCGATGCTGGCGTGTACATCATCACCGTCACGCCAAACAGCCGGACGTTGCCAACATTTTCCGGCACAATCAAAATTTTGGAGGGGACGTTCGATCTGCTGGAGGTGGACCTGAAGCCTTCGCAATCCACGGCAATCACCTTTGTGAAGGATTTGCGGCTTGTTCAGAAATTCGAGCGGTTCAGCGATGATGTTTGGCAGCCCACCTACCTTGTGGTGTCGGGCAACATGCAAGTGGATATTGTGCAAGGAATCGCCAGCCTTCGCCCCGATTTCAGTATCACCAGCATCTTCAGCCAAGCCACGCTGAACGAACCAATCGCCGACACAGTGTTTGCCGAACAACGGATTATCACCGCTGCCGCCGATGCCGATTCCGCCCGAAGTGAGTTCTGGGAGAACAATGCGCTCAGCGAGCTTTCGCCGAAGGAGCGGGAGATTTACCGCCGCACCGATAGCCTTGTGGCGCTTACCACCACCGATCTTGAGAAAGCCGCCTTCAGTTGGGATGTTTCCCCGTTTGTTGATTTCAACCGCGTTGCCAGCATCATGCCCCGATTGAACGCTTCGGCGCAGTTTGGCCCTTTCAGTGCCGAATCGGAAGCGGCCTACAGCTTCAAGCAAAACAAGCCGTTCGGGAATCTGGAGATAGAAGCAGAGTTGTTGAATGGGGGACTGACGCTGCAAGGACGGTTGTTCAGCGAAGTTGCGGCAACCACCAACGACCGCGGGTATGGCCGCACCATCAACACCATCACCGCTGGGCTGCTGCACCGCGATTACGACGACTACATGCGCCGCGACGGATGGAGCATTGATGCCGATGCCCGCGTTTTTGGGCTGACGGTACGGGGCGGGTTCGGCATCAGCCAGCAATTCTCGCTATCGAACAGCACCGATCAATCTCTATTTATCGAGCGTCCATTCCGCCCGAACCCGGCGATTGCAGAAGGGAGCTATCGGGTGGTGCGTGGCGCGATTGCGTGGGGGAATCCGGATCCGGTGATTAGCATCAGCTCATCCCCCTCATCCGATCTGGATGCCCGCATCAGCGGGTTCAGCGGGACGGAAACCAGAAGCGGGAAAGGGATGGATGGAGCTGAGGCGGCGATACGGCTGCAGCTGGCAACAATCCCCACTGGCTACGCCCCGATGTTTCTGCGGATGGCGGCGTATGCTGGCGTGGGAAGCGATTCCTTGCCAACACAGTATCAGTTCAGAATGCCAACCTCCAACAGTCTTGTTGGAACGCCACGCGGGTTCTACTCGGCACCGGTGGGGGAGTTCGGCGGGACAGAATATCTGGAGCTGTATGCCGAGCATGATTTTGGCGATTTCCTTTGGCGATGGATTGGCTTGCCCACCTACGAAGGGCGTGGCCTTGAGCTGATGCTGGCCGGGGTCGCAGGGCGATTCCGGCAACGGGCCAGCAGCGGCTACCGTCCCACCGATAACCAGTGGTACACCGAGCTTGGTTTTGCTGTTGGTAAGATTCCGATCTTCATCAGCAACGTCATCTTCCTTCGGCTTGATGCGCGTTGGGGGGTGGGGCCGTTGGGGAGCGGAAAGTTTGGCGCGGTGGTTGGCATATCATCGCCATTTTAGGGGAAGGCAAAAAGGTGGGGGGGGAATCGGGAATCAGCAGCGGTGATGCTGAAGCCATGTTTGCTTTGGTAGCTGGTAGCAGAGCATATCCAAACCATGCAGCAGCCGACGTTGCTGGAATTTCATTCCAAGCCGTTCCAGCAGGGCAAGCGATTGCTGGTTATCAGGATGCGCAGCAGCCCAAACGGTGCTGAAATTTTTCTGGCAGAACCCAAACATTACTGCCGCAGCGGCGGCCTCGGTTGCCAGCCCCCGCCCCCACCAATCGGGATGCAGACCGTACAGAAGCTCGGGCGGCATTCCAGGTTCATCGTGGCGGAAGCCGCAGAAGCCGATCAGCTGCTGGCTTGCTGCATCGCAGACACACCACTGACCAAAGCCGTAAATTTCCCATTCTTCCATGCTGCTGCGGATCACTTCGGCAGCGCGTTCCGGGGGGATGATAATGTCATCCCACAAGTAGCGGCGCACCTCGGGGTGCGTCCAAAGCTGATGCAGCGTGGCGATGTCGGTTTCGGTGTAGGGGCGCAACAGTAGGCGTGGTGTTTCCAGTTGCATGGTAGGGTTCCGGTTTCATCCAGAAGCAATACGTAGCGGAAGGTGTTGGAATGATATCGGGATTCCTCCCCCTCTCTTTCTCCTCTCTCTTTCCCTCTCTCTTTCCCTCTCTCTTTCCCTCTCTCTTTCCCTCTCTCTTTTCCCCTCTCTCTGTGTCCTCTGTGCCTCTGTGGTTTTCCCCCTCTTTCCCAAGCAAGCAATTTCACCCTTTGCTTTCGCGGCTTCTTTTTTTGTCCTGCAAGCCATACATCCGGTAATCCACCGCAATGCAGCGGTCGCTGATAACCTCCAGGCCGGCCTCGATTGCACGCCGCTCGGCTTCGGGATTAACAACGCCCAGTTGGAACCAGATAGTTTTGGCCCCTGCGGAAATCGCATCATCCACCACACGCATCAAATAGCGAGGATTGCGGAAGACGTTCACAATATCAACTTGCTCGGGAATGCTTTGAATATCGGGGTAGCTGGGGATGCCAAGCGCGGATTCGATGGTGGGATTCACGGGGTAGATGGTGTAGCCCTGCAACTTCATGTAGGCGGCAATGCGATAGCTGTCGCGCCATGTTTGGTCACTTAGACCCACCACAGCGATCACGCGCGATTCTTGTAAAACCTCCTTGGGTGTCCGCATTGCTGAAGAATAAAAAACTGTACCGAACAACACCTCTGAACTCCCTGAATATACTCCCCTACCGTTGTGCTGCTTTGCTGAATTGATGCAACAAAACGTTGAGTATAAAGCCAATGTATGCTGGTAGCAAACGGCTGACACTACTTATCGCAGTGGCTTCCCAAGTGGGGCTTCCGGGTGGGCTTCGTGCAGCTGTTAAACGGGTAACGCTTCGCAAGGGTCAGGGGGCAACATGCCAGCGCAGATGCTGGCGGTTTGTAGGTTTGCACCATTCCACAGTTCAACGGCATATCAGCAATGAAGAAACCGGTCAACAGATCCATCTTCCCCATTCTTTTCGCGCTCTTTGTAGCCGCCACCAATGGCTGGGGGAAACCACAGGACGTTCAGCAGATCGTCAGCAAAAGCAAGGCGCTGTATGCCCAAACGCAAGGTGCCAAACTCACGTTCCAACAAACGGGGGGCGCGGGGCCAATCAACGGAACGATGGTGTATGGGCGGGGAAATAAATTCAGGATTGATTTCTCCAAGCAGGCCCTGGTAAGCAACGGGGCAACAACGTGGACTTGGAATCCATCGGCGAATCAAGTGGTGATTTCCAAAACCGCATCGGGGGGGGGCCGCCTTACCCCGAACGACATCCTCCGCTCCTTCCCCGGCGACTACGCCACCGAACTGACAGGAAGCGAGAAAGTGAACAAGCGGGAGGTCTGGGTGGTGCGCTGCACCCCACGCGCCGGCAACACCATCGGCGATGTCACCGAGGCGATACTCTACATTGATAAAAAAAACTACCGATTCCAGCAGGTAGCCGTCACAAGCCCTTCGTTGGGGAAGGCAACCATCCGCATCATCACGGCCAACTACAACCTTCGCCCTGCGGAATCCACGTTCACCTTCCAGCCGCCACAAGGGGCAAAGGTGATAGACCTACGATGATTGATCTATCAAAGTAATTGCCGAACTTCGGGAAGAAGCCACAGCAGTTACGCCGCCAGAGGGTAATTCAGGGAAGCCATGACCAAGCGTTGATTCGCGGCGCAGGTTTTGGGCCGTTGTGGTTTTTCGTTGCTCATTGTTCCCTTCTCTCTTTCCCTTGTTCTACCTACAACCTCCCCATCTATGCCTTCGCAGCCAACATCAACCGAACAAGTAATGCACGCCATTGCGCCGGCATCCCCGCCACTTGTGCAGTTGCAATCGCTGCCGGGGAAGCGGAGCCTGAAAGGGTGGGCGGCTTGGGGATGGAAGCAAGCCTACGCCATTGGCCTGCGAACCGATGAGGATCACGTCTTCATGCTGGCTGCGGGGATTGCGTTCAATATCATCACCGCGCTGGTCCCGTTGTTGTTGCTGCTGCTGTTCGCGCTGGGGTATTTCTTGGATTCCGAATCGGTCATGCGTGAGATCACCCGCTACGTCACCCAGTACATCGTCACGGGGGAAAGCCGGCTGGAGGTGCTGGACACGTTGAAGACGCAAGTAAGCGTGCTGGTGGAGAACCGTGGGATGGCGGGATTGGTCGGCGTGATCGGCTTACTCTGGACTGCTTCGGCGCTGGCGGCAGCAATGCGGCTTGGCCTAAACCGTGTGCTCCGTTGCCGCGAAGAGCGCCATTTTTTGATCTACAAGCTGTACGATTTTCTGGCGATCATGCTGGTGGGATTGCTGGTGTTTGTCAGCATTCTGCTGGGACCAATGCTTCAGCTGGTGATGGCCACCGGCGACCGTATCGAAAGCACCCTGAACATCACCGGAATTGATGGATTCCTTTCGGAGCTTATCAGCATTGCAACCTCACTACTTCTGTTCTTCATCATCTTCCGGTTCATGCCCTACCAGCGCCAGCAGCGGCATATCATTCTGATTGGGGCAATCACCAGCACGCTGTTGTGGGAGGTGGCGCGCCAAGTGTTTGCGTTCTACCTGATGGAGTTCCGAACCTTCGGGAAAATCTACGGGACCTATGCCTTTCTTGCTGCCGCCGCAATCTGGATCTACTACAGCGCGCTTGTTTTCCTGATTGGTGCCGAAGTCGCCTACCACGTAAAGCAAAGCCGTTGGAATGCACGGCGGCAGTTCAACAAAATGACAGAACCGACCAAGCCGGGGGCTGTGGGATAACGTGATGGAGCAGCACGATACGCCGATAATTCTTGGTGGGGGGATTGCGGGAATTGCTGCGGCAATCCGTTTGGCGCAAGCCGGAGCGTGCCCCACGCTGATTGAGTCGCGCCCCTATCTTGGCGGGCGGTTGCGGTCGTTCATCCACCCAGAAACGGGGGATGAAATTGACAACGGCCAGCACCTGCTGATGGGATGCTACCACAGCACGCTGCAACTGCTGGAAGCACTGGGAACACGCCATTTGCTGCGGCTTCAACCAACGCTCTCCGTTCAGTTCCGCAATGCCGATGGCACCCCGGAAACGTTTGCGCCGCTTGGCTGGCTTCCGTGGCGGCTGGGGGTGGCGGCGGGGATGCTTCGATTAAAGCAGCTATCGTTTGCCGAACGCGTGGGACTGCTGCAAGCTGCCGCTGCAATCGCCACGCAACCGCCAGCCCCAACCGAAACCGCAGCGCAATATCTGCAGCGGCTGAAGCAGTCCCCCCGCGCTTGCCAGCGGCTGTGGGACCCGATCATTATCGCCACCTTGAACACCCCACCCGATCAAGCGGCAGCATCGCTGTTTGTGCGGGTGATGCAGTTGGCATTTTTGGGGAGCCGCGCTGATTCCCAACTTGGCTTTGCGAGCGGGGGATTATCGGCACTGCACGCGCCGACCCGCAACCTGATTGAGCAACATGGCGGAAGGGTGATTGTTGGCGCGCCGATCACCGGAATTGAGCTTCAACCAGCAGGCCAATGTGTGATTCGATTGAAAGAACGGGGGGCGGTGGTCGCTTCCCAGGTGATCTCCACGCTTCCCCATGCAAGCCTGCGGAACATCAGTTGCGCCACCATCCTGCATGGCATTCCTTCGCTTGCCCAGCCGATGCCGGTCTCCCCAATCGTCTCACTCTATCTCTGGTTCGATTCTCCGCTTCGGCAGCTTCCCGCATTTGCCGCAATGATTGGAACGGGGGTGCAATGGATGTTCAACAAGCGGAAGATTGCGCCGGCCCAGAACGTGCAATTTCCCGGATTGCTTTCCTGCACCATCAGTGCCGCCGTTGCCGAATCGGCCACCCGGATTGACCAAGTGGTTGCCACAGCTGTCCAGGAGCTTCGCGGCGCGTTTCCAGAAATGGGGGAGGCGCAGCTGTTGGCCTGGCAAGTGATCAAGGAGAAGCATGCAACGTTTGCGGCAACCCCAACAGCCGAAGCACAGCGGCCACCCACACGCTCTTCCATCCCCGGGTTTTTCCTTGCTGGCGATTGGGTTGCAACGGGGCTTCCGGGGACGATTGAGGGGGCGGTGCAAAGCGGGTTTGCGGCGGCGGAGCTGGTGCTGCAACAGAAACAATCAAACCACAACAACTACTATCCATGACGATTTACGAAGTCACCATCACCGTGCAGCCGGACGTTGCCGACCAGTATGCCAACTGGCTGCGCGTTCATATCCAGCAGATTGTGCAGCTGCCAATGGTTATCAGGGCCACATGGTCTGTGGTGGAGCAGGTGCCGGACGATGGAGTTCAGCATTGTGTCCACTATTTCTTGCCAGACCGGATGGCGTTGGATCGCTACCTTCAGGATCACGCCCCGGCCTTGCGCCAGGAAGGGATTGCGTTGTTTGGTGGGAAGTTCACCGCCACGCGCCGCGTGATGGAGGTTTGCGAGCAGATAGAGATGCTGGAATACATGGAGTTTGCGAACACTCAATATCGAATGCCAAGTGTCGAATGAAGAATATCCTCTTCACTAATGACTGACTCACCTTACGCAAAGCCAAGGTCAGTTGTCAGTGGTCAGTTGCAAAGAGGGTCATTGGCCATTAGTCATTGGTCACTCACCTTACGCAACACGATTGGCAGCGTGTCCGATACTCTCCGAAAAACCGCGAGATGGGCTTGCGCCGCTGCTTCGCGGTGCTTCGTCGAAGACTCCTTGTCGAAGACCCCGACCCTTCGGGGCAATGACGGTGGAAGGGGAGTCTGCGTAAGGTGAGTGACTGAGGACTAATGACTTCTCCCTCCCCCCGCAACAGCACCACAAATGCCCGCCGCCGCTTACTCACCTTTGATTGGGGGAAGCCCGGAGCGTTCGGCGCGTCCTTCATCTTTCAGGGCGTTAAACACCAAGTCAAGCATCGGCAGTGTGATGCCCATCGAGCTGTATCCGCCGTCGTGGTACAGGTTCTGCATGGTGACTTTGCGGGTTAGGTCACTAAGCACTGTTGTCACGTAATCGGCGCACTCGGCAGCGGTGGCATTTCCCAGCGGTGATATTCGTTGGGCGTACTCAAACATCTTGTCGAAATGCTCAATTCCGCTTCCGGCGCGGGTTGGTGTTGGGCTTTGCGAGACGGTGTTGACCCGAATGCCACGCGCAGCTAACCGGCTGCCGTAGCTTCGGACGATAGCTTCCAGCAAGGCTTTTGCATCCCCCATGTCGGAGTAGGTGGAGAAGGTTCGTTGTGCGGCAATGTAGCTCATGGCCACAATGCTTGCTCCATCGTTCAAGGCATCGTTCTTTAGTGCCATGTTGATGATGCGGTGAAGCGACAGTGCCGAAACATCCAACGTGCGCAGATACCAATCGTAGTTCAGCGATTCGTACGGCATATTCTTCCGGATATTCTGCGACATCCCGATCGAGTGGACGATAAAGTCCAACCCACCAAACTGCTCCTTCAGCTGGCGGAACGTCTCATCTAACTCCTGATTATTGGTGGCATCGCAGGTGAACACCGGCGCATCGCCGCATTGCTTGGCAAGCTCGGCAACGGTTCCAACACGCATTGCGATTGCAACGTTGGAGATTGCAAACTGCGCCCCTTCGCGGTAGGCCGCAAGCGCGATTTGCCAGCCGATACTGCTTTCATCAAGCGGGCCAAAGATGATCCCCCGTTTCCCTTTCAGCAGGCCGTAAGATTTCTGTTCGGACATGGGTTGTTCTAACATTTCCTCAAGATGGTTCGGTGTGGTTCTCAGCAGGCCACTACTGTGTTGATAATGGCAACCACGCAGGGAAAATAAGACTTTCACCTGCCTAACCGGTATCACCAATGGAATTTTATCGGGGGCATCCCTTTTTTCCTGGTTTGCGGCTGATGTTTTTGATCTGCCAATGTGGAGTTGTTGCGATGATGCGCAAGGAGGAGTTCGCCGTGCTACGCTGTTCTGTAGGATTCTATGGTTGGGCGGCAACGTGGTTTGCTTCCCCCTTCGGTTGGCCAATACATTCGCTCTGTGCATACCCCATTGCTCGGCAATGGCCCGGCGGTCTGCTGAGACTGAACGGAGCTGTGAATAGCGGACTGCTGGGCTAACCGAGTAGGGGGAAGCGATAATCCTTGATCTGCCAATCAACCAACTGACGGAACACCAATGACACGCCGACCCTACATTCTGCCTTGCTGGCTTTGCCTGATGATAGTTTTTTCTGCCAGTGCTGTGGCGCAATCCATCAAATGGAAATCGGTTGCGCCGCAGGGCGTTGCCGGAAGCGAGTATCTAACCGATGACATTGTTATCACCCCAAACGGGCGGCTTCATGCCGTGGCCTACTTGCTGGATGTGAACAAAAACTCCATCCTGATGACAAGCACCGACCGCGGGCAATCCTGGACCACCCGCCCAATCGGCGCAAACCCCAGCGGGATGTGGCTGTACGACCTTGAGTTCACCAGCGATCAGGTTGGATACGTTGGCGGCTTCAGCGATGGCTGCGGCGGCTGCCCTGTGATACTGAAAACCACCGATGGAGGTGATTCTTGGAACCCAACAACGTTTGCCGGCGCCGGAGCCATAAGCAACATTGAGTTTCTTGACCCCCAAAAAGGGTTTGCCACTGGTGGCGACGGGCTACTGAAAACCACCGATGCTGGCGCAACATGGAAGCCGATTGAGTCCGGAGCATTTGCTGGCGTAAACCCTTTCCAGATCACCTTTGCCACCTCTACCATTGGCTACCTTTCGGCAATGCCTGAAGCGGGACAGGGGTGGCCGACGGTGCTGCTGAAAACCAGCGATGGCGGCGCGACCTGGGCAAAAATTCAAGACAACGGAACCAACGTCAACGCGCTGGCATTCCGCCAACTCCATTTCTTCACCCCCGACACTGGCGTGGCGGTTGGCCGCATCAACAGCAAGCCGATGACCTTCCGCACCGTTGACGGCGGGAAAACCTGGACCAACCAGTACACCCCCGATGTCACCATGGCATCCCCTTACAAGGCTCTTCACGCAGTCCATTTTCTTGATATACTGAAACCAGATTGGAATGCAAGGATTAGGGTATGTGGAAATTCAGGGTTAGAAGACTTTCTAACTCTGCCCGGTAGTTCCCGATGTTCTTGAAGAAATTCAGTATCGCTTCCCGGAATTT
>JADZEY010000095.1 GCA_020850315.1 Armatimonadota bacterium | reverse complement strand
GCCGGTTGGCCACGGTAACGCTCTTCCTGCTGGCGCAGAAGGTAAACACTCTCACGAATCTCGCCTATTCGACTACGTCCCATGTTTTGCTGATTTGCTGGTAGGTTGGGGGCAATAATAAGAGATTCCGAAGACAGCGCAAGATAAAATTTCTCACTGCCTGCGTTTTTTCAAAAAAAAAATTGCCCTCTCCCCCCCCGTTTCACCTCAGTCAAGGCACTTTTTTCTGCACTACTTTGATGTTTTGATGGTTCGGCAAGCTCAACAGGAGCGGAAACCCAGCGGGAACAACAAGAGCCAAACCCCACAATTGGCAGGATTTGGCTCGATTGCTACAATAGTTAGTTGAGTTAGGTGGTTAGGCTATCCGTTGCGCTACGTATCCGCCCACCCCTTCGGCTGGGATTCGTTCTTGCTGCATGGTGTCACGGTGGCGGATGGTGACGGTCGCATCCTCCAATGTTTGGCCGTCAATGGTGACGCAGAATGGAGTCCCGACCTCATCCTGGCGACGGTAACGGCGGCCAACCGCGCCGGAGTCGTCGTAGAACGCCTTGAACGACCGCTGAAGATCGCCATGGAGCTTGGTGGCGAATTCCTGCATTCCATCCTTATTAACTAGGGGGAATACCGCCACTTTGTACGGGGCTAATTTCGGATGGAACCGCAGAACATTCCGCTTTTCGCCGTTGACCTCCTCCTCGGCATAGGCATCGCACAGGAATGCCATGGTGGAGCGGGAGGCACCGACGGCGGTTTCAATCACGAACGGAGTGTAGCGTTCGTTGGCTACTTGGTCGAAATACTCCAATTTTTTGCCAGAATACTCAGTATGCCGCCCCAGATCGAAGTCGCTTCGGTTGTGAATCCCCTCCAGCTCACCCCATCCGAACGGGAACTGATACTCGATATCAACAGCAGCGCGTGCGTAGTGCGCAAGTTTTTCGTGAGGCTTCATCCGTAGCCGCTCCATCTGCATCCCCAAATCACGGAACCAGTTCCAGCGTTGCTCGCGCCAGTAGTCGTACCACTTGGCATCCTCGCCCGGCTTCACGAAGAACTGCATCTCCATCTGCTCGAACTCGCGGGTGCGGAACAGGAAGTTTTTGGTGTTGATCTCGTTACGGAACGATTTTCCAATCTGAGCAATCCCAAACGGCACTTTCTGGCGGGAGGATTGCAGCACGTTGGTGAAATTCACAAAAATCCCCTGCGCAGTTTCCGGACGCAGATAGACTGCCGATGAGCTTTCCTCCAGCGGGCCGATGTAGGTTTTGAACATCAGGTTGAACTGCCGCACCTCGGTCCACTCCGCCTGCCCTGTTTCCGGATCCTGGATCTGGTGATCGATGATGATCTGGTAGAATTCCGCTGGGTCGGCGGCGGCATTCAGTTTTGCTTCCAGCGCGTCGGCTTGATCGGTGCGCCCTTTTTTCCGCAGTTTCTCAATTTCCCCTTCAATCAAGTGATCGGCACGGTAGCGTTTTTTGGAGATTTTGTTGTCAATCATCGGGTCGCTGAAGCTTTGCACGTGGCCGCTGGCTTCCCAGACGCGCGGGTGCATCAGGATTGCAGCATCTATCCCCTCGATGTCGTCGCGGTAGGTCATGGCACGCCACCATGATTCCTTGATGTTGCGAAGCAGCTCCACACCAAGCGGCCCGTAATCCCAGCAGCCGTTCAGCCCGCCGTAGATTTCCGATGATTGAAAGATGAACCCGCGGCGTTTTGCCAGCGAGACGATGGTGTCCAGAGAAACGTTGGTTTGTGAAGTAGTTGCCATGCTGAAATGTGGGTCGTTAGGAAATCCGCCAAGAACACTGCTGTGAAATTGCCAAGCGATGAAGCTATAACTGGAGAATCATTGAAAGAATGCGAGCGACAGAAACCAGCGTCTCTGTTTCAACACTTCCCCAGTGTGCAGTCAGCCGATCCGTAGAAATGACACGAACCTGCTCACTCATGATAAAGCTATCTTGACGCACCCCACCTTCTGGAGGGGCAATATGAATGTGAAAGGGAGAGTTCCGTTGTTTAGTGGTCATTGGAGCAACAAACACTAAGCCAAGAGGGGTACAATTGAATTGCTCTGTTGAAAGAACAAGCGCGGGCCGCAAACCAGCTTGCTCATGGCCACGTGTGGGATTAAAATCACAGAGCCAAACATCGCCACGGTGAATCATTGGTTGTTGTTCTATTGGGCTTCTTGCGCTTCATCCCGCAAACCATCATTAATGCTGCTCCCTTCCAGCTTCCGGGATTCTTCCACGTACTCATTCCATTCATCGCTTCCCGTCTGCTGTGTGGCGCACCATTGTTGAACTTCATTCCAAAATTGCTCTCGCTCGGGCTGTGTGATTGGCTGCGGTACCGTATCAGAAGAAGGCACACCGTTTACGAACGCAGTAAGCACCTCTGGCCGGATGCGCCATTGTCTTCCGATTTTTACTCCTCCTAATTTCCCCGTCCGCAGCCACTGATAGACTGTGGCGGCCTTTATCTGAAGCAAGGCAGCTACATGCTCAGGTGTTAAAAGAGAGTTCATTGTTGTACAGCTAACGTGGTTATCGTGCAAGCCCAATATACAACAGACATGGGTGTTCGCTGCGGTGCTGCAAGCTCCATTACAGGTGATAGCAAATTTCATAATCCGGTGGATTCCCTATCTTCGCCGCCCAATCATTCAAGCAGCCCAGCATGAAACGAACTCAACCTTCCACCACGCATTCTTCCCGCTCCAAGTCGGCAACGCTGATCCCGGCTCCGGCCCATTCTTCGCTTCCGGTACAATCGCTTCGGTGGTATGCCGATTCCACTGCATTCCCCTTCCCCAGCACCGCTCATGTTGATCCGTTAGCCGGCATTATTGGCCAGCAACGGGCGCTGGACGCGCTCACCATGGGGGCAGAAATCGCCAGCCCGGGCTACAACATCTTTGTTAGCGGCCTTAGCGGAACCGGGCGGCTGACAACTATTAAAAGCATTCTGGAGAAGATCACCCCCAACGGCCAGATACCCCACGATTATGCTTACGTCAACAACTTCCGCGACCCCGACCAGCCAACGCTGCTGAAATTCCCAAAAGGGAAAGCTGCCCCGTTTGCGCGTGCCATGTCCGACGCAATCAACTTCCTGTCGAGCCAAATTCCGAAGATGTTTGAAGAAGATACCTTCCGCACGGGGCGAACCAAAATCATCGAGGAATTCCAGCAGCGGGAACAGCTGCTGCTTCGCTCGTTCGAGGAAGGGTTACGCCCCGATGGCTTCACGTTGGGGCAGGTGAAGGCTGGCAACGGGGCGGTGCAGCCAGAAATTCTTCCGGTGATTAACGGCAAGGCATATCCGATTGCTGCGCTGGATCAGTTGATAAAAGAAAACGTCATCACGGCTGAGCAAGCGCGGGCAATCGGCGAAAACTACACCCGCCGCCACCGTGATCTGTACCAACTTGCCCGCAACGGCATGAAGCTCTCGCAGGAGTTTCAGGAAAAACTTAGCGAGTTCGAAGCCGAGTCGGCAAAATTACTGATCGAGGCTACATTCGACGACGTGGCCACCAGATTCCCGTTCGAGGCGGTGATAGCCTATCTTGAGGAGGTTGGGAACGACATTTTAGGCAATCTTGATCTATTCAAACAACAGCCAGCCGAAACGCCAGCAACCGATGAACAGGAAGAAGCGGAAGAAGCGCAACTTGCTGCCAACGATAACGCTGCGCTCCGCACCTACCAAGTGAACGTGGTGATAGACAACGCCGGAACCACGGGCGCGCCGGTTATCATTGAAACCACCCCCACCTACATCAACCTATTTGGAACCATTGAGCGAGTCCCAACGCCGCAGGGGTTTTGGGTTAGCGATTTTATGATGGTGAAAGCCGGGGCAATCCTGAAAGCTGATGGTGGCTACTTAATTATCAACGCCGCCGACGCACTCAGCGAACCCGGGGTCTGGAAGGCACTGAAACGGGTGCTGCTTCACCGGAAATTGGAGATTCAGTCGTTCGAGAGTTTTGTGCAATCCAGCACGCAAGGGGTGGCCATGAAACCGCAAGCCATTGACCTGAACGTCAAGGTGATTATGATCGGCGACCCACGGCTGTACCAAGCACTCTTCTCGATGGAAGAAGATTTCCGAAAAATCTTCAAGATCAGTGCCGAGTTTGATTATGAGATTGCCCGCAACGACGCTATCCTGATTGAGTACGCCCGCTTCATCCGCAAACTTTCCGACGAAGAGAACTTACTCCATTTCGATCCCGACGGCGTGGCGGCAGTGGTGGAGTATGCGGTGGAGAAAGCCGGGGATGTCCGAAAAATCTCCCTTCGATTCAGCGACATTGCCGACCTGCTTCGCGAATCAAGTTTCTGGGCCGAGCGCGACACCGCCGAAATCGTTGGGCGATACCACGTGGAGAAGGCAATCCGGCAGATGGTGGAACGGCAATCCATGTGGAAAGAAAAAATTATGGAGCGGATGCTGGACGGGTCGCTGCTGATTGACACCGACGGGAAAAAGGTCGGGCAGATCAACGGGCTTGCTGTCTATTCCGTTGGCCAAATCAGTTTCGGGAAGCCAAGCCGGATTACCGCAACCGTGGCCGTGGGGGGGCAGGGAATTATCAACATCGAGCGGGAGGCGCGGATGAGCGGCAGCCTTCACAACAAAGGGATGCTGATTATCGCCGGATTTTTGCGGCATCGGTTTGCCCAGCAACGCCCACTTTCCATGACCGCCCACATCGTCTTCGAGCAATCCTACGGCGGCGTTGATGGCGACAGCGCTTCCTCCACCGAAATCTACGCGCTCCTTTCGGCACTTAGCGGCGTTCCCATCCGCCAGGATCTTGCGGTGACAGGGTCGGTGAATCAGTGGGGGGAAATCCAGCCGATTGGTGGAGTGAAAGAGAAAGTGGAGGGGTTCTACGAAGTCTGCAAAGCACGTGGATTAACGGGGAATCAGGGGGCATTGATCCCGGTGCAGAATATCCCCGAACTGATGCTTCGTGATGAAGTGGTGGAGGCTGTTGCTGCCGGGAATTTTCACATCTACCCGGTCACCACCATTGACCAAGGGATTGAAATTCTGACTGGCGTTGCTGCTGGCCAGCCAAACGGACATGGCGATTATCCCGCTGGAACCATCAACCACCGTGTACAGCGTCGCCTTGCCGAGCTTGCCGACAGCCTGCGCCAGTATGGCGGACGCGAATCAGCCACATCCTTTGTCACGGAGCTTCCCGAGAACGCAAGCGGAGAGGAAATAGAGTTCCCAGAAGAAGAATAATCCAAGAACCGACCAACACCAACAATAGCCAGCAACCGCAATGCCCACAGCTCGCAAACTCTATCTTGCCCCCTCCCTTCTTTCTGCCAACTTCACGCAGTTAGGAGATGACGTTCGGATGCTGGAAGAAGCAGGGGCCGACTTCCTTCATGTGGATGTGATGGATGGCCATTTTGTGCCGAACATCACCATCGGCCCCCCTGTTGTGGCCGCGCTCCGGAAGGTGACAGAGCTTCCGCTGGATTGCCACCTGATGATTAGTGACCCCGACCGTTACTTGGAAGATTTTGCGCAAGCCGGGGCAACGTTCATCACGGTTCACGTGGAGGCCGCGCTCCATCTTCACCGGACGATTGACCGCATCCGTCAGCTTGGCTGCCGCCCGGGGGTGACGCTGAATCCGGCAACATCGCTCAGTACGTTGGAGGATATCCTCCCCTATGTTGATCTTGTGTTGTTGATGTCGGTGGAGCCGGGGTTTGGTGGGCAAGCATTTATTCCAACACTGTTCCGCCGTGCGGCTCGCGTGCGCCAGATGCTTGCCGACTGCGGGCATGAAGATTGTTTGATTGAGGCTGATGGTGGAATCAAACTGGAGAATATCCGTGACGTGTATGAATCGGGCGTTGATGTTGTGGTGAGCGGATCAGGGATATTCGGCACGCCGGATCCCAAACTGACGATGAAGCAGATGCGAGCGGAATTGTTGGATTTTTGAATGAGCAGGATGCTTGACTCACCTTCTGCAAAGCGATGCTGGATATGAGGGATTTAATGTTTCGGTGTTTCACGGGGCACCGTACTGCGCTCATGCTGAGCCTCGTCGAAATATCTCGCTTATGTTGAGTGGCAGAGCTGGCAGAAGCATAGAAGCAAGCCACTGGAAAGGCAAGTTCTCGGCTCGTTCCCATGATTAACCGTTGTGCGAAAACCTAATTAAAGCTCCGATTCTTCCGCAAGGTGAAAGATTGTTGTTGTTGCTCCAAAGACCAATTTCCCCTCGATGTTTTCGAACATTCTATGCAGAGCAGCTTCTGCCGCTTGAGCTTGCTCAAGATGCTCGAAATCAAGCTCAATAATGACGTAGGCATCATCGCCAATCGGGCGATAAATCCGGAAGCGTTTCACTCCTGATTGTTTTCGGTTGATAGGGTCACTATCAAATGCTTTTTTCCATCCCTCATAGTTTGTGATGCGGTGCTTTATCCGAAGTGTAATCATGATCAGGACTGTTTGATTTTTGGATTGTCAGGATTAGGAAGAAGGTTTTTTGATTTTAAGCAAATTTTTAAGATTTTTTATTTTTTGAATTGAAATTTGGATAATATCCTCGCGTGCTTTCAGTTTGCGAAATTGCCACCCTGTTTACCCCGATTTGATCGGGGCGAAGGCCAGGCATTACAATGCCTGGCAGGAATAGAATTTCGCAATCTCAACGCACACGAGTATAATTCGTCATTTTCCATTTATCTCTTTTCTCTCACCCCTTTTTCTCTTATCTCTTTCATCCTGCCCACCCTCTAATCCTAAAAAATCCTGCTCGTTACTTGACCACTACCATTGGCTTCACCCCTCGCTCTCCCTTTGAATTGGTAATGGCTACATAATAGAGGCCACCAGCTAACGATTGTGTACTCACCGTTAATTCTTGCTGGCCGGCTTCCACTGCACCCTCAAACAGCAATGCCACTCGCTCACCTTGCGCGTTCCAAAGCCCCGCTGAAATTTGGCCTGGGTTGGCTACCCAGAATTGTAGTTGTGCTTGGTCGCGAACTGGGTTGGGAAGAATTTGCCGGATGGAGATAGATGCAGATCCCGCCAAAACCGATTCCCCAGCATCAACCCCGGTGACAATGGCTTGCGGAAGGGTGATCCGGTAGATTGTCCCGGCAGTATCGCTGGCATAAAAAATCCGTTTTGTGGCATCGCTGTTGTTGGGATCGTAGGTAAGGCCAACGAACTGAAGCTCGGCCACACTGCTAACAATCACCGGAGTGGCGTTGGTAATGGCGAACGGGTTCACGCTCCGCATTTGCTGAAGCTGTGTAGCAAAATCATCCCCTGGTGTGGCTTTCGGTATTCCTTGCACCAGTCCCTGGCGATCCCACGTTAGCGAGCGGCGGTCTTCGCCAACTGCTCCTTTCAGCGGCCCACGCTCGGCAATCACTGCGCCTGTGGTTGGATCCACCACGAACAACCGTGCTTGAATGCCCGGGGTTATCAATGCCAACCCTTCGGGGGTCATCTCAATGCCGCTTATCAACGTGGCTTCAGTTGGGAGCGTGATGTTTCCGGCAGCCGCCCCGGTGGTATCCATCCGCCACACCTGTGGGTTGCTGAAATCGGCATCGGAAACCAGCACGTAGAATTGGTCGCTGGCCGAATCCCACGTCAGGTCCCGAATCTCACCACTGAACCCAGTTCGCACAATTGGAGTTTTGGTAAGGATGGATGGAAGTTTCATCCGGTAGAGCGTGTCGCTTCCGCGCGAAGCCGCCCACAGATAGCCGTTGCGGGTGGTGAGTGCCGTGGCCACAAACCCGCGCTGGTTCAGCGATTGCGTGTTGGCCGCAGCTGTCAGCGTGAAGAAGAGTGATTCCACCGCCCGCCCGCTCTCCTTCTCAATCACTTTCACTTTTGCATTGGTTGCACGCACCAACGGCAGATCCACCACTGCGGAATTTCCGGAAACGTTGTCGGCTAACGTGTTCCATGTTTTGCCGCCATCATAGCTGATAAGAATCAGAACTGGTTTGGTGAAGCCAAGCCACGAAACGGTGAGTGTGCTGGGGGTCTCAATCACCTCACCTCCAGACGGAGTCACCAGCAACGGCTGAATTTGGGGGTTCTCGATGCTGATTTGGAACATGGAGCGGCCAAAGGTGGCAGCAACCAATGTTCGGGAATCGCGGTGGATTTTCAGGTCGAACACCAGCGTCACCGGAAGCCCCTGACTGAAAGGATACCACGTAGCCCCGCCATCCAGCGAGGTAAACACGCCAACATCGGTCCCAACAAACAGGTGGTCCTTGTTGGCGGGGTCAATCTCAATGGCGTTCACGGGGATATTGGGGAGGTTGTTGGTGATGTCAACAAAGTTGGCTCCGTCGTCATCGGAACGATAGACGTGGCGGCGACTGTAGCCGCTGAATGTAGCATAGACCCGATGCTCCACCCCAAAATCATACACCACATCGGTGACGTATAGATTGGGTAAGCCCTGCGAGCGTTTCCAGGATTGAGCATCATCGTTGGAGTAATAGACACCGCCGCTCCCTTTCCCCACAAGCATCGAAATGCCATCGTGTGGCGAGACCACCATTGTTGAAGCACGCCCCCCCGGCACCGGGTTGCTTGCCCACGATGCGCCGTAGTTTGTGGTGCGCCACAGTTGGCTGCGGGCACTGTAGAAGGTAGTGTAATCGGCGGGATTCAGTGCCATGGGGGTGGACCAATCGCCGGGGTCGTTATCCAACGGGGTGGTGTTTAACCAACGGAGCCGCCCGGTTTTGGTGTGGAACAGGTACATCGTCTCCCCGTTTTGCGATTCGCTGAAAACCTGGTCGGGATTGTTCAAATCCACCACAGCCCAGAAGCCATCCCCCCCCGAGATCGGTTTCCATTGGTCGTTGAACTCTGTTGTTCCGCTGAAGGTTCCGTGCGTCCCGTTATCCTGCGATCCACCAAAAGCGCGGTAGGGGCGCGATTGGTCAACATCCATTTTGTAGAACTGGGTGATCGGTAATTTCCCCACACGCTGCCAGTTGGTCCCGACATCATCGCTTCGGTAATATCCGCCGTCGTTTCCGTTGTGAACAACCGTTGGATTGAGCGGGTCGAACGCAATCGCGTGCTGGTCGGGGTGGGTGACATCGAATGATGGATATGCCGTGTAGTAGTTCGTGAGGTTCACCCACTCCCCTCCCCCATTTTCTGTCCGGTACAGGTCAATCCCCCCAGCAATCACTACCTCGGGATTGGTGGGGTGAACCTCGATGCAGTTGTTGTAATAGCCTTGGTTGCGGAAGAATCGTTCGTCGAGTTTCGCCGATAACGTCCATGAATCTCCTCCATTTCGGCTCATGTAGATTTCCGCAAGGTCGTTCCCCCCCTGCCCCCCGACTCGGGAGTACAAAGCATAAAGACGGGTAGGATCGCTGGGGGCAATGGCAACGCTGACGCGTGTCGTGCCCGATAATGGAAGCCCGCCGCTGAGGGGGGCAAACGTCTGGCCAGCATCGGTCGAGCGGTAGATCCGATTGCTGCTGGCAACAACCAGTGTGTTGGGATTTTTTGGATTGACCGACATATCGAACAGATCATCACCGAGGATTCTATTCCATGTTTTGCCGGCATCATCCGAGCGGTAGAAGCCGCCGTTGCTGCGCGCCGCCGCTGCGTAAATCAGGTTGCGGTTTTGGGGGTGGACAGTGATTTCGCTGAATGCCCCAACAGCCTCCAGCCCCAACGGCTCCCACGTGTTCCCCCCGTCCTGCGATTTGAACATCCCCTCCCCTTCGTAGGTTGGGAACGCCGGGACATCTTCGCCGGTGCCGGCGTAGATGGTGTTGGTGTCGGCCGGGTCAATGGCAATTGCCCCCATCACCAGCGAGGGGAGCTTGTCGAACGTGGTGGACCAATTTCCGCCGCCATCCATTGTTTTCCAGACACCACCGCCAGCCGCGCCAATGAATATCGTCTGCGAGTTGTAGGGGTTTAGCACCACGCTGCGGATGCGCCCGCCGGAGTTAAAAGGGCCGATTGGAGTCCACTCGGTTGCTCCAAGAAATCCCCCCTTCCCTTGCTTCTGCATGGCTTTTGCAAGCTGTCCTTCCATTGTCTCGGTTTCCCGGATTGCTTGGATACGGCCATCGCTGGGAACGATATCGTAGGGGTACGCACGCTGGTACCGGAACCACTCATCCCGCCCGCGAACATCCTCGCTAGTCTCCTCCCGATTGTGATCCTTTCTGGATTCTTCAAAAACTTTCTGATGCTTCTCCGCCTCCTTTTCCGGGTTAAACACTGGTTCGCGTTGCTGGGCAACCGCTGCTGAACAAACCAGCAGCATCGTAATCACGCAAGCGTATGGCCGTGGCCAAAATTTCACGGTAGCAGTCATGGGCAGATTCCGTTTGGACGTTAGAAGGAAAAGGAGAGGGAAAAGAAACGGGACGCGGAAAATTACCACGTCCCGTTAGCGAAGTCAATGCCAAATTTGCTTGGCAAACATACATCGGTGTCGGCATCTACCGCATCAGCACTACCGATTTCACCGCACGGTGGCCGTCGGTGTTGGAGAGTGAAACGTAGTACAGCCCGCCAGCCAAGCCATGTGCGCTGAAGTTCATCTGGTGCGTTCCGGACTCCATCCAGCCGCTGAACAGGGTAGCAACACGGCGGCCATCGGCACTCCATAACTCCAGCTGAATATCCGCAGCGTTACGGACGCTGAAGTTAAGGCTTCCTTCTTCACCACGAAGCGGGTTTGGCAGTATTTCGTTGATTGCAAGCAATGCCGCTTGCGCCGCAACCGTTGTGGTCACCGCCCCAACAGCAGTCCCTCCTTGCAGAGTCAGCCGATACATTGCACCGCTGGTGTCGCTGGCGTAGAATATCCGTTTTGTGGCATCGCTGCTCCCATGGTCCCATACCAACCCAACGAACTCCAAAAAAAGCTGGTTGCTCAGAATCACCGGGGTTGCTTCGGTAACGGTTAGCGGGTCGCGCAAGCCAAGCCGTTGCAGCTGCGTTGGGAACTCACTTCCGGAAATCGCTTCGGGGATCCCCTGCATCACCCCTTGCCCATCCCACGCAAGCGAGCGGCGGTCTTGGCCGTTGGCATCTTGCAGCTGGCCATACTGAGCAATCAAGGTTCCGTTGGAAGGATTGACGACATAAAGGGTTCCGTTTTTGCCGGGGGTTATCAACGCCAATCCTTGCGGGGTCATATCAATGCCGCTGATTGCAGTTGCCCCTTCCGGCAGGGGGATTTCGCCAAGCCCGGCCCCTGTTGTGTCCATTCGCCAGATGTGGGGATTGGTGTAATCACTGTTGGCAACAAGGGCAATGATATTGTCGGTTGTGGCATCGTAGGCCAAGTCCAAAATTTCGCCCGTGAACCCCGTGCGGACGATTGGAGTTTTGGTCAGGATTGATGGAAGTTTCATCCGGTAGAGTGTGTCGCTTCCGCGCGAAGCCGCCCACAGATAGCCGTTGCGGATAGTGAGTGCCGTGGCCACAAACCCGCGTTGATTCAGCGATTGCGCGTTGATTGGGGCCGTCAGGCCGAAGCTCCCCGATTCAGCAGTTCGCCCGGTTGCAATCTCAATCACCTTCAGTTTCACGTTCGCTGCACGGGTCATCGGCAGGGTGATGGCGGTGTGGCTTCCGCTGGCGCGTGCCGCAAGGGTATCCCACGTTTTCCCTCCATCGTAGCTAATCAGCACACGAACATCGCTATCGAACCCGGCCCAGCGGGCCTCCACCGATGTAGGGGTTTCGATGACTTCCCCACCAGCGGGGTTAATCACAATCGGCTGCACTTCTGGGTTATCAATGTTGATGGAAAACATCGAGCGACCAAAAGTTGCTGCCACAAGGGTGCGCGTTGATTGCTGGATACGAAGGTCGTTGACAATCGTCAGCGGGAAACCTTCGTTGAAGGGGAACCATGTTGCGCCGGTGTCAAGACTGACAAACATCCCGACATCAGTCCCAACAAACAGGTGGCCGTTGTTGGCCGGGTCCACCTCAATCGCGTTCACGGGGATGTTGGGAAGGCTGTTGGTGATATCAGCAAACGTTGCCCCGTTGTCGTCGGAGCGATAGACGTGGCGATTGCTGTAGCCGCTGAAGGTGGCGTACAGGCGGGTTTCCACCAACGGGTCGTACACCAGATCGGTGATGTACAGGTTCGGTAGCCCTTTCGATGCTGTCCAAGTTGCGCCGTCGTCAACCGAGAAATAGACACCGCCGCTCCCTTTTCCAACAACCATGTTTTCGCCGGCGTGGGGCGAAAGCGCCATTGTTGAGGCTAAGCCGCTCCCCGGAACATCAAGGGTTTGCCACGAACCTCCGCGGTTGCTGGTGCGCCACAGGTCGCGCCGGGCGGAGTAGAGCGTGACCCCATCGGCGGGGCTCATCATCAATGGTGTGGACCAATCGCCGGGGTCATTGCGCAACGCACTCACATTCAGGGGTGAGGCAGACCCGCTTTGCACATTCACCCGATAGATTGATTGGCCGTAATAGATTTCGGTATAAACAATGTTGGAGTTGGATTTATCAACGGCCACCCAAAAGCCATCGCCGCCGCTAAGGTCGCGCCATGTTTTGGAGAATTGAGCGGTTCCGGTAACGGTTCCATTCGAGCCATTATCTTGGGTTCCACCGTAGGCACGGTAGTTCTGGTTTTGGTCAACATCCATGGCGTAGAACTGGGTGATTGGCAGCTTGTTGCCGATACGGCTCCACTTGTTGGCCCCATCTACCGAACGGTAATATCCGCCATCGCTTCCAACGTGAAGAATGTCAGGATTTTTGGGATCGAAGACGATAACGTGATGATCGGGGTGAGCAACCGAGAACGGAGGGTAGCTGGTGTACACGTTGGTGGTGTTCTCCCACGAAGCCCCACCGTTGGTGGTTCGCCAAGCATCAATGCCCAGGGCAATCACCATATCGGGATTGGTGGGATGAACCTCGATGGCGTTGTTGTAATTCCCCTGCGTGCGGAAGAACGTCTCACCTAATTTTTTGGAGAGCTTCCAAGTAAGGCCACCATCGCTTGAGGCGTAGGCATCGGCAAGGTTGTTCCCTTGCGCTCCCCCCATGCGGGAGATCAGCGCATACACCCGGTTATTGTTGCTGGCCGACATGGAGATGCTGATGCGGTTACCGTTGGTTCCATCGAACCCGGTTCCGGCTCCGCTTACCTGCGTGAACGTTGTGCCGGCATCGGTGGAGCGGTAGATGCTGTTGGTGGTGCTTACCAGCAGAAGGTCGCTGTTGGTTGGGCTTACGGTTAAGTCGTAGGCATCGGAGCTTAGGGTGCGGGACCAAGTGATCCCCGCATCCACCGATTTGTAGAACCCGCCGTTGGATCGGGTGGTGGCGGCATAGATGATATTGGGCCGCTGGCGATGGACGTACAGCTTGGAGAAAGCCCCCACGTTGGTCAGTGCCAAGTGCTGCCATGTATCGCCGCCATCGTTTGACTTGAACAACCCTTCTCCCATCATTGACATTGGGTGAGGGGTGTTCTCACCAGTTCCCACGTAGATCACTTGGGGGTTGGTCTGATTAATGGCGATTGCCCCCATTGCCAGCGATGCTTGTTTATCGAACGTTGTACTCCAGTTAGCACCGCCATCGGTGGAACGCCACACCCCGCCAGCCGCAGCACCGATAAACACAATGTCAGTGTTCAGCGGGTTCACAGCGATTGCGCGGATACGGCCACCAATGTTGTAGGGGCCGATCTCCTGCCACTGCTGCGCACCCAGCAATCCGGCTCCCCCTTTCTTGGCTCCGTTCCGCAATGCTTGTTGCAGCTGTTCCTGCATGATAGCTGTTTGCTGGATTGCCATTGTCCGCCCGTCGGCAGGGATGCGGTCGAACGGATAGGCGCGTTGGTAAAAAAACCATTCGTCCCGCCCCCGCACATCCTCGTTGATGATATCACGGTTGGGGTCGTTGCGGGATTCGTCGTAGATTTTCTTGATACGCTCGGTCTGCCCGTCGGGATCGTACACCGGTTGCTGTGCCAACAACGGAGAAAGGGCAAGCGTAGTCAGTAGCATCAGCAACGCCGAACTACGTTGCCAAAAGGGTGCAATAACCATCATGTTTTTCATGCAGTAATGAACGTGAGAACTTCCGTAAGAACGTTAATGTTGGATTGGGAAGCGAATGCCAAAGCTACAGGCAATGGCCAGCTACAGCAAAGGGAACAATTCTGGGATAGGAACCATCAGCAGGGAAAGCACCGTCGGTTTGGCACTATGAGCTTGGCTCAAGACGGCTCCCTTCGGCTGGTATTTCACTTGATTCTTCTTTTTGCAATTGCGCTTGGAACCAGCAGTTGCACAACCGAAAAGCCTGAAACTGGGAATGTCGCCACCATCCAGCTTATTGATGCCGTTGGCGACACCATCCGATTGCCCCACACGGCCAAACGGGTGATCACTCTGGCTCCCAACCTGACGGAGATGATGTATGCAATCGGTGCAGGGGAACAGCTGGTGGGACGCACCGCCTTGTGCGATTACCCACAACAAGCACTTCAACTGCCGATTATGGGCGATATGCTGAGCATTGAGTATGAGAGCATCATGGCAGCAAAGCCAGAGATTGTTCTGATGACAATCGCCGGAAACTCCCGCTCCGGCTACGACAAGCTGAAGGAGCTTGGGCTGCGCCCCGTTGCCATTGATGCAGCAACGGTTGCTGGCGTTATCCAGTCGCTGGATACTATTGGGAGGCTTGTTGGCAAACAACACGAATCCACCGAACTGGTTGCAAGGCTTCAGAGCACTCTTGACTCAGTGAAACAACTCACAGCTGGCACACCAACCATCAGCACATTTATCGTGATTGATCGCTCGATGCTGATGACCGTCAGCCGTGGATTTATCCACCAAGCGCTATCCATTGCTGGGGGGGAGAACATTGCTGACAGTGCTGCTGCGGCATATCCGATTATCAGCCGCGAAGAACTGCTGCGCAAAAACCCTGAGGTAATTATCCTTCCAGCAACCAGCCAAGCTGATGCTGAATCACTGATAGAACTCTATCCCGAGTGGCGCACTCTGCGCGCTGTACGGAATGAACATCTCTTCATCATTGAACCAGACCTTCTTCTGCGCCCCGGCCCACGCCTTGTTGAAGGGATTGTGAAACTCTATCAACTGCTTCACTCCCAGCCGTAAGGCAGTAATACAACGCCGAAGCGGCTATCGGGGGGGATCCCCGATAGCCGCTTTCGTTTGGCTTGCCTCACCGATGATCGCTCACGGATGATCGCTCATCGCTGAGGGCTATCCCTTACTTCTGCACCACTACTGTCT
>JADZEY010000094.1 GCA_020850315.1 Armatimonadota bacterium | reverse complement strand
GGAGGAGTTAGCGAAGCTGGTGCGCAGGGAGTTTGCACGGTTACGATATCGTGTGGATCTTCTACGAAGTTTCTTCGATCACGCAAAAATCCCCATAATTAATCTCAGCGGTTAAGGGCCAATAATTCATTCATGAATGGACGTAGAAACGCAGGGTCGTTCCCAATAAACAATTCAATTTCCCAGTTACGCAGTTTATCGCCTTTTTGCCCGATTGTCACTGTATTCACAGCAGCACAGCGGTAGAAGAAATTGATGTTGCGGCGTATGTATTGCTCCCACTTATCAGCACGCCGCAGTTGATTTCCAGAAGGCGATCCTATGTCTGGAAGAGAATCCAGCGGCTTTTGACCAATCCCGTTTGTTGCAACGGTGAAATTTATCTCTTGGATACCTTTGTTCCCATTACAAACTCTACAGAGGGTTTGCAGGTTGTCAATCGTGTTCTTGCCGCCAAGATATCGAGGGTGGATGTGGTCAATCTGTAGCGATTGCTTTGTTGTCTCGCCACAACAAAGGCAGCGGAAATGATCACGCTGTTTGACTTGAAGTTTCATTTCCTCGCTGGGGGGGGTACGATCAATAACTTGCCCATCGTCAGGTTTAGGTGGCAGAATTAGTGGAGTGATACCATTAAGCTCCGCCATAATGCGATTTACACAGCTATCGAAGCGCGTTTTGAACATACTATAATTTGGATAGAACACAGACCATAACTTCCCTTTCTCAGTATAAATATTCTGCAAGTATTCATGCTCTGCTTTACGCCCAAAGTCTTTCTCAATTGCATACTTAGCTATTTCATCAAGGTCATGAGCATCTCGTTCTTCAAAAGGGAAGAATTCAGGGGCATTTTCGTTTTGAGCAACATGGCGTAAAATCTCAAAGCAGTCCTGTAATTGAGATTCTGCATGTACATTTTTAAGATTTCCAAATGCGTTAGCAATCCAAGCCTTTAATTGCTGTTGTACTGCGTCTATCTCTATATCTACTGAGCTATACTTCTCTAAATCTTCGGACAGGATTTTATCAATGAATGCCTTGTATCCTTCAATCTCATCATCAAAAACCATAACCAAATTTCGAAAAGTCTCTGTGTCCTCTGTGTTTTCTACGACAACACTGATCTCGATTTTGTAAAATCCGATCGGCATCTGTGATTTGTAAGTACTACTGGGTATTTGCCCCGGCTCAATTTCTTGGATAAGGTGTCGAAGTAAGCTGATAGAAACATATTCGATTGCGCGATCCCAACGTGAAGTTTTAGTTTTATCACCATCACCGATGAGCTTTTCAAAATCTGCAAACCGCATATGCTGTTTCCAGCGGTCATTGAAAGCTACGATATACGCTTCCTCGGTTCCCCCAGCTTGTGGGCCACGCAAAGCACGCCCCACCATCTGCATGGTTAATGTTTCGCTGGTACTCCTGCGTGTTAGGAATACAGTCTGAACATCGGGTACATCTGTCCCTTCGGTTAGCATCCTCACGTTGATAAGCACATCACACTTATTATTTTTGAAATCTGCAATGACTTCAGCATTTGGACGTTTGTCTTGGAGAGAGCGAGCCTCAGCCATATTAGAACCATCTCCATCATAAGAATAAACAGCCTCTACACGTATTCCTTTTTCCTCCAAGCGGTCTTTTATATGCTCACACTGATACCAACGATCAGCAAAGATAATAGTTTTGCCATACTTCTTTTTATTCTTAACATACTCTTCGGCAATAACTTCGTTTCTCTTTTTATTCTCGGCAAGGTTTTTTAAGATGTTTTCTGGAATATCTCCATAGCTCTTCACCCATTTTCGGTACTGAGCTTCATCAAAATTAGGTTCAATTTCAGTGTTTATTTCTTTGAACACAGGTTTGGCAAGGAACCTTCTCGCTATTAATTGCTTAAGATTGATCTGATATAAAATATTCGCAGGAAATAATTTCCCCAAATAACTTTTATTGCTACCACCATACTTAGGCGTTGCTGTTAATCCTAACAACAACATCTCAGGGTATTGCTTCCCGAGGTTCTGAATAAGGCGGCGATAACTTGGTGCTGGCGCGTGGTGTGCTTCATCAAAAACCACAAACAATTTGCCATTTGTGGATTTTAAAAACTTCATAAGACTTGGATGCTTTAGGTCATAAGCCTTTGTCAGAGTTTGCAGAGTAATAATTAATAAATCATCAGCAGGCTCAATTTGATAAACTGGAAAATGCCCGGGTGTTCCAGAAACCACACGAGCCGTTAAGGTTTCGCGGGGTCCTGCAATCGTATGCAAACTATCCTTGAAGCTGTGAAATGCTTGCTCAAGTAAGTGATGGGTGTGTGCTAACCAGACTACTTTGTAGCCAGCGGGAATAACAGTTGAACAAAGAAATCGGGTTGCCGTGAACGTTTTCCCACCCCCTGTTGGCAGCACAAGTATTCCTCCAGCCTCAGATGTTGAGCGTTCTTTAAACCAATCAATTAATTCTTTGAACGCTTCATGTTGATGCGGGTGTGGCTGTTTCGATGACGGATTCTGTCTGGCCTTACGTAGATCATACTTTGCATAGAGCTCGCTGAAGGTTTGTTCCTCAATCATGACAATTCCGTGCGTTTTGGTGTGGATAAAATAACTACTCTCAGGATGAGAATAGAGTGATGCAAAACTACCTTATCCTGTGCTTCAATCCAATCTATTTTTCGCTCCTTTCCGCACCGCTATATTCACACACTCCCTTGCAGTTGTGGGGCTGCTTGGGGCTTTGCTGTGCGGTGGTTGTGATGTACCTTGCCCCCTGCAATTCCGATAGCGAACCTGATCTCTTGATGATGACCGACGATAAAGTCCACGCACTGCGGCGGATGAAGCTGATTGCCACTGGTGCTTTTTTGCTGATGACAGCAATCTTTTTTGCGACCAATCACTTGGGGAACCAACCGCTCTTCTGGGTGGTTCGCTGGGATCATATCAACGCCTTTGCCGAGGCCGCAATGGTTGGCGCACTGGCCGATTGGTTTGCGGTGGTGGCCCTGTTCCGCCACCCGTTGGGAATCCCGATTTGGCACACTGCAATTATCCCACGGAAGAAGGATGAGATTGGCCGCAACCTGGGGAACTTCGTGGAGACCCGATTGCTTTCGGTGGAGAACTTGCAGACCGAGATCGGACGGTTCTCGGCGGCCAATGCCGCCGTGGGCTACTTGGCCAAGCCGGAACACCGCCAACGCGCTGCCGAGCTTCTGACCGAAGGGATTGCCACCATCATCCGCCAGCTTGATGATGAGCAAGTGCAGGCGGTGATTGCCGAGGCCGCAACCGAAAAACTGAAAGACTTGGATGCCAGCGATCTGTTGGGGAATGGCTTGGAGTTAATCGTCCAAAGTGGCCGACACCAGCAGATCATTGACTCGGCACTGACCTACTTGGCCCAATGGGCACCAACCCGCCGTGACATGATCCGCGAGTTCATCGAACGCTCGTTGCAGCGGACGCTGAAATGGGGGAGCAAACTTGTTCCCGATGCCGTTGTGGAGCGGGCAACCGACCAAGTGTTGACGGCATTGATTGAAGTGCTTCAGCAAGCCGCCACCGACCCCGCCCACCCAATGCGCGAAGACCTGAACAACCGCGCCGAAGAGTGGGTGCATCGCTTGAAAGAAGATGATGAGTTGGCGGAGAACGTGAACAGGTGGAAAAACGATCTGGTGGAAAACCCGAAGGTGCGCGGCTACATTGCCGGGCTCTGGACCTCGCTGAAAGAATGGCTGCTGGCTGATACCCAGAACAACGACTCGACCGTGAAAGGCTACGTGCTGCGGGGCATTGAATCGTTTCACCGACGGCTAACGGAGGACAGTGAGCTTCGGGAGACGATTGACACAAAACTCCGTTCGGCGGTCATCAGTGTGGTGAGCAATCACCACACGGCTATCGGTGGCGTAATCAGCCGCATTGTTGACTCGTGGGATGGCCAGCGGCTTTCCCGGGAAATTGAACTAAACTTGGGGCGCGACCTGCAATACATCCGGCTGAACGGGACATTCATCGGTGGCATTGTGGGGGTGCTGATTCACTTGATGAAAGGTTAGGCGGGGAACCCCTGCGCGTCCAATTTTTCACGCTTACTCCATTACACTGTACACTTCATACAGAATGCGCTTCTTCATATTCTGCACACTGATTCTGCTGGGGCTTGCAACTGGCCTGCAAGCCCAACGCCCAGCGCCGTTTGGCAACCCGATGGACTCCATCATCATCACTGGAATGGCCGAACGCTGCATTGAACTTTCGCGCGGGCGGTGGATGAACTACGACAGCATTGATGCCTACGCCACCGACGAATTTGCCAACCAGCTAACCAACGGCAACCGTGGCGCGCTGATGTTCAGCAAGACGCTGAACTATGCCGTCCTGCGGGCGTTTTCCGCACATGGCAACGACTCGCTGGGCGTTGTGGCTGTTGCGGCCACGGGCGATACGGCCGCACTGATTGGGCCGCTCACCATTGATTTTGTCTTCTTATTCCGCAAGGTAGATTCCGCTGGGTGGCGCATTGGCGCGGTGCGCCGCCAGGTGGGAACTGAGAACGTTCAAAAACGGCTGGAGACATTAAAAACCACAGCGGACTTCCCCGAAAAACTGAAGCCAGTAATGGCCCGGGAATGGGGAACGTTTCTGCTGAACAACCAGCAAGTGCGGGAGAATTTCCAGCAGCACCGCGAGCGTTTTCACCAACTTCTTGCCCAGTTCCAGCGTGGCGATTCGTTGCTGATGGTTGGGCGCAGCAGCGATAAGATGTCGCAGCTGAATTATCACTCCATCCTGTGGGATGCCGCAACCGAGGAAACCCCGAAGGATGTGGTGGATGAGTATCTGGCCACGGCAACCCCAGCCCAGCGGAAGCAGATGCAGATGCAGCTTCGGTACGTTGAACGCCTGCGGAAAGCTGGGCGCGACACGCTTGCAAACATTGCCCGCCGCTACCATCTTTCCGTTCCCCGACTTGACTCCATCACCGCCATGATGAAGGAGCTTCGGGTGAAGTTCATCAACACAAAACTCCCGTGGGAAAACGCCGTGCAATTCACCGTTGATGGGCAGCTTGATAACGTCTTCGGCTATATCTATTGCCCCAACGATTGCCCATTCATCTCGCCAGAAGAGTACTACTATCTTGAAGATTTGGGCGGCGGTTGGTGGCTGTTCCGGTCAACATGATGACGGCACTTAGCTGGATGTGTGGCGGGCCATTATTCCGTGCCTATCTTGTTGAACACAATCCTATCCATTATCGCAAGCTCCCGCCCACGGCGTAGCTCGGCGGCCTGTTTGCGAAGCCAGTTAAAAAAGCCAATGCTTGGCGTGAAGACCTCCAATTTCAGCCCACGGGCGTTTGCCAAATCGTTCAGCCCCATAATTGTCAGATAGCGGGCACGCCCCTGCTCGGCACGCTCGGCCATCATCTTTTCTCCATCTTCGGCAGTGGTGTACACGGGCGAATCAATCAGCACAACCGCGCCGCCGGGGCGGGTTGCACGCAATGCTTCATCCAATAGCTGCCCCTGGTCAAGGGCGTAGTGGAACGCGCCGTTGAAGATCACCAAGTCGAACGCTGAATCCACAAACGGAAGGTGCACAAAATCGGCACGGACACGTTGGAAACTGATTGGAAGCGACGCAAGAACATGGCTGCCGGCAGCAAGCCCGTCGCGGGGATCGTCATCAATATCCAGCGCGACGGCGCGGTGGCCCCACTCGGCAAGGTGGCGGGTTAGCCAGCAATTTCCGGCCCCGGCATCCAACACATCAAGGGTACGATTGGGGAATCGTTCCGCTAAAAATTTGCGAAGCCATTCCATGCTCTCTCTTCGTTGCTCCCACTCCTTCCTGAAGGGGTGATCTTCGGGAACAGTTGGCAGCCCCAAATACCAAGCTACTTGTTCGGAGCCACGCTTCTCGCTGCGGCGGATGCGGTGATATTGATCCAGAAAACCTTGATGGTGGCGAAGTGAGTCAGCGGTGAGAATATCATAAATGCCGTCGCAAGGTGAAGTAGCGTATGTGCAAGTTGCGCAGGTGATTGTTGCAGCTTGGATCTGGCACTGGCTGCCACAGCTTGGGCAGCGGAAAAAAGGGATCATACGTGTTGACTGTGGAAGTTGATTGCTGGTTGTTGGTTAGCTTGCTGCGGTTCAATGCACTGCCAATCGCGCCCGCGCCCGCCGGCGGCAACCATGATACCCTTTTGCTTGCAACCAGCCATCACCATTCTGCCACGTTATGGATCGTTTGAATCGCTTAGTTGCCATCACACTTCGATTGCAAAGCCGCCGCGTTGTACGTGCCGAGGATTTAGCCGAAGATTTTGGCATCAGCGTCCGCACCATCTACCGCGATTTGCGGGCACTGGAGGAAGCAGGGCTTCCGATTTATGCCGAGGCGGGGAAAGGATATAGCCTGGTTGAGGGCTATCATCTTCCCCCAGTGATGTTCACCCGGCAGGAAGCTGCCGCGCTGTTTCTTGGCGGCGAATTCACCGAACGGCTAACCGATGAATCGCTGCGTGGGCACGCACGCTCGGCACTAATGAAAATTCGTGCCGTTCTTCCGCCGGAACGGAAGGAATTTCTTGAGCGGGTTGGAAAGGCTACGGCAGTTCACATTCCCGCACCGCAACCGACGTTTGCCCCCCATGCTCATCTGACGCTGATCCAGGAAGCGATTGCGCACCGCACCGTTGTTGAAATTGCCTACCAAAACATAAAACAGGAGCAGACTATCCGGGCAGTTGAACCATTGGGAATGGCCTATTACGCCAGCCACTGGCACTTGATTGCGTGGTGCCGATTGCGTGCCGACATCCGCGATTTCCGCAGCGACCGGATTATGGGAATTCGGCCATTGGAAGAATCTTTTCCCGAGCGGCAAGGGTTTTCCATCCGCGACCATGTGGCGCACACCATGAGCACCGCAGCGGCAACCCATGCCGTGCGGGTTCGCTTTACCCAAGAAGCTGCGCGGTTCACTTCGGATCGGTACAAGTTCGGTTTTGCCGAAGAGGAAATTGTAGATGGAGGAGTGGAGATGCTGTTCTACGTCCCCTCGCTCGCCTGGATTGCTGGATGGATTCTATCCTTCGTAAAACAAGCAGAGGTAATAGAACCACAAGAGTTACGCGATTTGCTGGGAAAATGGATGAAAGAATTAGCAGAACGATACCACTCGCGTTATTAGAAAGTCGCTATTTTACAAGCAAATGGGTCTCTTTCCATCTCAAGCATCAATCACCGACAAGCATGAAAAAACAGATACTGCTCCTAACGCTGTTTCTGCACCTTACCGCAATTAGCCTTTACGGGCAAACCAAAGCCGACACAGCAACTGCGCCATTAAAACTGGACACATCGGTTGTTATAAAAAAAAGAGATGTGGTAGTTGTTGGTGAAAGAATTCCTGACGTAGGCAGATTAGAGCCAATTCAGGGAACGTATATTTTTTCTGGTAAAAAAAGCGAAGT
>JADZEY010000093.1 GCA_020850315.1 Armatimonadota bacterium | reverse complement strand
TCCAGAACTCCGCAACGCGCAACCGGATCTACAGCTACGGGATATTGATGCGGAATCCTGATCTGATAGGAAGCAACGAGTGCGGGATCAAGATTGGTGGCGGGTTTCACCATGATTTCACACCAACACCGCCAACGCCGCCGAACAATCCGCAAGCCCCGAAGAAACCAGGGTTGCCGCCAACATTTTTTGGAGTTGAGGCGAAGTTGGATACGACCGTTGAGCATAGCGCCAGCGTGACCCGAAGCGGAGTCTTCGCCGCCGACACAGGAAGCGTGACCATTGGACGAACCATTGTTGGGAGCAGCGACGGTGTAAGTTGGCTCAACAGCTTCGCCTTCGACACGGCACGCAACAGCCCAGCGGATGTGTGGATGATAACAGAGCTTGTGCGGGTCAGCGATTCGTCGGTAGTCTGGCATGGCGACACAGTAACGGCTCGGCAGATTGGTGACCCAACGTTGGATGAAGAAGTGGAGATACCGGTGGGGAGTGTTGTATCGCCCGGGACTGCGGTGTTTGTGCGGATGCGGATGGAGGTCAGCTCCACAATCACTGGTTACAGCTTCGATGCAGGATTCCACACCGCCGAGCAATACGACACAACGGGTGGACTTGGGAAGACGGTGCGGATACGCCGAGCGGAACAAGGGAAAGTCACGCCGGGTACCGAGCAATCAAGACTGCACGTTGGAGTGCGCCCCAACCCAGCCGGGGAGCGTGCGGAGCTACTGCTTGGAGTACGCGATGAAGGGAGCGTGGAAGTGAGATTGTTTACGATGTTGGGTGAGCAAGCCAGAGAGTTCCCGTCAGCGGAGATCAGCGAGGCAGGGGATTATACCCAGCTGATAGACCTTCGTGGGCTGCAACCAGGCATCTACCTCCTGGTAGCCGAGCAAGGCAAGCACAAGGCTTCGGTGAAGGTGACGGTGGCAGGGGAGTAAGCAGAGCGCGGTAGGAATTGTTGGGACATGGTGGGGGGGGGAAGCTCCCCACCTTCCCAGCCCCACGCGGTTTCGGTAGCCGAGCGGACGCTCAGCGATCCCAGGGGGGCGGCACTCTCTCAACCCAGCGGCGCAAGCCCTATGTGGGACTGGATTGATCGCGCCCACCCCCTTTTTGAGTAATCTTTCAGCATTCAACACCAAATTCCAGCTGCACCCCATATCTTTGGCACTGTTCCGTTCTTCCTGCAACAGCGCCCATGAATTCCCGAATCGCAGACCGCCTTGCCGCCGGACGACGTAAGCATTTTGTTGGCCGGCAACGTGAGGTTTCCTTGTTCCGTTCGGCAATCGCTGCCGAACGACTCCCGTTTCATGTCCTGTACATTATGGGGCCAGGGGGGGTGGGGAAGTCATCACTGGTTGATCGCTGTATTGCTATCGCCACCACTGAAATTGGTATCCAAGCCGGAAGCATTGATGCACGCCACGTTGAGCCAACGCCGGCTGCGTTCAATAACGCCTTGCGTGCGTTGCTCCATCTTCCGCTTGATGCTTCGCCAGTAGAATATCTTGCCGAACTTCACACCCGCTTTGTCCTCTGCATTGACACCTACGAATCACTGGAAACGCTGGAGGAATGGATCCGTGAGGAATTCATCCCGCAGCTTCCGGCTAACGTGCTGGTGGTGCTGGCCGGAAGGAACCACCCACCAAACGAGTGGAAAACCGACCCGGGGTGGCAGGAGCTTGTTCGGATTATCCCGCTGCGGAATTTGCAGACCGAAGAAAGCCGTGAGTATCTCACCGGACGAAATATCCCCAGCGACCAGCAGCAGGCGGTGTTAGAGTTCACCCACGGCCACCCGCTTGCGTTGTCGTTGGTGGCCGATCTGTTTGCGTACCATGGCGACATCCGCTTCACCCCAGAACTGCAACCAGACATTGTGAAGATGTTGCTGGAGCGATTTCTGCAACGTGTTCCTGGGCCGGCGCACCGGGTTGCGTTGGAGGCCTGCGCACTGGTGCGGGTCACCACCGAAGCATTACTGGAGGAAATGGTCGGGCTTCCCGGAACGCCCGAGCTGTTCCACTGGCTGCGGTCTCTTTCATTTATGGAATCGGCAGTGGATGGGTTGTTCCCACACGACCTCACGCGTGAGGCGTTGGTGGCCGATGTCCGTTGGCGCAATCCCGATTGGTATATCGAACTTCACCGCCGCGCCCGCAACTACTACGCCACCCGATTGCAACGCGCCCAAAGCCACGACCAGCAACGGCTGATGTTTGACTACACCTATCTGCACCGTGACAATCCAGTCATGCGCCAGATGTTCATGTGGCAGGGGGTGGGGAATGCTTTGGCCGACTCCCCACGCGATACCGATTTCCCAATGCTACGCCAGATGGTGCAACGCCATGAAGGAGATCGGTCGGCAGAGCTTGCTACATTCTGGTTCCAGCGTCAACCGGAAAACGTGTTGGTGCTGCGAACCCCACAGGGGACTCCCGTTGGTTTTTTGATGATGCTGGCGTTGGAACAGACCACCGAAGAAGATCGCCACCGAGACCCCGCAGCAATTGCATGCTGGAACTACCTTCAGCAGCACGCACCGCTGCGGCCTGGCGAACGAGCAACGCTGTTCCGCTACTGGATGTCAGCCGATAGCTACCAGGATATCTCCCCAGTACAAAGCTCGGTGTTCATCAATGTTGGGCGCTACTACCTCATCACGGCAAACTTGGCGTTCACCTTTTTCCCCTGTGCCAACCCAGAATTCTGGACGCAAGGATTTGCCTACATTGATCTGCATCGTTTGCCGGAAGCAGATTTCGCTGTTGATGGGCGCAGCTTTGGGGTGTATGGCCACGACTGGAGGAGCGTTCCGCCAATCCAATGGCTGGCGATACTGGCCGAACGGGAAACCGCCGGAGCCAATGTTGCAGGCCGCGGCGAACCGATGCCGACGATGCCGCAAATAATTGTGCTCAGCAAAGATGCCTTCGACGATGCCCTACTGCTGGCCATCAAGCACTTCACCTCGCCCGACCGGGTAGCCGACAACCCACTACTCCGTTCACGAATAGTGCTGGAAAACGAATGTTTAACGAGCGCAACGCCAACAGTTGAAGTATTACAACAGATAATTCAAGCGACTGCCGAACAGCTTAAAGCGAATCCAAAGGAGGAAAAATTTTACCGAGCGGTGTACCGAACCTATCTGAATCCGGCAAGCTCGCAGGAGCGGGCTGCAGAGTTGTTAGATATTCCGTTCAGCACCTACCGTCGGCATCTGAAATCAGGGTTGGATAGGATTCGGGAACTGCTGTGGCAGCGTGAGCTTGCTGGAGGAAAGTGAGGTGAGTGCCGAATGAGAAATACAGCATCGGGTTTTCAGCGAATCCAGCCATCTGCTTATGTTGAGCTTGTCGAAGCAAGCCACCGAACGGAGAAATTCCAAGAAATGAGCAGAAAATGAGCAATGAATGGTCTGGACAGTGAGTAATTGCTTGAAGTAAGTTGCGGTTGTCAGAAAGTACTCTGGCAACCGCTTTGTTTTTTCACCAAAATCGCCGACGCCAATGGCAGCAGGAATTGTTCAACAGATTATAGATGCTTGGAACAGCCACAACATAGACCAGATCATGGAGCTTCACGATTGCGACTACGAAGGAGGAGATGTTGGGCTGGCCGAGAAAGTGCTGGGATTGCAGGGAATACGGAAAGCCTATCTGCGATTTTTCCGTGCATTTCCCGACCTTATCATCACCGTAGAAGATAGCGTTGTGTGCGATGACCGTGTGGTGATTCATTGGGTGGCAACCGGAATCCATCGTGGCAGTTTTATGCGGATTCCGGCTTCCAACAAAACGATCAACGTTCACGGTGTATCGCTGTTGACGCTGAAAAACGGCAAAATTTTGAAAGGAACAAGGGTTTGGGATGTGGCAGGATTTCTTCGAGAGATTGGATTGCTGCCTGATTTGCAAGACTGACAACAATAGCACGGAAAGGACTTCGACCAAATTCACCGAGCAAATTTTCCCGATTATGAACAGTGCTAATACCTGGAAACCTTTCAGCGATGCTGAGTTGCTTCAGCAGATTGTCCTGAAGAACATGAAAGCGATTGCCGAGCTGTACGACCGCTACAACCGGCAGCTGTACACGCTGGCTCTGAGCATTGTGAAAGACGATCAGGAGGCCGAGGACATCTTGCAAGAGGTATTCATGCAGATTTGGAGGAAAGCCCCGACCTACAACGCCGAACTTGGCTCGCCCAAAACGTGGTTGCTACGGATGACGCAGAACAAGGCAATTGACCTGATCCGCTCCAAACGATATCAGCAGAAGAAGCAGGAGGCGTTTTCGCTGGATGACCAGGATGAACCGGGCGCGGCAGTTGGCCACAGCGAGAATAGCACTTGGGGAGCAGTGTTGCAGCAGGATCACAGCGCATATCTGTTTCAGGCATTGAAGAAGCTGCCGATTGAGCAACGGAGTTTGATTGAGAAGGCATTTCTGGAAGGATACACGCATCAGGAGTTAGCCGAAACGATGGCAATTCCGCTGGGCACAATCAAAACCAGAATCCGGACAGGGATGATGACACTGCGAAAAGAGCTATCCTTCATGGAAGAAGATTATGCACTATAATGGATATTATGTCACCTAATGCTTATTCAACTTCCTACTAACTCTTCCCTATCTGCTGATCTGCTCCCTGTTGTTGACCTCACACCTATGTGACCACCGTAACGGTATCGCCCACCCGAATCACTCCTTCCTGAAGAACGCTGGCGTACAGCCGGCTCCACCCCGGATTTGTTTTCTGCGATACCCGCTGGATTGTCCCCTCAGCAAATGCAAACTGGATGTACTTGCATGGCGTTGCGAAACCAGTCACCTCAATCATCACATCCTTGCCAACCTGCAACCGGTCACCAGGCTCTAATCCCGAAAGGTCAATTCCGATTGTCGTTAGGTTCTCGCCAATGTCCCCGGGCTGTATCGGGTGGCCTTCCGACTGCAACGCCTGGATCTGCTCCAGCGAGTACAAGCAAATTGCGCGAGTTGGCCCGCCGTGATGCACCATATCATTGTGGGCATCGCCACGGATACCAAGCTCGGCCACGTTGCCTTCAGCAATCGGCTGTTTTGGCACGCCGCCGTTGGAGATGTTGATCTGGTAGATTTTGCCGTTGTTCATCGTTGTGCGTACTCAGGTTCTACAATCTTAATGTTCACAGGGCTATTTCGTAACAGCAGCTGGCTATTCTTCAAACAACGTTCCAGCCCCAAACAGTCCATCTGGATCCAGTGCTTGTTTCACTTGCCGCATTGATTCAATTGCTTGAGTGCCAAGCATCTGCCGCAGATACCCACGTTTCAGTTTGCCAATTCCGTGTTCAGCCGAAACCGTTCCCCCCAAGGTGATTGCTTTTGCCACCAGCCTGTCATACACCAATTTGGCGTGCGCCAGTTGGTGGTTTCCGCCAAGCAACATATTTGCATGAAGGTGGCAATCCCCTACATGGCCGTAGGTGACGGTTGCCAACTCGCTATCTGCAAATTGCTGGCGGTAGTAGTTGTACAGTTCCTCGAAATTGTCTTCGGGAACAGCCATATCAGTTCCAATTTTTGTTTGGCCGTGGGCGGTCAGGAATTCATACACCGATGATGGAATTGCATGGCGTAGCCCCCGCATCCGCACCAATTCTTGCTCCCGTTCCCCAAACCAACTTTCCTCTATCATCGCTTCATGCCGCTGGAATAACTCCATCCATTCTTCCAATATCTGCGCATCGGCGTTGCTCCCCAAATCTTGCTCAATCCAGATTGCCCCGCCGAACGCATCGCCCGGAATTGCTGGAAATTTTTCCCGAACCAACTGCAAAGCGTTCCAATCGGCAAACTCAAGGATGTTGGCGTTCAGCCAGTCGTTGGGATTACGCGAGCGGGAGCGAATATCGGAAGCACACCGAAGCAACTGCTCCAACGACCGAAAAAAAATCACTCCGCCAAGCAAAGCGTTCGGGGTTGGAATCAGCCGGAATGTGACTTCGGTCACCACCCCCAACGTCCCCTCCATGCCGATGAACAGATCAACAAGATCCATCCCAGATTTCAGAAAATAGCCGCTTGCATTTTTGATTGACGGGATAGGAAGTTCGGAAAAGGTGAGTTTGATGGTGGATCCTTCCAGCGTGCGTAGTTGGGCGGTTGTGCCGTTGGCAATCACCTCTCCCCTGTTCAGCCGCAGCCGCTGGCCGGAAGCAAGCACCACGCAAAGTTGCTGAACCCATTGGCGGGTTGCGCCATACCGAAACGTGTGCGCGCCGGAAGCGTTTGTGGCCACCATTCCGCCAACGGTACAGGTTGGTTCGGTTGGGTCAGGTGGTAGGAATAACTGGTGACTGGCAGCGGCTTCGCGCAGCTCGAACAATCGCCAACCGGCTCCAGCTGTGATGGTAGTGCTTGCTTCATCTACCAGTAGCGCAGGGCGGATACGTTCGGTGGAAAGTATCCATCCACCTTCCCCCTCGGTTGGAACCGCCCCCCCGACAAGCCCGGTTTTTCCGCCAGAAATCGTCAGCTGTTTCCCCTGCTGCCGTGCTGTTTCGATTACTTGAATGACCTCTTGCTCAGTCTGTGGCAACCACACTGCTTCCGCCGCTCCACCAGCAAGGTTGGAAGCATCCCGCAAAAATGGATGAATTGCATCAGGATCACGGCTAACGGTCATACGGCAGCGATGATTGGGAAATGGAGCTTATAACGTCCCGGCAAGGGGGGAAATAAATCCTGTGTATCCCCATCTCCGCTCCACAAGTTCAATCACCGTGTGTGGAGTTCCAGCGATCATTTCGGGGATGGAATAGAGTTGCCGGAAAGGATCACCAGGCATCCCCAAGATCGAATCCTCAAAAGAAATACCGTGCGATGCGAACCGCTCCGCCGCCACCTCAATGTCTTCCACTGCAACCGCCATGTGATGCAGCCCTGCATCGGTGAACTGTTTCACCCAACCGGGGATTGGCGAGCCTTCGCCACGCGCACCAGCAAAGGCTTGGTCAATGTAGATTGGCGGGAACCCTGGCTTTCGATAGACTTTTCCCCACCACGAATCCCGCTCAATCACCCCCAAGTTCGCATCGAACCGAAAGCCCAGTGCCTCGAACTCCAATGCCCGCTCCTGCACATCCAGCGTGCGGATGGAGAGATGGTCGAGCGAAGGACGCAGGCCAACCCCAACCTGGCTCAATAATGTATGGACAGTTTGCGCTGCTTTGTTGGATTCAACAAGCTGGCGGATGTACTGCTGGATTACTTTCTCGATATGCTGGTTGGCAATTTCCATGGCGTAGGAAGTGAGACTTTGAGTGTGTGTATTCGGTATGGTGTTCCCCCCCCTTTCCCTCTCGAGCCGCTTCTGCGAGTTCGGCACTATTCCGTGATGCTAACCCCTTCGATAATGGCCATTGCTGCGCCAGTTGGCGACTGGGAGTATGCTGTGACAAGCTCAATTTGGGCGCGAAGATCATCCTTCCGCTCCGTTGTCCAGAATCGCTGGCGCAGCCGGTGCTCCACTTCCTCAATAATCCGCTCTTCTTCCCGCTTTTTCCGCCGTGCCAAGAACATTCCATGCTGCTCGGAATGCTCACGATGCTCCCGAATCGCCTCCCCTATTTTTGCAATTCCTTCCCCCGACATCCCAACAGTTTTAATCACTGGCGGATTCCACTGCGCGGCATCGTGAGTGATCTTGAACGTGAGTATCGTTTTCAATGCCGCCACGGCTTGGTCGGCACCGTCACGGTCGGATTTGTTCATCAGGAAAATGTCGGCAATCTCCATCAACCCTGATTTCATAGCTTGGATGGAGTCCCCAGATTCTGGAACCAACACCACGATTGTGGTATCGGCCGCCTTGGCAATGTCAAGCTCCGACTGCCCAACGCCAACGGTTTCAAAGATAATGATGTCGTAGCCGCTTGCGGCCAGCAGGTCGGCAAGCTCTTGCGCCTTCGCGCTAAGCCCCCCCAAGCTACCGCGTGAAGCCATGGAGCGGATAAAAACACCGGGATCGAGCGTCTCCGACTGCATCCGAATGCGGTCGCCAAGAATTGCCCCGCCGGTAAATGGTGAGGTTGGATCAATGGCAATCACTGCCACCCGTTTTCCGGCAGCGCGGTAGTGGCGGATCATCTGCTGGGTGATCGTGGATTTGCCTGCCCCCGGCGGGCCAGTAATGCCAATCCGGTAGCTGGTTCCCGACTGTGGATAGAGCGTGGAAAGCAGCTCCACCCATCCCTCCCCTTCGTTCTCAACAATGGACAACGCACGGGTGATCTGCCGTTTATTTCCGGCAAGAATGGCCTGCGCCTTTTCTTGTATATTGGTTTCAGTCATGGCCGCCAAAGTTATGAAGAAGCGGCAACTGCGCAACGATACTGAACAGATGGAAATCAATACACTGATCCAACAAGCACGCCAACTGCAAGGTGATCCCTTGTCGGCGGCAGATGTTCGCTTCACCTCTGTTGGCCAAATGCTGGCGCAACAGGCAAGCAACCAACCAGAGCAGATTTATCTCTCGTTTGCTGAAGATGGCAACATTCGGCAACGCTACACCTTTGCCCAGTTTCGGGATGCTGTTGCCAGCGTTGCCGCCGCACTTTCCAGCAAAGGAATCCGCAGGGGTGATGCGGTTGCCACGTTTGGGTACAACCACCCCGAAACGGTTATCCAGTATTTTGCGGCATGGTGGATTGGCGCGGTGGTGGTTCCAATCAATCCGGGGGAGGATGATGCACGGATTGCGTTCATTTTGGGCAATTCCCAAACCCGATTGATTTTTGTGCGGGATGAGTACACCGAACGCCTTGCAATAATTCTTCAGAATGAAGAACGAACCACGGAAGTTGTGCTGTGCGGTGGGGATCAAGATCAATTTCGGGGAATGCTACGCTCGGAATTTTCCAGCACTCCATTTGCCGAGAACTGTCTTGAATCCCCCTGTTTAATTGTTTACACCAGCGGCACAACCGGTGCCCCCAAAGGTGTGCTGCTGTGCCAGGGAAATCTTTTTGCCGATGCTGAAGGAATCTCCAAGTGGCATAGCATTACTTCCGAAACGGTGATGATGTGCGTGCTTCCGATTCATCACGTGAACGGAACCATTGTGACACTGGTAACGCCAATGTATGCTGGGGCTTCGGTGGTGCTTTGCCGGAAATTTCAATCACAGCACTTCTTCCCAATTATTGCCCAAGAAAAGGTTGCTATTGTTTCGGTTGTCCCCACCTTGCTGGCGTTTTTGCTGGAGACAGAGATTAATCTTGCTGAGTATGACCTTCGATATTTTCGGCATATCATCTGCGGTGCTGGGCCATTAACGTGCCAGCTTGCCGAACGATTCGAATCTCATTTTGGCTTTCCGGTTATTCATGGATATGGGCTGTCGGAAACAACGTGCTATTCCTGTTTTCTCCCGATTTCATTGCGGCCCGAAGAACATCAGCAGTGGATGCAGCAGTATGGCTATCCAAGCATCGGTATTCCGATTCCCCAAAATGAAATGGCGATTCATAATGAACAGGGTGAGGCGGTTGAGCCTGGTGAGCGTGGTGAAATTGTCATCAGGGGACACAATGTGATGTTGGGGTATTTCCAGAATGAGGAAGCGAACCAGAAGGCATTTACCTTCGGGTGGTTCCGCAGCGGGGATGAGGGATTTATGGTAATGGATAGCAACCAACGTCCCTATTTTTTCATCACCGGAAGGCTGAAAGAATTGATTATTCGTGGTGGTGTGAACATCTCTCCATTGGAAATTGATGAAGTGATAAACTCACACCCAAAAGTAGCGGCGGGGATTGCCGTTGGTTTTGAAAATAACATGTACGGCGAAGAAGTTGGCGCGTACGTTCGGCCAAGCGATGAAACGCTGACGGAGGCGGAATTGCTTGAATATTGTCGGCAACGGCTGCCAGCATTTAAAACTCCTAAAGTGGTGGTTTTTGGGGAACACATTCCTGTGACATCAACCGGGAAATATCAACGGAATAAGGTGAAGCACCTGTTCGGTGACTACAAAGATCACCAGTTCAACGAACGTAAATTGGCAGCGAACGGATGATTCAGCCAAAATTCGACACCAGCTACAATCAAACGTGGTTGCCGCTGCAAGAGTTGGCGGCAAAGCTAACTCCGCATATTGCTCCGTCCGATTGGTTGCGGGTCAGTTCCGCATACGAAGTGGCCGAAAACGTCCACATATACCAAAAGCGCAACGATGGAACGCCCTACTTCTGGCATTGCACTCGGGTGGTAAAAATCATCACCCATGAACTAGAGCTTACGCATCCGAGCCTTATCATTGCAGCCATTTTGCATGACTCCCTTGAAGATTCGGATATTCTAAATCACGAGATATTGGAGTACAATTTTGGAAGTGATGTTAGTTCTTGGGTGGAGATTTTAACGAAGCAGGTGCGGGTGCGCGACGAAGCAGAAAAAGCAGCGATCAATGAAGAGTATCAGCAACGGATTCAGGACGGTCCGGTGGCGTGTAAAATTATCAAATTGGCCGACCGTTTGGATAACACCCGTTGCATCCAATTCAACCTAAAACGCAATCCGTTCAGCTACATCCAAGAAACGCACGAGCATTATCTGCCGATGGCCTCAAAGTCAACAAATCCTGATCTGCATAAATTGGCAGAGAAGATCGTTGCTGAAATGAATCGCTATTTAGGGTGAGATAATTATTCTCCGCGCCGTGCGGGAATAATGCCACGTGTGCTTCGTTTAATAAAAGTGACGATATCCTGAATTTCTGGGCATATATTGGGATCACCTTCAAGCTGTGCAATCGCATCGGTGATATTCAAACCAGAGTGATAGAGTATCCGATACGTTTCGGTGATAACCTCAATGGATTCTTCAGTAAATCCGCGCCGCCGCAAGCCGATGGTATTAATTCCAGAAAATGATAGTGGATGATGGCCAGCGCGAACAAACGGCGGAACATCTTTCATCACGCGGAATCCGGCTCCAATCATCGCGTGCTTGCCAATTTTCTCAAACTGATGAACACCAGTTAGCCCACCAACAATCGCCCAATCACCAACCTCTGCATGGCCGCCAAGCTGGACAGCGTTGGCAAGAATGACGTTATTTCCCACAACGCAATCGTGTGCAACGTGGCAGTAAGCCATAATTAAACAATCGCTTCCAATCACCGTTTGGCCAGTTGCGGAAGTGCCGCGGTGAACAGTGACGTATTCACGTATCACCGTTCTATCGCCAATAATAGCCACGGAATTTTCGCCGGAGAATTTTAAGTCTTGCGGCGTTGCGCCGATAGCTGCGCCCGTGAAAATTTTGCACTGCTCACCAATTCTGGTTCCAGATTTAATATGAGCATGAGCCTGAATATGTGTTCCATTCCCAACGACAACGTTTTCTTCGATAACCACGAATGGTTCAATAATAACGTCATCGCCGATTGATGCATCGGGATGAACAACCGCAAAATTGTTGATGGTTGGATTGTGCATATTCATCAACTGGGATTAGTTCTGTCGCCAACGGCCACTGTTAATTCTGCTTCAGCAACCAGCGTACCGTTTACTGTTGCTCGTCCGGCGAAAAGGTAGGTGTTGAATTTTTTCGATTTCAGGGAAACTTCAAACTGAAGTTGGTCACCTGGCAGCACTGGCTTGCGAAATTTGCAATTATTGATTCCCATAAACAATGCCAGTTTTTGTTGTGCATTCCCCCCCATATCTTGCATAAGCAATATCCCACCTGTTTGCGCCATTGCCTCAACAATCAACACCCCGGGCATAATTGGCTGTTCAGGAAAATGCCCGATAAAAAACGGCTCGTTAATCGTAACGTTTTTCAGCCCAATGATTTTTTTGGCATCAAGATCAATATCTAAAATTCTATCAACCAGGAGGAATGGATAACGATGTGGGAGGATATTCATAATTGAGCGAATATCCACCATTGGGGATTTTTTTTGAGCGGAAACTCTATTTTTTTCTGCGGCACGTTTAATTTTTCGTGCAAACTCGATATTGCTGGCATGACCGGGGCGGGCAGCAAGGATATGTGCTTTCACCGGAGCACCGGCAAGGGCAAGATCGCCTAAAAGATCAAGCAGTTTATGCCGTGCTGGCTCATTCATAAAACGCATCGAGCCGTTGTTCAGCACCCCTGTGGATCCCAACACTACCGATCCATCAATCCCCAATCGGTGTGACATTTCATTGATTTCGCTTTGGTCAACCTCTTTGTCAACAATCACAATCGCATTGTCAAGCCTTCCACCTTTAATTAATCCTTCGCTTCGCAACCACTCTACCTCCGTTAAAAAACAGAAGGTACGTGCAGGAGCAACCTCTTTCACAAACTCCGGTCCTAAATTAAGTATCCCGGAATGTTGGCGACCCAGTGCAGGATTACGGTAATCTATCATTACCGTCATTTGGAAATTTTGATTGGGGAGCGCGGTGATTTCCACCCCTTTTGCCTCGTTAGCGTACTTAACTATAGAATCAACAACAATGAAATTTCGGGTTTTTTTTTGATCAACGATACCAGCATTCATTAAGACTTCCGTAAACGGCATTGCACTACCGTCTCCAACCGGGGGTTCATTATTAGAAAGCTCAATTGAACAGTTATCAATTTCCAGCCCTGTTAATGCTGCAAGGACGTGTTCGACAGTATGGATACTCACACCATCACGCGAAAGAGTTGTCCCCCGCGAGACATCGGTCACTAGATCCACATCAGCAGGGACCTCTGGGGCATCTGGTAAGTCGGTACGAAGGAAGCGGAACCCGTAATTCTCTGGTGCTGGACGGAAGGTAATGGTGGAAGGGTTGCCCGTATGCAGCCCAACGCCACTGAAGCTAACCGGAGAAGCAATGGTGTGTTGTGTTGTTCTCATAGTTTTTTGCAGAGCCTAAAATTACGTTAGCTTGTTTGCTTTATCAATAATTTTTCCTCAAGCTCGCGTAATTTGGTTTTCAATTCTTGTAATTCTTTTAGTGCATCTGGCAGCTGGCGAATTGCTGCTTCTTGGCGTAATGCCAAGCCATGTTCCTTTGCTGGATGCCCGAAGTATCTGCCAGATTTTGGGATATTCTTGCTAACCCCTGACTGAGCTTCCACAATAACATTATCTGTGGTTGTAATATGCCCAACCAATCCAACTTGCCCACCTAACATATTAAATCTTCCCAGTCGCGTGCTTCCGGAAATGCCGCTTTGTGCTGCAATCACTGTGTGTTCGCCCACAATAACATTGTGAGCAATGTGTACAAGATTATCCACTTTTGTTCCCTGGCAGATGCGCGTCTCCCCTATTGTTGCGCGGTCAATTGTGCAGTTTGCACCAATTTCCACATCATTTTCAACAACAACAATTCCAAGTTGAGGGATTTTTTCCCAGTGGGTTTGGCGTTGTAAATATCCGAACCCGTCGGAGCCGATGATGGCACCCGCCTGCACAATAACATTATCGCCAAGGATGCAGCCATCGTAGATCACAACATTGGGATAGAGTATGGTGTTCTGCCCAATACGAACATTGCGGCCAACAACTGCACCTGCATGAATCTGGCAATTTTTCCCAACGGTCGCGCCTTCACCAACAACAGCAGTGGGCCCTATGTATGATTCTGGGTCAATTATCGCGCCTTCAACTGCGGCTTGGGGATGAATCCCCGGTGGGTAGGTTGCTTGGTTGGGGAAAAATACCCGTAAAAGCTGGACAAACCCGGCGTAGGGGTCTTCAATTTGGATATATGCTATATCGGTGCGTTGCGGGGTGTGGGATCTGGAGATAATTAAAGCTGAAGCAAGGGTTTGTGTTTCGTATCGAAGATATTTCTGATTGGCGATAAATGAAATTTGCCCTTTCTCGGCATATTCAATTTTTTCGATCCCATGAATCTCGATATACGGGTCGCCAATGATCTCTCCGCCCAGAAGCCCAGCAAGTTCTTGGATTGTCATAATTCCTGTAATGTACTATGGGTTGGTGCTTCCATCGTCACCGCCCAATACCTTATTCGGATCAACGTTGATGGTTTTATTGACCCCTTTCTGCAAATCTTTCAGCAGTTCGTTAGGATCCAGCGAAGGGCTTTTATCGGTGCTGCTATTTATCTGCACACCTTCTGGCAGTTTAATGGCATCTGCGCTTACGCCTAAGCGCTTCAGTACAGCTATCGTTAAATCAACCTGGGGATTCACATAAAAAATTGCTGCTGAAGTGGAGCTTTTGTCGAACACAATATCCATCTTCTGCGACTTTGCTTCTTCTTCGATCGCACGAGTGATATTGTCGAACACCGGCTTCATTATTTCCCCTTGCAGCTTCTCATATTCCCCTTTTGGAGCATACTTTGCCTTGCGAAATTCGGTGAGCCGCGCTTGAACATTTGCAAGTTTAGCCTCGGCATCTTTCCGCTCCTGTTGGCTCCAGATTAGCCGGTTTGTCTCAATTTCGTTTCGCAGTTTTTTCTGCTCGTTTTCCATCTGCTCAATCTCGCGAAGCCAGCCGGCTTGAATTTCCCCCAAGCGGGTTTGGGCCGCGCTGGCCTCGGGCAAATTCATCAGGATAAGGTCGCTTGCAACGTAGCCTATTTTTTGGGCGAATGCGTTGGTGGCCATCACCATGGTGATGGCCACAACTGCAAGCATCGTGCGGGTATTGTTATTGCGAGTCACGGCTTAAATAATCAAGTACTTTGAAAGTGATATTCACCGTTGTTTTTGGGTCTTGGTCAATGTACACCAGGTTGCTGTTTTCAAACACCACAGCCACTTTCTCCTCTTTGGCAACTTTAGCGATAATTTTTTTGATTTTCTCGCGAAGCGGCATCAGTAGCTCGTTTTGTTTCGCAAGGATATCCCCCTGTGCCCCAAACTTTGCTTGCTGATACTGCAAAATGTAGTCACGCATTTGCAGAATCTCGCTCTCTTTTTGCTGCTTTGCTTCCGGGGTCATTGTGGCTTGCTTTTTCTGGTAGTCTTCCAGCTCTTGGTCATACTTAGCCTTAAACATCCCCAACGTGTCCTCGAATTGTTTCCGATAGACTTGCAGTTGGGCTTCAACGGCCTTGAACTCTTTATGGGTGCTGATAATTGTTTCGGTCTCCACATATCCAATGCGTAGTTGAGCATTGGCCGAGGAAGGATGCAGAACAAGCAGCGAGAAAAGCACACAACCCAGTGTGCGTAATGCGATTTTCATCATACGGTTAGTTGCTGTGAGAGGTCGGTTAGAACGGTTTTGTTGATTGTGTTATTTGCCAAACTGGAAGTGGAATTGCCAGCCGGAACGTTCCGGAACCCCGCCGGGGCGTTGGATGGAACTGCTGGGATCGAACCCATATCCATAGTCAAATCCTAAAATTCCTACTGGGGGAACCATCACCCGAATTCCAACGCCAGCCGAGCGTTTCAGGTTGAACGGGTCAACCTCGCTAAGGTTTGACCACACGTTCCCGGCTTCGGCAAATGCCAGCACGAAAATTGGAATTGGATTGATTGCTATCGAGAACCGAAGCTCGGTTGAGATTTTGTTATAGACCAGCCCAACGGGAATTCCATCGCCGCCCACCGGGCCAATGGAACGATCTTCATAGCCACGCAAGGGAACGGAGTTCAGTGCTGTCAGGCCGGTTCCCCCCATTGCATACAAAGATAGCGGCGGGATGTTGGCAAAGTCGCCATAGTTAAATAAGTAGCCAAACTCACTTCCGAGATAGAAGACAAGGCTGTTGGATTCTGTCACGTCAACAATGGGTGAGTAGAACTCTAATTTTAGCTCCGGCTTGACGTACTCGGCATTGCCAAGCCCAGCAAATGTTGAGCTTAGGCTGAATCGCGAGCCATACTTGGGGAAGACAGGGTTATCAATGCTGGAACGGGAGACGCTGAATGTGGAGCTAAGCTCCGTTCCATTGCGGTAGTAGGTGCTGCTTCCGGTGATGTCGTTCTGAAGGAAGCGCACAACCATATCGGTGCGGAAGAAGTCATCGGGCCAACCTGGCTTCCAACCCGCTGTCACCGATAAGCCTGCCCGACGGAGCTTGTTCTCGCTGGTGCTGACCGTGCTTAAATCTTGGGTTTGGTAGAAGACGCTTGCCCCCAGCGTCACCGGCCAATCGAACAGATATGGCTCGGTTAATCCCAGTGAGAAGGTGGTAACGTACGAACCGAACTCCCAGTTAAAATTCAGGATTTGCCCCCCTCCCCCCTGCAACGGCTCGGTTAGCGAAAAATTATTGAAGGACACGCCCAACATCCCGGTTAGCCCCTGCGAGCTAAGGCCGATTGAGGCGTTGAACGTGTCGCTGGGGCGTTCCTCAACTTTGTAGGTGATGTCAACCGTGGTAGCATCCACCGGCTGGACGGCTGGTTCAAGCCGTTCTGGGTTGAAGTAGTTTAGGTTGGCAAGGTTCCGCAACGACCGGATTACTGATGCTTTGCTGAACACATCCCCCGGATGGGTGAACAGCTCACGGCGGATCACTTTATCCTTGGTGCGGGTGTTCCCCGAAATTGTGACGTACCGGACACTGGCGGGGTTCCCCTCCACCATTTTAATTAGCACATCAACGGTATCGCCACTTACCGGCTGCTCGCTTAATTGGGCATTGAAGGTCAGATAGCCGTTATCAAGGTAGAGCGAACGGACATCGGTTTGATCTTCGTTGCCGTTCAGGTTTTTCTCCAATCGGACTTGGTTGTATGGGGCGTTGGTATCAACATCCAGGCGATGGAGAAGCACCGCCGAAGGATAGACGTTGTTCCCTGCAAGAGCCACGTTTCGCAAAAACATCTGTCTTCCTTCCGATAGAGATATCTGAACGTCTGCTTTCCCTGTGGTTGGGTCAATGGAGATGGAGTCGGAGAGGACAGAAGCGTTGATGAATCCGCGCTCGCGGTAGTAATCCACAATCAGCGTCTCATCTTTTTTGAGCTTCTTCCGGTCGAATCCTGAGGAACGCCAGAACTGCCACCACGATTTCTCTTTCACCTCGCTCATTGTCCCTTTCAGGGCATCATCGGAGATCTTGGAGTTTCCTTCAATGGTGATTGCGCCGATGCTTACTTCTGGGCCTTCTTCGATATTGAATGCAAGGTTGCTGCGGCCATCCCCCTCGTCGGATGGAGTTGTCTCTACTTTCACTTTGGTGAACAGATAGCCTTCTTCGCCATATTTCGCACGGATTTTGGAGCGCGACCGGTCAACTTCGTAGGGTGAGGCGATGTCGCCGGTGCGGATCGTGACCACCGATTCCAAATCTTTTTCGCTGAACTCATCGTTCCCGTAGAAGGTGATTGCACCAACACGCCCATATTCTTTCACGCTGATGACAATCACCCCTTCGTCGCCACGCATATCCTCAACGTAGATTTTGACATCGCTGAACAGCCGCCGATCCATCAAATTTTTGATGGCTTTGGGGAATGCTTCACTCCCTGCGCCGACCACATCGCCGCTGTGAAGGTTGGAGTAGGCAATGATTGCCGACGCGCTTGCCGTCTCGTTCCCCTCCACACGGATGTCGCGGATTCGCAAGGACTGCGGTTTTGCATCGGGTGTTTGGGCATGGGCAAGGTGATGGACAAACAGAATTGCCAGCCAGCTTACGATCAATGATCTGGTGGGGGTCATAGAGAGTTATTGTGCTATTGCCGTGTTATCAGATCAATGATCTTTTGGACGTAGGAGCGCGATTGTGATTCCGATTCCGTCAGTTGCTCACTTGTTTTTCCGAATCGGCGTTCCCGCTGCAAGTAATCGCTAAGGGCTTGGTACAGATGTGCACGGCGGAACTCGGGCCAGAAAACGCTGGCGATGTGAAGTTCGGCATACGCCATTTCCCACAGCAGAAAATTGCTCAGCCGCATCTCGCCACTGGTACGGATCAGCAGATCGGGGTCTGGAAGATCGGCTGTGGTTAAGTAGGTCTGGAATAAATTTTCGGTGATGTCCTCGGGGGAGAGTTTCCCGCGGCGGACATCCAATGCCAACGTCTGCACGGCGCGGACGATATCCCATCGCCCGCTGTAGCTCAGGGCCAACGTAAGGTTCAGCCCTGTATTCTCCCCAAGTTTCTCCATGCTCAAATGGAGTTCCTTCTGGACAGGCTTCGGAAGCGCGTTCAGTTGGCCAATGGCACTTAGCCGAACGTTGTTGCGGTTCAAGTCCTCAATTTCGCTGCGAAGATAGACCATCAGCAGTTCCATCAGAACAGAAACTTCGCTTTTGGGGCGTTTCCAATTTTCGGTTGAGAATGCGTAGAGCGTCAGATGCGGGATTCCAAGCTGCCCACAGACTTGCACGATATCGCGGACGGAATCCACCCCGGCACGATGCCCCGACACCCGTGGCAGCCGTTGCTCCTTTGCCCATCGGCCATTGCCATCCATGATAATGGCAACGTGCTTCGGCAACATTCCTGATGCTTTGAACTCCTGCTGTATTCGCAGGTCGCTCTCGGTTTGCGGTGTTGACCAACTGCTCACAATCGTTAGTATGCTACTGGATACTGATGCGTGACTTTCAAACGGGCGAAACTACTTTATCCCCACGGCATATCCAAACCCGTTGAACATCCGCAACAATGCCGAACATTCTTGCAGCCAGACAAGGCAATTCTGCATCTCTTTTTTGGGACATCGGTGAAAACGGTTGTTTGCAATCATTATGTGGCGTAAGTTCCCACGTCCTCCTCTTCTGAACTCAACGAAACACTGCTATGGATCGCCGCGATTTCCTTTCTGCACAGCACCGATTACCCCATGCATCATCGCCAACCAACAACAAACTATCTTCCAAGAAGGGGGCTTCGCTCCTTTCTTCTGGTGGATTAGAACCCTACGTGCCACGTGCCGAAAAGCCGTGGAATGCCCAACGGGCCGCGCACCTACTGCGCCGTGCGGGATTCGGTTGTAATTGGTCTGACATCCAAAATTCGCTAAGCCTGACACCAGGAGCAATCATTGATGGATTGCTGGAACCTGGGCCGCTCCCTTCCCCCCCAGGCAGTTGGGTAAGCCAAGATTATTTCCAGAACAGCAATGCAGCAAGTGCCCAATATGCAACATGGCTGCGGCAACTTCAGGAGTGGTGGTTTGGCCTTATGGCCGATCCGAAGAATATGCTTCGCGAAAAAATGGTGCTTTTCTGGCATAACCACTTCGTGAGCGAGTATCCGGTGGTCTATTACACCCAATACTTGTACATCCAGAACCAGTTGTTTCGGGAGTTCGCGTTTGGGGACTTCAGGGAGCTAACAAAGCGGGTGACGATTGACCCTGCAATGCTGATCTACTTGGATGGATATGTCAGCAAGGCGGGAAACCCGAACGAGAACTACGCACGGGAATTGTTGGAGCTGTTCGCAATCGGGACAGGGTTCTACAATGATGGAACCCCGCATTATTTGGAGCATGATATCATCGAGCTTGCGCGTGCGCTGACCGGGTGGACTCCAGACCGTTTATCAGTACGGTTCAATCCGGCCAGCTTTGATAAGTCGGTAAAAACCATCTTTGGGAAAACCGCTGGCTTTGGTATCCAAGGCAAAGCCGAAACAGATGTGATTGACCATATCTTCGAGCAAATGGATAAAGACCTGCAGAAGCCACGCTCGGCGGTCTTTCTTTGCACGAAACTCTACCAAACGTTTGTTCACCACGAACCCGATATGGAGATTGTGGCCGCAATGGCGCAGACTCTAGCGGAGAGCAACTGGTCGGTAAAAGCGGTGCTGAAGCAGCTTTTGAACAGCGAGCATTTCTTTGATGATAACGTGATCGGGGCGCAGATAAAAAGCCCTGCTGATTATGTGGTTGGCGCGCTGCGCAGCTTCAACCTGAAACCCATGATGGCTGGCAGCAACCTTGCCGCCGACCGCCCCGAAACCCACGACCCTGTGACAGCAATGTGGTATCTGTCGCAATGGCTGTTCTACCCGCCCAATGTGAAAGGGTGGCCAGGCGGGCGAACATGGATTAGCAGCGTGACGGCTCCGCTTCGTGTGAGGTATGCAAAAATGTGGGTGGAACCGATCCCCAGTTCGTTGGCGTATCAGTTCGATCCGGTTGCGTTTATCACCTCCTTGCCCGATGCCGATGATGTCCACAAAGTGCTGGAGAATCTTATCACCTTGCTGATTCCGGTTCCGTTGGATGCCGAGATGAAGAATGCTCTGCTTGCAGAACTGCTTGGTGGTGGTTTCGACTACGAGTGGAAGCCAGCGCAATCGGCTCAGAAAATCCGCTCCTGCTTAGTCCGGCTAACCAGCTTTGCCGAATTCCAGTTGATGTAACCGCAAACAAACCACAAAGCCAACACTGACCAACCTATGAAACGCCGACAATTTCTTGTACGCGCTCTTCAAGCCGGAACGCTGATACCGCTGGCCTCCACGGGGTTGTTTGCACGCCCACTGGCACGCCACTTTTTTGCCCGCCCTTCGGCTGCATCGGATCGAATCTTGGTGCTGATAAATCTGAGTGGTGGAAATGACGGATTGAACACGGTGGTTCCCTACGCCGATCCACTCTATTTCAAGGCACGGCCCAACATCAAGCTGCCAACCGACCAAGTGCTGAAACTGAACAATGATCTTGCATTGCACCCTTCCATGAGTGCTGTGCATGATATGTTCAAATCGGGAACCGCTGCGGTGGTTTCCAATGTGGGGTATCCGTACCAAGACCGCTCCCACTTCCGCTCTACCGACATCTGGAACTCAGCTTCCGATGCCGAGACGGTTCTCTTCACCGGATGGATTGGCCGATATATCGAAAGATCTCATCCGGAATACCCAGCACAGTTGCCGACGGCTCCGTTTGCAATCCAAGTCTCTTCCAGCACTTCCTTGCTACTGCAAGGTGAGGTTGGGAACACCGGCATCGCGATTGATAACCCCGACCGATTCTACAACTTGGCAAAAGGGCTTGGAAGCAGCGACTCCCCTGTTCCGGCAACGCTTGCCGGGCCGGAGTTGAAGTATGTGCGGGAAATCCTTGAGCAATCCAATACCTTCTCGACTGCCATTAACCAAGCGATGCTGGGAAGCACAACAAATGCCCAGTACGACACCGATAATTTTGCGTCGCAACTGAAAGTGGTGGCAAGGCTAATCAATGGAGGTTTGGGGACAACCGTGTTTGTGGTGACGTTAGGCGGATTCGATACTCACTCGGCGCAAGTGGCACAGCAAGCAACGTTGCTGAATAGGTTGTCGCGCGGAATCAAGAGCTTTTTTGACGACATCACCGCAAGCGGGAATGCCAACCGTGTTACCTGCATCACCTACTCGGAGTTTGGGCGACGCGTGAACGAAAATGGTTCGGCAGGGACCGACCACGGCGCGGCGGCTCCGTTGTTTGTGTTCGGTAACTCGGTCAATGGTGGGACTGTTTACGGTGGGAATCCAAACCTTACGGATCTTGATGACCGTGGTGATATCAAGTTCACGGTGGATTTCCGCCAAGTCTATGCGGCAGTGCTGGAAGATTGGATGGGGCTGACCAATGCCGATGCAAAGAATGCGCTGCTTGGGGATTATGCAAAACTCCCCCTCTTCAAAACCACTGCCTCCTACTATGCCGATGATGCAGTAATGGCAGGAATGGCACTGGAACAGAACACCCCGAACCCAGCCGTCAGCGGAACAACCGTTACCTTCACTACTCCTATCCAAGGTTATGCAACCTTGCGGTTGTACTCAACTGATGGACGATTTGCGGGTGAGTATCTAAGCCAAACAGTGCAGCCTGGCAGCCATCGCATCCCGGTGAACGTAAGCGATATTCCTTCTGGACGCTATCTATACCGGCTACAGATTGGGCAATTCCACATGGAGAAATGGATGAGCGTTGTGCGGTGAGTAAATGAGCGGTGAGTAAAAAAACAGAGAAGGCTTCCGGTAATTACCGGAAGCCTTCTCTGTTTTATCAAGAAAAAATGTGCCCAGAGCGGGACTTGAACCCGCACGGTGCTTACGCACCATCAGATTTTAAGTCTGATGCGTCTGCCGATTTCGCCATCTGGGCAGGCACGCATGTGCGGCCAATTATGACTGCGCAGACTCTTCGCTTGCGGTTGTTGGTGCAGCCTCTACTGGTGGCGTAGGTTCAGCGGCGGCAACTGCGGGTTGGGTTTCTGCAACTGGTGCGGCTGGCGCTGTTTCAGGGACGGCTGCAACTGGTGCGACTTCTGGTGGCGTTGGATCGTCGTAGTTCAGCCGTTTTTTGACAGCCTCGCCAAGAAGATCACCAATGGAGAAATTGCCAATCAGTTTGGAATTCTTTAGCTCATTCTGCGGTGGCTGTGGCGGTGCAACTGGGCGGTCGCGGTCTCCACCACGTTCACGGTCTCCACCACGTTCACGTCGTCCCCCTTCACGCCTTCCTCCTCCCCCTTCTCCGCCACCACGCCGATTCCCTTCTCCCCGATTTCCTCCTTCACGATTGCGGGAACCACCCTCACTACGTGGCTCACGATTTTCACGGAAGCCACCACCTTCGCGCCGCCCTGCTTCTTCTTGGTCATCATCACTGTGCTGAGTAACAAGCCCAAAGATGAGCGATTGATTTGCCGGATCAATATCAACAACATGAACGGGGAGCTGTTCGCCTGCTTTCATATCAGGCAGACGGCGTGCTTCGCGTCCCATTCGCCCGCGTGGAAGGAATCCTTCCACGTCTTCAACAGTCACCACTACACCTTTGTTGGAGATTTCTTTGATCTGTGCTTCCCAACGGGTTCCCAGCGCAAATTTTTGGGATAGCTCTTCCCACGGGTTATCGGTGGCTTGGCGGTAGCTTAACGATAGCCGTTCCCGTTTAGCATTGATTTCAAGAACCTTCACATTGATTTCGGTTCCTTTCTTCAGGATTTCATCGGGGTGCTGAACACGCTTAGTCCAAGAAAGTTCGCGCAAACGGACAAAGCCTTCAATGCCTGGTGCAATCTCGACAAACGCACCGGCTTTGCTGAGCCCGACTACTTTCCCGGGATAGATGGAGCTAGCTTGAAAGAGTTCATCGGCTTGGCTCCATGGCGAAGGCAGCAATTCCTTCATTCCCAAGTAGATACGCTTCTTTTGGCGATCAATATCTTTAATGATGACTTCCACCCGTTGCCCTTTGCGTACCAATTCCGATGGTTGTTTGGTTCGGTCGTAGCTGATTTCCGAGGCGTGAACCAAGCCATCAACACCACCAATATCCACGAAAATTCCAAAGTCTAAGATGGATGTCACGGTTCCAACACGACGTTGGCCAGCTTCCAGCGAGTCCATCATTCCGCGGCGAAGGATTGAGCGGCGGGTAGCAGTAATGCGGCGTGCGTCAGTTTCAAAGTCAGTTATCTCTAGGATGTTTGCTTTAAATGGCTCGCCGACAATCGCATCAATTGTTGGGTTAGGGACGGCACGGTCAAGGCTCCAATGCGACATCGGAAGGAAGACTTCCAGCCCTTTGTAGCCAGCAACCACCCCACCACGGTTGTGCGAAATAACAGTGAGTTCAACCTCTTCGTGCTTATTTTTTTTCTCGGTAAGCTCAGCCCACAGCACACGTTGTTCTTCTTCGGGCAACTTGCTACCACGCCGCCCACGGTGTTCGGGTTCTTCCGATGATGCGGCAGCATTGTCCGTCGAACCTTCAGCCACAGGAGTGGATGCCGCAGCAGCTTCTTGGGCTGGCGGTGCAGCAGGAACTTCGGCTATATCGGTAGAAACTACCGGAGTTTGGGAAGCAGCTTCAGAAGTGGTTTCGCTTTGTACCGGAGCAGGAACTGGTGGTGCGTCGGCGGGGATGGCTGCCTCGGCTTCGGTTGCTGTTGGTTGTGATTGTTCCGAAGGTGCAGAAGTTGTTTCTGCAGTTGCTTCCGCTACTGGAGTAGATTCTGGTGCTGAGGCCGCATCGTTTGTAGCAACTTCTGGCATATTTTGTGCCGCGGTTACTGTGGTTGTTCCGTTGTCCGTCATGGCTGATAGAAAAAAGTAATGGTCCGAAATTCTGCTGCTTTGCTTAGGCTCCTTGGGTGTTAAAACACTCCAATCCTGCAAAAGGGGGCGCAATATAGCACTGTCTAAAGAAAAAGCAAGCACTGGCGGACAACGAAGTTCGGTGGTGCAATCGGTTCGGGTTGATGATTTCGTATCTTCGCTTCATGCTGCTGCGCGTAAGCTACATTCTTTGGTTTTCTTCGCTGGCTATTGGCGTGTATGTTGCCCACAAACTGCTGCGTGATACCCCCACTTCCTCTCTTTCTTATATGGGAGTGGCTTCTTGCCAAAGTTGTCATTCATCGGAGCGTTCGGGGAATGCGGTTGATGTCTGGATTCGTAGCCGGCACGCCTTGGCGTATCAGTCTATGCGGAAGGAGCTGTCAACACGTCCGGCAACGCGCTCGGCTGCAAGCGATTCTGCATCATGTTATCATTGCCATACCACGTTGGGGCATCCACCATCAACTGTGGCCGAGGCGCGTATTGTGACCGAGGGTGTTGGATGCGAACGTTGTCATGGGCCGGGAAGTGAGTACAGCAGTTATGGAATTATGACTGATAATGCGCGTTTTCTGGAACATGGTGGCGTGCAAGGGTCATTATCTGATTGCAGGCAGTGCCATACTCCCTCGTCGCAACGCCCGCAATGCTCTTCCTCCGGCGGAGCTACTACGGATGTTAATGCCTTATGGAGCCAAATCCGCCATCATGGATCTGATACGACAGCAACAGCCAGCTCAACCATCACCAACCGCAACTAATGCGAACCCGCTTCTCCCCTATTGGATTGTTTGATTCCGGCATCGGCGGATTATCGGTAGCTCGGCAGGTAATGCAGATGCTGCCGAACGAAAACATCGTCTATTTCGGCGATACTGCCCGCGTACCCTACGGAACAAAATCACCGGAAACAGTTATCGGATACTCGTTACAAGCCGCAGCCTTTTTACGTTCGCAGGGAGTAAAGCTGATTATTATTGCTTGTAATACAGCTTCGGCGGTTGCGTTGCAGGCAGTACAGCTGGCATCGGAAGTTCCAGTGATTGGAGTAATCCGGCCAGGTGCAGCGGCAGCAGTTGCAGCCACACGAAATGGTCGGGTTGGAGTTATTGGTACTCAGGGGACTGTTCAGTCTTTGGCTTACCAAAATGCAATAACGGATTTATCTTACTCTACTTCTGTTCTATCCCAACCCTGCCCTCTGTTCGTTACTCTTGCCGAAGAAGGGCACACCTACCACCCCGGGACTCTCATCTTTGCACGCGAATACCTACACCCACTGTTGCGCCAGTCTATTGATACTCTGATTCTTGGATGTACACACTACCCCCTTTTACAACCCAGTATCAGCGAAGTCTGTGGTCCAGCAGTCACATTAATTGACCCTGGAATTGCAACAGCCCAAGAAGCATTGCACCTGTTGGATAATTCCGAAATGCGAAATTCATCAACGTCACTCCCCCGCTACGAGTACTATCTAACTGATCTCCCTTTGAAGTTTATTGAAGTTGGTGAGCGATTCTTGGGGCGCAAACTTGATCACGTTCATCGTGTGCAACTGGATGATTTACCTGCCATCATCTGATAGATTCTCTTCTCAGCTTACAGGTTATACTTTTTTCGTTTTCTCCAAAGGGTGGCAACATCTATATCTAAAATCTTGGCAGCCTCATCATAATTTTTTGCTTCGGCCAAAACACGGGCTATGTACTCTCGCTCAATATCTTCCAGCGTTTGCCCATGCTCCTGTGTTTCGGTTCCAGCAGCGACTTCGCTACGTAGCTCTGCTGGCAAATCGCTCACTCGAATTTCAGACCCCACAGATAAAAACACGGTGCGGCTAATAACATTCTCAAGCTCACGGATATTCCCCTTCCAGTCATACTGCATCAACGCCTTCATAGCGTCATTGCTTACCGTCAACTCTACTCTGTTTTTGTCGAAATACTTCTGTAAAAAATGTGCGATAAGCAGCGGAATATCATTCTTGCGCTCACGCAATGCCGGTATTCTTAATCGCACCATATTCAAGCGATAGAACAAGTCCTCCCGAAATTTTCCTGCTTTTACCTCCTGAACTAAATCACGGTTGGTTGCGGCAATTACCCGAACATCAGCTGTACGCGTGTTGCTTTCGCCAAGCCGCTCATATTCACGGCTTTGCAGGATTCGTAGCAGCTTCGGTTGTAGTGTTAAGGGAAGCTCTCCAATCTCATCCAAAAAAATCGTACCTCCATTAGCTGCTTCGAATCGTCCAATACGGTCTTTCAAAGCCCCAGTAAACGCCCCCTGAACATGGCCAAACAATTCTGACTCAAGCAAGTTTTCCGGAAGAGCCGCACAGTTGACTTTAATGTATGGCTCTCCAGAACGGGTACTCCGTTGATGGATTAACTTTGCAAATAATTCTTTCCCAGTCCCGCTTTCTCCTTCAATCAATACTGTTAATGGAGTTGCAGCGGCGCGTGTTGCCAGTGTTAGCAACTCAGCCATGCCTGCGTTTTGTGTGATAATATCCTTAGAGTAGATGGCGGTTCTTTCAGTATTGTTTACTGAGGTTTTTAATCGGTGGTAATGGGTGACAGCATTGATAAAGGAGCGTAACTGCTCAAGATCAAAAGGCTTTTGTAGATAATCGAAGGCTCCACGCTTAATTGCTTTCACGGCAGTATCTACCGTTCCATGTGCTGTGATTATCACAACTGTTAGTTTAGGAATAACTTTCAGCAACTCACCCATCAACTCAATGCCATCTATCGGGAACATTTTCAAATCGAGAAATGCAATGTCGAATTCTGGGTGACTTCGCACACGCTCCAACGCTTTGCGCGGGTCAGCATACGACTCAACCGACAGCCCCATTGCTGAAAGGCTAATGGTGATCGTTTTTAGGATATTCGGTTCATCATCAACTACCAGTACATTCATCATGGCCTCCATTATTGTTGCTGTAATTCATGAAGTTGATTTGGGATTCGCAGGGTAAACGTGCTTCCTTTGCCAAGCTCGCTTGTTACTGAAATCGCCCCATTATATGTGCTAATTATTTCGCGAACGATAGCAAGCCCAAGTCCAACACTTCCTGGTTTGCTTTGACCAGAAGACTCTACTTGGTAAAATTTTAGGAAGATTTTATCAATGCTTTCACGAGGGATGCCGTCACCCGTATCGCTTATCTCAATCAACGTATCTTCTTTATTCGTGAGTACCTCTATTGAAATTTTTCCGCCGATTGATGTGTGCCGAATTGCGTTGCTTACAAGATTATTTAACATCACTATCAAATCGCTTTGATTAATCCAGATTTCACCACAATCATTTTGATTAGCAACGCTAATTTTTATCTCTTTTTCTTGTAATTGCACTCGATGATTCTGCTGAACTACCGCCAGAACCTCCGAGACCTGAACCCAAGTGCAAGGCGCTGGCGTGCTTCGGTTCTCCAAGCGTGACATCTCCAAAATGTCACTAACCAGTTTTGTCAATCGGACGCAATCCTCCTTTATGCCCTTCAATAAATCAAGTTGCTGTTCGCTCAACTCCCCTAAAATTTTTTCTTGGAGAATATCAGAGCTCATTAAAATTGATGAGAGCGGGGTTCGTAGCTCGTGCGTTACTCTGGCCAAAAAATCCGATTTAATTCTATCCAATTCTTTGAAATGAGTGATGTCGCTGAACACCACAACCACTCCTTGCACTGATGCTGTTGCTATCAATGGAAGCACCTGCACAGCATAAAACCGTTCACTCCCTTCAACCTCACGGATGTACAGAGGAAAATTGCCACTGGCTTCTACTGCTGAGTTACGCAGCTTTGCCCGAATATACTGCTGGAGCTGAGGATCAGAAATTATTTGCTCCAACGGTGTCTCCAGTTTCTGTACTGAGTTGTTAATTCTGAACAAATCAACCGCAGCATTATTCAGCATTATGATGCTAAATAACGCATCAACCACAACAACGGGGGTTGCAATGCTACTAACCACGGCCTCAACCTTCTGCTTCTCAACAAGCAGCTGGTCGTAGTTTAGCTCTTCATATTTGCGTAATCGCTCAACCATCCGGTTGAATTCGAACGTTAAATCGCCGAATTCATCTGCTGTTGTAATTAGAACACGATCCCCTAATTTCCCACCCGATAAATTTTTCACGGCTTGATTTAATCGCTGAATGGGCCGCGTTGCCCACCGTGAGTAGAATACGCCAGCCAGCATCGCCAAAATCACCGATGCCATTGCAGAGAACATCACAGCGATCAGTGTGTTCTTTGTTTCTTCCTGAATTTTCCCTCGCGACTCAGCCACTTGTTGCCGAGCAACCAAGAGCATGGCTTGGCATTCCCGACGCAGCCGATCAACCGCATGGAACATAGCATCCCTGGACACGGTGTCGCGCCATTGCCCAGAAAAAATTGGCTGGGTTGAGCGGTTAAATTCTTGCGTAGCGGAGCGGATGCGTTGCAAGGCTGATTCATAAATCAGCAAAGAATCAATTCTGGAATCATATACCAATGCAATAAGCTCCGCATTTCGCTTGCGAAACTCACCCTGCAAAAGCTGCGGTGATGATGATTGTTGTTGGTTGCTTGCCCAGGGAATTGAGCGGAGAAGTCGCTGCTGTTCATCAACCATTCGCATCAGTTCGATGGCGGTTGCCGCAGCTTCATAATTTGGGACTAACAGGCGGTCGGTGGATTCACCAATGTGTGCAAAGCGGGAAACAGACCACAGGCCGAACACCACGTTCAGCGTAATGATTGCGGCAAATCCAGCATTTATTTTTGCACGAAGGGTTGTGAACATGAAGGGTTCACGAAAGGTTTTCCAACATCACTAATAATCAGTATCGGAATTTTGCATTGGGCCAGTTTTTAATGATAAAAAACACAACCCCGGCAAGAAGGCTAATGGCAATAATGAAGTAGCCAATCACAACAGCTTTAGCTACTGCTGGCGATGTCGAGCTTCGTGTTAGCCACCCACGCCAGTTGCAATGATGACAACGATAGACACCATACACAGGAACAAATATCTTAATTATTCGCTCCTTCAAGTTTCTCAGTTTTGAGCGATGAACACGGCCAACGGTTTGGCAGTTTGGGCAGCGATGAAGCGTTCGTGACATGGAATGGACTCCCAAATTATTCGTGCATGAATCGTTCTTCCAGCAAACACCGCACCGTGCTTGCCGATGCTGTGGCTATTTCCATCATCTGCTTATCCATCTGAAGCAGGTCGGGATTCCAATGTTCTTTCACGAAATTTGTGCTGAAATTTCCCGAAACGAACGCTGGATGCTCTATCACAAACCGGCAGAATGGGATTGTAGTTGCAATGCCAGCAATGTGAGTGGAATCCAACGCTTGCAGCATTCTTGCAATCGCTTCGGTGCGATTTTCCCCCCACGTGATGATTTTTGCGACCATGGGGTCGTAGTACAACGTGACAGGCATTCCGGAGTACAGCGCGGAGTCAACACGGATACCTGCCCCGCTTGGCTCGATTACTTCACGGATGGAGCCGATGCTTGGAAGAAAATCGTTGAAAACATCTTCGGCACAGACACGGCACTCGATTGCATGGCCACGGCGTTGGATGGAGTCGGTAGAAATTGGCAGTGGCTGGCCGGAAGCCACCAGCAGCTGCATTTCCACAAGATCAACCCCTGTCACCATCTCGGTCACGGGGTGTTCAACCTGCAATCGTGTGTTGACCTCAAGGAAGTAGAAATCCCCTTTTTCATCCAGCAGGAATTCTAGAGTTCCTGCGTTGGTGTAGTTGGCCCCGCGCACTAACCGCTCGGCAGCTTCAAACATCTTTTGCCGCAACGCAGTATCCACCGCAACCGATGGTGATTCTTCTACCACTTTTTGGTGGCGGCGCTGGATCGAGCATTCGCGTTCGCCCAACACCGCAACATTGCCATGCTCGTCGGCCACAATTTGGAGTTCGATATGGCGTGGCCCCAGCACATATTTTTCCACAAAGACTTCATCGCTGTTGAAGGCTGTGATCGCTTCGCCACGTGCGGCACGCAAGCCTTCTTCCAGTTGCGACGGCTCCCACACCACACGCATCCCCTTCCCACCACCGCCCGCAGCGGCTTTCAGCAACACAGGGTAGCCGATTCGTTCGGCTACTTCCCGTGCTTCTTCCACCGAACGGAGGCCTTCTTTGGTTCCTGGCATGATCGGCACACCGGTTTCTGTGGCCAAGCGGCGTGCGTTGGTTTTGCTGCCAAGATGATCAATGGCATCGGGTGATGGCCCGATAAACTTCATTCCTGCTGCGGCACAGGCTTCGGCAAAAGTGGCATTTTCACTCAGGAATCCGTACCCGGGATGCACCGCATCGGCACCGGCACGGCGCGCTGCCGAAAGCACCCGTGAGATGTCCAGATAGGTCTCGCGCGGGGTGACACCAGGAAGCCGGATTGCAGTGTCGGCCTCCTGGACGTGCAGCGACGAGGTGTCGGCATCGGAGTAGATGGCGATTGTTTCGATCCCCATTTGCCGCGCTGTTCGGATAATCCGGCGGGCAATCTCGCCACGGTTGGCTATCAGCAGTCGTTTCATTGGATGTTGGGTCAGTCTCTGGTCTGGAATGCAATTCCGTTCATTCTGGTGGAAGTTACTTCCCTCACCTTATCACGGTCATCACCAAGCTCTATCACGGTTCTGCGCCCGGTGGAAGTTACTTCAGTTCCACGATTGTCACCCCGGCCCCTCCTTCGGTTAGCGCACCAAGCCGATACTCGGCAACGTTGGGGTGGTGGCTTAGGTGGTCGTGGATGCGGCGGCGAAGTGCTCCTGTCCCTTTTCCGTGGATGATTTCAAGGCGGTTGATGTGGGCGTTCAGCAGCGCGGTGATTGCTTGTTCAACTTTCACGGCAGCTTCATCGGCGAACATTCCGCGAAGGTCAATGCGGGTTTCGGCAAGGTCGGCATTGGTGACGGCTTGGCGGCCAGCCCCTTCGCGGCGAAGCTCCTTTTTGGAGACGGGAATCAGATCATCAGCGTGCGCCCGCATCCGCAAGGCACCGAACTGCACCACGGCGTTCCCTTTTTCATCAGGCTCCACGGCAAGCTCTCCAATCTGAACTCCATCGCGCAGCTTCACGGTGTCCCCAACTTTGAACCGTTTTTCTTCTTGCATGGCAGCCGCTGGCTTTGCGGAAACACCCCTGCGGGTTTCCTCTATCGCTTGCCGCATCTGCTTTATTTGGTCGTTGCCTGCCCCGGAACGAATTTCGCGAATGGTGTTTTCGATCAAGGTGTTGGCGTTGTTCAGCACCCGGCGAGCTTCTTCGCGGGCATCGGCAATGATGCTGTTTTTCCGATCGCTGAACTCCTTCATCTCCCCCTGCAACCGCGCCCGCAGTGCCTCGGCTTCGGCGGTTTGCTTCCGATACTCTTCCCGGTGGCGACGGCTTTGCGCAAGGTCCTCCTCCAACTGGTGGATGATCTCGGTCATGCGGTTCCGCTCCTCCCCCATTTTGCTGCGGGCGTTCTGCAGAACTTTTGGGTTCAATCCCAACCGCTCCAGTAATTCAAAGGCGTAGCTGTTGCCGGGCATTCCAATCATGCAGCGGTAGGTTGGGGTGATTGTGCGTGTGTCGAACTCCATTCCGGCATTCACAACGCCTTCGGTATCGTAGGCAAATACCTTCAGATAGCTGTGGTGTGTGGTTGCAAGAATGAAGGTCCGGCGTTGCAGCAGGAACTCCAAAATAGCGGCAGCGATTCCTCCACCTTCATCGGGGTCGGTTCCGGTTCCGATTTCATCCAGCAGAACGATATCCCCCATCATCACATGCTCAAGAATCAGGCTGATCCGGGACATGTGGGCACTGAACGTGGAAAGGTCGTTCTCGATGGATTGCTGATCGCCAATGTCGCTGAAAACGTTGCAGGGATGCACCACACATTCGGTTGCTGGCGGATGAATCCCGCACAAGGCCATCATGGTGATAAGCCCCAGGGTTTTCATTGCCACGGTTTTGCCGCCGGCGTTCGGGCCGGAGATGACGATTGCGCGTGATTCGCGGCTCATCTCCACCGTCAGCGGAACAACGTTGGGAAGCCGGATTTGCAGCAACGGGTGGCTGGCGTTCCGCAGAAGGATCACGTCGTCGTCGGTGACGGTTGGCTCCACGCAGTTGTATTTTTCGGCGTAGCGTGCGCGCGCCACCACCGAATCCAGCAGCTGCAATCGGAACAGTGAGGTTTGGAACAGATCGGCTTCCTGGCCAAGCTCTTCGGTAAGCACACGCAAAATGCGTTCAACTTCGCGGCGTTCGGCAAAGGTGAGCTCGGCAATCTCGTTATTCATATCGAAGATTTCCGCTGGCTCCAAGAAGACGGTTCCGCCGCTGTGCGATTCGCCGTGGATGATGCCGGGGATTTTCCGTTTGAACTCCGTCTTCACCGGAAGCACCAGCCGCCCTTCGCGAAGGGTGACGTATTCCTCGGTGACAAGCTCATCTTCGGAGACCTTCCGCAGAATCCGTTGCAGGCGTTGGCGTAGTGCGGCCGAGCGGTCAATGATGTCGCGGCGGATGCGGCGAAGCTCGGGGCTTGCGCTGTCGCGGACATTCCCCAAGTCATCAATCGCATCCTGGATGTGGCGTTCCAGCAAGCGGTTGATATGCAGCCCCGAGCAAAGTTCCGCCAGCAACGGAGCATGCCCCGATTTCCCCATGAAGAACTCACGCACGCGGCGCAAGGCAAGAATGGTTGTGCCGATATGCAGGAAATTTTCGCCGCTTAAATAGTTCCCCTGGATTTTCGCATGGCCCAGGGCGTTGCGGATGTCGTAAATACCATCCAGCGGAATGGCTTCCTCATGTTGGATGCAAATTCGTGCCTCGGCCACCATTCTGTTTTCGCGGCGGATTGCGTCTTCATCGGAAAGCGGGGTCAGTTCAAGGATATGTTCCACCCCCATCGAGGAAGCTGCATATCCCGCCACGTGCTCCAGCACCCGGTGAAATTCAAGTTGCTCAAGGCTTGAGTGGATCAGTTCATCACGTGTCATCTCTATTGTTTGAAAAAGGGGTTCAAGATTGAAGTTCTTCGCGCACAATGGCTTGCACGCGGTTGCCATCGGCAAGGCCGCGCATGGCGGACATGGCTTTGGGCATCACCAGTTTGAAGTCATTTGGGCTCGATGCTCCGGTTTCTGCGATAAACTCGCGAACCTTTGCACGGATTTCGTCATCGGAAAGCTGCTGCGGAAGGTATGCCTCGATAATCTCAAGCTCCACCCGCTCCACTTCGGCAAGGTCGTTCCGCCCGGCGTTGACGAATTGTGCCATAGCGTCCTTGCGCGAATTTGCTTGTTTCTGCACGGCACGCAGCTCCAAGTCGGGGGTTACTTCGGATCCGCTTTTCTGCAATTCAAGAAGCGCGGCGCGGACCATTCGGAGCGTCCCCAGCCGGATTTTATCCCCCGATTTCATCGCTTCTTTCATGTCGTTTGCTATTTTCTCGGTCAGTGTCATGGTGTGTTGTTCCTGATGATTGATGAATGGTTCAAACTTACAGCATCTGCAATGAACAGAATACTTTCACTGCTTCCCAGTGCCACAGAAATTGTTGCTGCGATTGGTGCCGAGGGGAATCTTGTTGGGATCACCCACGAGTGCGACTATCCGGCGGCAATCGTGACAAGCAAACCGAAAGTGACTTCGGCACGGATCAGCCCAGAAATGCCAAGCAACGAAATTGACCAGTTGGTGCGCTCGCAACTTGAGGATTCCGGCACGCTCTACACGCTTGATCTGGAGCTTGTGCGCCAGCTTCAGCCGACGCACGTGCTAACCCAGCAGCTTTGTACGGTGTGCGCGGTTGGCTACGCAACGGTTCATGCGGCCATGCGCGTGTTGCCCGATCCCCCCGAAGTTATCAATCTTGAGCCGCGGACGCTGGAGGAAGTGTTCGGGACGATGATTGACGTTGGGACGTTGCTTCAGCGCACAGAGGCGGCCCACGAACTTGTTGGGAATCTGAAGCAGAAACTGGCAGTAATCCCCCAGCTTCCCGAATCGCCCCGCACTGTTTTTCTTGAGTGGCTTATCCCCCCTTTTCGTGCTGGGCATTGGATGCCGGAGCTTGTCCGTTGGGCAGGCGGAATCCCGGTGCTGTGCAACGAAGGGAACCACTCGACCCAAGCAAGTTGGGAAGATATTCGCACAACGGAGTTCGAGGTGCTGGTGATCTCCTGCTGTGGCTTCGGCGTGCAGCGATCCATGGAAGATATTGCAGCATCGGCGGAGTTGCAGGAGCTTTACGCGGAACGCCCTTTGCTTCAGGTCATCATCATGGATGGCAACCACTACTTCAGCCGCCCGGGCCCACGCCTTGTGGAAAGCGCGCAGATGCTGAACGCCGCGCTGCGGGGCTTGCCGCCGGAAGAAGCCGGGGCCTCGATCCCAACCCCATACGCAACCCTGTGAAATGTTGAATGTTGAGTTCAGAACGGCTTACTCACTCACCTTACGCACCTGCTCTCGTTCGCTGCCAGCCCTCACCCCAGCCCTCTCCCAAGCAGGTGATGCTACTGCTTCCACTCCATTGGTCGGGTGGGAGAGGGAGCCAAAGCCGAAGAGAAGAAGAGCATCGAAGCAAGCTACCGACCGGCAAGTCTTCACTATCCAAACTCTGTGAAAGGTGAGTTACTCACATTTCAAGTTCTGCACCGAACTCACACTTCTAAAGCATTGGCTGGCTGATGAGCTGGCGATGGAGGCTTGGATTGGAGTGTGAGGAACATTCCGCATAATGCAATAACGGCGGCTGTAATTCCGTAGAGCACAAGCTGCTGTTGCTCAATCAAAAACCCGGCAATCAGTGGGCCGATGATCTGCGCAATGCTGTTCATTGACTGGCTGACCCCCAAGGCTTCCCCCTGCTCGTGCGGGCCAACCGATTTTGTCAGAAGCGTGGTTAATGCTGGCCGTGTTACCGACGAACCAAAGCCCCCCACCACAACCCCAATCAGAAATATCCGCCAGTCGTGGATGAACCCCATTGGAATGTAGCTGATGGCCATTGCAAAGAAGCCAACCGTGGAGAGCTTCACTTCCCCCCAAGCCGTTGCCAGCCGCCCCACCAGCCCCCCTTGCACGATTGCTCCAATCAATCCCGAAAAGGCAAACAGATACCCTGTCTCCCTTGCCTTAAATCCAAATTGCCGCTCCAAGAAGAGCGCGAATCCTCCAATCAGCAGCGCGAACGCAAGGGTGAAGGCAAAAAATTCCAGCAAACTGCGCCGCGATTCTGGACGGCCTAGATATTCGGCAAAGCCGCTAAATCTCCCTTTTCGCGGAGCTGGCGATTGCGCTATCTCGGTGCTGGGCAGCAAGGTGATGGTGCAGATGATGGAGGTGAGCGATAACCCCGCCGCCGCAAACGCCGGAACAGAATGCCCAAAATCGGAAAGAAAACCGCTCATGGCTGGGCCGATCAAGAATCCTAACCCAAACGCAATGCCGATAAATGCAAAGGCTTTTGTCCGCTCTTCTGGCTTGGTGACATCACTGATGTACGCCTGTGCAATGCTCAGATTTCCGGCGGTGATCCCATCAATGATGCGCGCCAGAAAGAGCAGAAACAGAGTATTGGCAAACCCCAGAACAAGGAACCCGATAAAGGTTCCGATCTGGCTGAAAATCAGTGTTGGCCGCCGGCCGATCCGGTCGCTGATGCGACCCAACACCGGCCCGGCCAGAAACTGGCAGATTGCAAAGCTGGCAAACAGCATCCCCACAACGATTGGGCTTCCGCCAAACTCCTCGGCGTAAAATGGAAGCAACGGGATAACGATGGTCAATCCAAGAACATCAACCGCTACCACCAAAAAAATTGAGATAAGTGCTTTGTTTGAAGTCATTATTGGTTGAGCAATACGTGAGTGGGGGGGGAAAACAGTGCGGGGAATCTCACACTGTTGGAGATTCCCCGCCAAGAAGAATTGCTGATCGGCGTTGCGCTATCCTTTTAAGGCTTCTGCGCCCGATACAATCTCCAGAATCTCCGTTGTAATTGCCGCCTGGCGCGCCTTGTTGTAGTTGATGCGAAGCGTCCGCACAAGGTCTTTGGCGTTGCGTGTTGCGTTCTCCATAGCGGTCATCCGCGCCCCCTGTTCGGCGGCGTTGGAGTCTAGCAGGACGTTCCACATCTGTGTGTTCAGATGCTTGGGAAGGAGCGCGTCCAACAGGCTTGCTTGGTTCGGCTCAAAGATATAATCAGCCATCACCGCGTAGTCCTTGTTGGCTTCCATTTTTGGGATTGGAAGCATCTGCTGAACCAGCACCGTCTGCTTTACAATTGAGCGGAATTCGTTGTAGATCACCTCAACTCTATCGAAATCCTTTCCGATAAAGCCATCCACCGCATCGTTCACAATCTGGCGGGCGTAGCTGAAATCCAAGCTGTGGAAAATGCCGGGATAGGAAGCAATCACGTTGTATCCCCGCTTTGCAAAGAAGTCAACAGCCCGCTTGCCAACCACAATCAGATCCAAGTCGCCACGGGCGGCAAGGTCGGCATAATTGGTGTTGATATGGTTCACCGTAGTGCGGAAGACGTTGCTGTTGAACGCACCACACAGCCCACGATCGGCAGCAACCACAACCAGGCAAGCACGGGAAACTTCCCGTGTTTCCAGCAATGGGCTTACCGATGCTTCGGTTTGGGAAGCAAGGAATTGCAGCAGTTCACGGAGTTTTTTTCCGTATGGACGCGCGGCAATAATCGCATCCTGCGCACGGCGCAGCTTGGCAGCAGCAACCATCTTCATTGCTGAAGTGATCTTTGCGGTGTTTTCTACACCTTGGATGCGGCCACGTATCTCGCGAAACTTTGGCATGGGTTCTGTTAGGCGTGCTTCCGGTTAGAAGCACGTAGCTCAGGTTACGTGTGGATTTAGCTTCGTGCGAACGTCTTGGAGAATTCGGTTGCTGCACCCTTCAGCCCGTCGCTGATCTCGGCAGTCAACTCCTTTTTCTGTGCAATGCTTGGTAGCAATTCAGGATTTTTCAACTTCAAGTAGGCGATAAACTCCTGCTCGAACCGCCGAACATCAGCAATTGCAATGCTGTCCAAGAATCCACTGGTTCCAATAAAAATTGCAGCAACCTGCTCTTCCACCGGAATTGGCTGGAACTGCCCTTGCTTCAGCAGCTCCACCAAACGGGATCCACGATTCAAGAGCTGCTGGGTGGATTTATCAAGGTCGGAACCAAATTTTGCAAACGCCTCAAGTTCGCGGTACTGCGCAAGGTCAAGCTTCAGCGTGCCGGAAACTTTTCTCATCGCCTTAATCTGGGCACTTCCCCCCACACGCGAGACCGAGATGCCGACGTTGATTGCCGGACGCACGCCTGCATTGAACAGATTGGGCATCAGATAGATCTGGCCGTCAGTGATGGAGATCACGTTGGTTGGGATGTAGGCCGATGGGTCGCTTTCCTGCGTTTCAATCACTGGCAACGCTGTCAGCGATCCCCCGCCGTTCTCCTTATCAAGTTTTGCAGCGCGTTCCAACAAACGTGAGTGCAGGTAGAACACGTCGCCCGGGTAGGCTTCGCGCCCTGGTGGGCGGCGCAACAGCAGCGATAACTGGCGATAGGCAGCAGCCTGCTTTGATAAGTCGTCGTACACCGCCAAAGCGTGGCGGCCGCTGTCGCGGAAGTACTCACCCATTGCCGCACCGGAGTATGGCGCGATAAACTGAAGCGGTGCGGGATCGGCTGCGCTGGCCACAACAACCGTGGTGTACTCCATCGCGCCGTTGTCTTTCAGGATTTGCACAACGTTTGCAACGGTAGATGCTTTCTGACCAATGCAGACGTAGATGCAGAACACCGGGTCAATCCCTTGTGCTTTTGCTTCTGGGGTGTGGGTATATTTTTGATTGATGATCGTATCAATCGCCACAGTCGTTTTTCCGGTTTGGCGGTCGCCGATGATAAGCTCACGCTGGCCACGTCCAATCGGAACCATTGCATCAAGGGCTTTGATGCCGGTCTGCAACGGCTCGTGGACGGGATAGCGGGCGATAACGCCGGGGGCTTTCTGTTCAATCGGAAGCGTTTTGGCAGCGTTGATTGGGCCGCGGCCATCAAGTGGCACACCCAACGGATTGACCACACGCCCCAACAGTGCTTCCCCCACCGGAACGGAGGCAACCTTGCCGGTACGCTTGACGGTGTCCCCTTCTTTAATCAGCTTGTCATCGCCGAACAACACCACACCAACGTTGTCTTCTTCAAGGTTCAGCGCCATTCCGGTGACACCATTCGGGAACTCGACAAGTTCCGAAGCAAGCACGTTGGTTAGGCCATAGACACGCGCCACACCGTCGCCCACTTCCAAAACGGTGCCGATGTCATAAACATCCACCTCACTTGAGAAGCCAGTCAACTGCTTGCGCAGGATGGCGGTTACTTCATCGGGACGAACTTCAACCATACTGGTTATCTGTACTAAATGAAAGTTGTTGCTGGATTCAGTTGCCGCACTCAGTTCACCGAGCCTTGCAGCAAGGTATCGTGCATTCGGTTTAGCTGATGCCGTAGCGAGGCATCAATCATTGTGTCGCCAAAGGTTGCCCGGAAACCACCGACCAGCCCCGGATCAAGCTGATATTCGGCGCGGATTGCTTTTCCGCTGATTGCCGATAACCGTTGCTCAAGCTCCCGCTGTTGTGGCTCGCTTAATGGGGCCGCAGTGGTCACCATCGCGCTGATAGTGTTCTGCTCGGCATCAAGCAGATGGAAGTATGCTTGGATGATGGAAGCAAGATCCGCCGAACGCCCCTTGCGGGTAAGCAATCCGATAAACCGTGCCAGTATTTCGCCAATTTTCCCCGCAAAAATTTCAAGCAGAAGGCTCTCCTTCACCCGTTCGTCAATCACTGGAGTTTCCAGCAATCGGCGAAGCTCTGGGGAGTTCTGTAGTGCCCCGTGGATAGTCTTGAAATCTTCGGTGACCGCCTCCTGCGCCTTCTCCTCCTTGGCGATTTCCAGAATCGCTTTGGCGTATCGTTGCGCTGCTCGTGTCTGCGTCATCGTGATGCGTTGGTGAGAAAAAAGTCGGACTTAGTTCTGGTTGGCTGTCTGCTTCAGGTAGTCGTTCACAAGGCGTGTGTGGCGGTCGGCATCGAGAGATTCGTTCAAGATTCTCTCGGCAGCACCCACCGCAAGCGAAGCGACTTCGGTACGAAGTTCGTTCATCGCCTGCTGCTTGCTGAGGTTGATCTCCTGATGCGCTTGTTCCATCAGCTTCTTGGTGTCATCCTGTGCTTTGGCCATTGCGTCGGATTGAATCCGCTGGGCGTATTCACGGGTTTCCTTCAGCACTTTCTGCGATTCGGCTTCGGCTTGGCGCAGTGCTTTTTGGTTTTCAGCAAGCACGCGGTCGGCTTCCTGCTTGGCAGATTCGGCGCGGTTTAGCGCGTCGTTGATGGTGTCCTGGCGCGTTTGCAGCGCGTTCAGGATTGGCTTCCACGCAACGATGCGAAGAAGAACAAGAAGCAGAAAGAAGTTGATGATGGTCCAGAGAATAGGACCTACATTGATATCTGCAAGTGGATTCATTGCTTAGCGTTAGGATGGGAAGCCAGACTGAAGATGCCGAAAAATCACCCAACGGGCGGCCAAGCTTGGCCGCCCGATTGGCCCTGCATTACTTGGTTGCAAGCAGGATACAAATAACCATTGCGAACAGTGCCACACCTTCGATAAGTGCAGCAGCGATAATCATCGTTGTGCGGACATCGCCGATGGCTTCCGGCTGGCGGCCCTGTGCGTCAAGCGCGGCTGCTGCAAGGCGGCCAATGCCTGTTCCGACACCAAAGACAACCATTCCGGCGCCAAGACCTGCACCGAGATACGCCATTACCTGTGGTTCCATGAGAAAAGCTCCGTTTGGTTTTGATGAGAGTTGTTTATGAGTTCAGATATGTTCTGCCGTTCGGAAAAAGACGTGCGAAACTACGCAAATGCCAGCCCCCCACCACCGCCCTTTTCCCACGAAAAAGGTTTCCAAGAGTTAAATATCAGTGGGCAGCCGCGCCGGCTGGCTGATGCTTGCGAAGTTCTTCGCTAAGGTCATCGTAATCCCCCGTCGCCATTTCGGTCACCACATCCGACACCGTCGCATGGCGGTCGCTGTGGACTTCATGCTCCTCGTGATGATCGTGGCTTGCCATTGCCATGCCGGTGAACACTGCGGTCAGCGTTGTGAAGATGTACGCTTGCAAGAACGCCACCAACAACTCTAGCATGTAAATGAAGAGCGAGAACCCAACTGAGACAGGGATAAATGCGACGCTAAGGAAGGTGAGTGCGATCAACGAAAGCAAAATCACGTGGCCGGCCACCATGTTGGCGTACAAGCGGATAGCCAATGCGAACGGCTTGGTGAACAGGCCCAAAATTTCCACTGGGATCATAATCGGCCACAAGAAGACCGGGGTTCCGCCAGTGAGGTGCTTCAGATAGCCGCCGATTCCAATTTTGCTGATGGAGGCAATCTGCACCAAGAAGAAGGCGATGATGGACAACCCTGCCGTGACGTTGATGCTTCCGGTTGCGGTATGCGCCCCGGGTATCAACCCCAAGTAGTTCATAAACAGGATGAAGAAGAAGAACGTGAGGAAGATCGGAAGCATCTTTGCTCCATCCTTCCCGATGTTCGGGGTCACAATCTCATCACGCACATATTCAATCAGCATCTCCATTGCCGCAAAAATTCCGCCAAGCGGTTTCACCCCAACCTTCTTGTATTTCCGCCCCATGGGGATAAACACCGCCAGCAGAAGGGCCATCGCCACCCATTGGTAGAACACCAAACTGGTGACAGAGAAATCCAATGCCGGGGCTTTTTTTGTTGCCACATTCACCACGTGGTGATGTTCAAGAGCATGAACCCCTTTGGCTTCCATTGCATGAACGCTGGGGTAGATATGCAGCCCGTCATCAATCAGAATAATCGGCAAATCGAACAGGTGGATATGCCCAAACGTGATCTCACGGTGGTCACCAAGATGGGATAGCACCGCCGTGAACGGGTTCTCGGCTCCGGCGGCATGATCGCTGCCGTGGCTGGTGCCGTGATCGGTGGTTCCGCTGTGTTGCTCCTGGTGTGGAGCTTCCTGGCTGTGTGGGTTGTTCGTATCAGGCATTACTTCTTGGCGGATTCAATGGCAATGGAACGGGGAAGCGAGGATGTATTGTTGGAACGTTGCTTGCGACGATTCGGGACAGAGACTTTCCGGCGGCTCATCACCCGTGCGATGTAGATAATTTCGGCAACCATGTACACCACATAGAACACCATCAGCGAAAGGGAAAGCGCCAGCTGGTGGTACTTGGCAGTGAACAGAATAAACAGCACCACCATCGTGGCCAGCAACCGGATAGCCATCCCACCAAACACCAGTGAAAGGAACTGCTGGTTTGGTTTGTCCAGCGCAGTCTCCATCATCAGATAGCCGATTAGGACGTTGGCCAATGCCACGATTCCGGCGGCAATAATCCCCTTAAATGCTTCTGGCGTTACCCAACCGTAGATTGGATAGGCCAACACAATGCCAAACAGCAGTGTGATAAGAAGGATGTTGCGAAGAAACAGGAATTTCATTCTGTTGAACGTTACGTCCGGCGGCAGGATCATGCGTTGTTATTACGGCTTTTGTGAACGAAGCGACGTACGGATCATACTGATTAACCCGCCCGTCGCCCCCAAGACGACACCCACCACCAATAACCACGGCGTGGTTCCGTATTCTGAATCGGCCCACCACCCAGCTGCCCCAAAGGCAGCCATTGCCGCCGCAAGCTGAAACCCCATACCAAGGTATGGGGAAAGTTGCTGCATTGTTGAGCGGTTCGATTGGCGTTGCTGCATGGCACTCTCACAAGGCTTCGGCTGTGATCCTTTCCTACCCGGCTCGCAGCGCAAACCGGAAGCACCGCACAAGAAAGGGCGCAAAGTTAGCTACCGAACGTAGTGCCGCCAAACATTTGGCCGTGCCGGGAACATTTTGTTGTATTACCACCCGATTCGCACGGATTCGGCATGGTCGGCTTGGCGGAAAATGCGTAGGCATCGCTGGTTTTCGGCTTACATGGGGATGGGGTGGCTGGCCACTCTGGCTGAACTCCAAACTATTGTGAAAGATTTTCGGCCTACGCGGGGATGGGAGTGGGGTAGTGACAGAGGTCAAATGTGCTTCGGCGAGATTTCTGTCCACGCGGGAATGGGGGTGGCCCGCGTCACGCTCAATCGCTTTCATCGCATCGCTTTCTGTCCACGCGGGAATGGGGGTGGCTCCTTACGCCTCCAAAAGCCGTTTCAACGTTTGCTCATCCCTTGCTGAATCCCGCTTCATAATGCGGGTCAGAAGCGGTGTAAAAAGCCGAGCAATCCCTTTCACCGAAAAATTCATCTTGCTGATTAGCCGGCATGAGGCGGCATCAGTTGGCACAACGCGGTAGGAAGCAACCCCAGTAATTTGCCCGTTTGGTATCTCGAACTCAACAAAGAACGCCTGCGGGTCATACTGGATAAAACGGTTCTGCGACTCAATCTGCTTACCAGCAAAGCGGCGCGCAAAAACATGTTCGATTTATACTGACCACTGCACGCTTGTTGCTCCCCACAGAACTCATTCTACCCCCTATTCACCTCACCACCACCCTCCTAACCATCTTCCTCTCCCCCATCTTCACACTGCAGAGGTAGTTTCCGGATGGCAGTGTTGTTAGATCTATTTCGTGGGTTGCAATGCCGATTGGTGGATAGGCTGGTTCGGTGACGGCGCGGCCCGTTAGGTCGTACACAGTAATCTCCGATTGCTCGGTTAGCTGTTCTGGCGGAAGCATTACCACAAGGTGATCGGTGGCTGGGTTTGGGTAGATGCTGAACACCGCGGTTGGCTGCGCTGGTTCATCAACGCCCAGGGCTTGCACCACGGTGCTGAACATTCCGTTGCCGTGGGTTGCCACCGCAACGTAGCCGTCGCTTTGGCGAACGTCAATCATTGCCACCACTACGTTTCCAATCACGTCGGCCCCTTCCTGGTGCCAGACGGTGTTCATTCCATCCAGCTTGTTGGTGGAGTACAGTCCGGTGCTTGTGGCAACAAGGCAGAGCACTCCGTTCGGGCGGTGAAGGAACGCAAACCAACGGCACGATGGCCCCGCCCCTTTCCCATCAGATTGTTCTTCCAAGTTACCGCTGATTGCCGTCCAAGTCTGGCCCGCATCAGTGGTTAGGAACAGGCTCATCACATTGTAGTTGCTGAAGACCGCAACCGCACGGTTCCCATCCATCGGATCCACGTTGATTGCGGTGATGTAGCCGTTGACGGGGAACTCACCCCCGGTGACGTTCACCGGCTGTGGGTCGCCAGATGTGGCGTTATCTATCCGGTACAGCTTCCCCCGGCTGGTCCCATACCACACACGGTTTGCTGGCGCGGTGGTGCTGACCCCGATTGCCGAAACCACCGATGCTGAGTCGGTTTTGCTCTGCTCCAACTTTGCCCAGTTGATGGTTGTTCGTTGGGTTGAGGAGAGCGGAATCGCCGTCAGATCCGTGTTCCGCCACAGGTAGCGGCCAGCCGCCATGAACATCATTTTTTGGTCGGAAGGATTCAGCACAAACGGGTTGATGAACATGTAATCGGTGGCGGAGTCGGGCTCGACGCGGGTGGAACCGGTGACGTTTCCATCCTGATCCAACAGCACCCGATAGACCCGCCCTTGCTGCTTGCTTAGATAGAGTTCCCGCCCGCCATCCACCACTGCGCAGTAGGCTCCGTCGCTGGTTCCCCGCTCAACCCACGGGGCCGATGAGTTAAGCGATGCTGTTCCCCACGATCCGTTATCCTGCAACCCACCAATCATCAGATTGCTCCCCGCAGTTGCGTGGTCAATGGCAACGGTGTAGAATTGAGTGGTGAAATAGCCATTGTTCAGCGAGGTCCACGTCACCGAATCTGCCAGATAATTATCGCTGCGGTGCACGCCGCCATCGCTTGCAGTGAAGAGCACATTGGGGCGCGTTGCCGAAAACACAGCGGCGTGCTGATCGGGGTGATGTTCGGGATATTGGTAATCTTCCAGAATGGTGCTGTCGCGCTTCCAGAGTTTGTAGCCGCCAATCCATTTGTAGTTGCTTGTGCTGGTGAAGCCATCGGTGGAGCGGTAAAGGTTGGTTCCGCCAATCACCACGTGGTTGGGGTTGTGCGGGTCCACCGTGACGTGAAGATCGTACCCCCCTTGCGAGAAGAAATCCCCGGTGGAGGTTCCGTAAATCGGGATGTTCGCCGATAAATTTTCCCACGTCCCCCCGGCCCCGGTTCCATCATCGCTTAGGTAGGTGTACCGCCACAAACTTTGCCACGAGGAATCCCCCCGGAAGTTTTTTCCCAACGCCCCCGCGCCGGGCGTTTCCGCCAAGAAATAGACGATGTTTTGGTTCGATGGAGCAATTCCAATACGGATGCGGTTGTACGTAGAAGGCCACCCTGGCGGGGTGATTCCCGTCCACTTCTGCCCCGATAACCGGAAGATTCCCCGCTGCGAACCATCGCTGCTGAGTGTGGCATACACAATGCCGCTATCGGTAACAGCAACATCGGTGGCATACGCAGAATTTATCCCGCCGCGCACCCGCTGCCAATTGGTGCCGCCGTTGGTCGTGCGGCGGATTTCGCCATAGACGGCAAGGTAGATTTCATCTTGGTCAAGGTTGCTGGGATCCACCGCCAGATTCCAGACCAAATCGGAGGCGTTGTCGAATGATGATGGAGTGCCGGAACCGGTCCCCGGCAGCCGCTCCCACGTCACCCCATTATCGTTGGATTTGAAGACACCATCGCCGTAGTAGTAGGCGCCGCCATCGCTTGCGCTGTTGCCGTACAGCTCACCTGTGCCGTAGTACCAAGTTCGCTCCTTTCCGGGGCGTGGGTCTTGTTGGATGCAGGTGACGCTGGGATGCATATCCAACCGGGTGACGCGGGTCCAGCTTCCCCCACCGTTGATTGAACGCCACATCCCCCCCGAAACCCCGCCAGCCAACATGGTGTCCTCCCCCGTCCGGTCCAGGGCCAGCGCACGGGTGCGCCCGCCAACATTGAACGGCCCGCGTTGTTGCCAGCCGTACTGCTGCACGCCAAGCGTTTTCAGGAATGCGTTTCCGTGGCGTTGTGGCAACGTTTTGGCAAATGCCAACTCACGCGCAGAAATCCCTTCTGGGATGCGCCCGGTTGCTGGGTCGCGAAGCCGCATCAGCTCCCACGCTGCGCGGTCGCGTGGGGTTTCCGGGCCAGCATCGGTTGGTATTGGTTTGTCGGTGGAAGCGCAGGAAGCGATCAGCAACAGGAAGGCAAGGGATAGAAGGAATCGTAGCGTTGTAAGCATATCGGCAGCAATCGGTTGTGAAATTGTTTTCGGCAGGAACTTACGCAGAGGAAGGGAGATGGAGTGAGAAGAACGAGCGAATTGGATGCGGGGGGCAAGGTCTGGTGGAGCAGCCTGCCACAACCTACCGCCGGTAGGTATAATGCCAGGGTTCGTACGGGGAGCGGAGCGGGCCGCTGAAGCTGCGGCTGGCTGCATTGATCGCTTCTTGCAGTTTCTTTGTCCATCCTGGCTTATCCCACTGGCTTCGCGCCGAACCAGCGTTGGTTCCCGCAATCACCCTTCCCTCTTGCTTCACAACAAAATCGAAGGCACGCAACTGCCCATGCTGCGAAAGGCCCGGCACAGCAACGGTGGGAACAACTGGCAACTGTGCCGTGCGCAATGTTTGGCAGAACGGTTCTAAATCTAGAGAATCTGCGGGAAAGGTGATGTTGCTATCCAACAGCGATTGCCGCAACTGCTGGCGCAATGCGTTGGCAGCAACCGCCACCGATGGCACGCTGTTCCAGCTGTCCAGCTGCTCCTCAATCGGGCGTGCTTGCAAGGTGGTTCCAAGCGTGTAGCCAGGGTTCAACTCGGCAAATTTGGCCTTCACAAGCTCCACTTCCGCAATGGCATGGCGGTATGATGTAGTCCGTTTGAATTGCTCAAATTGTGCGCGGGTCCACGTCCATTCACTCTTCAGATCCCCTTCGCGCCCCAAGTAATACCGAAGTGCCAGCAGCCTCCGGCCCGTTCCTTCAATTTCCAACAGTGCCTGCTTCGGGCGTTCCGGCAACTGCTCGGCAAGAGCCGATAGCTGCAATTGAATTTTCAGATCGGCAACAACAATGGGGGTGAACTGAGCAGTATCAAGCAACGAGAAATTGTGCATCGTCATCCCCTGCGGAAATTCATCCGACGGCATGGCAAGAAGCATCAATATCATCATGTGAAGTGAGATCAGATCCATTGCGTTGTTAGTGTACTTCAGGATGATTTCGGCAGGTGCTCTAGCCGGATCTGCAGTTCGGCAGTTTTGTTGGCTATTCTTCGGCGAAGCTCGTGCTGCTGTTGGATAGTGGTTGCTGCGCGCAGTTCCGTTTTTAAGGCATTGATTTCGTTCATCAAGCTGACTTCGTAGGGCGGTGTGTTGGCATTGCCAAGCACGGTGAACCCCAAGCGAAGCTCTTCTGGCAGACTGAAATAATCATCCAGATGCGTAAGCGGTTTCCCTTTTCCGGGAAGGTTATCAAACTCGCCACGCTCCATTGCCTCGCGGATCATTTTGTCAATTGGGCGTTCCATGGTGTTGGATCTTGAGTGGTGAATAGCTTCGTGAAGCAATCACCACCGAACACCAACCGATTGCAACCGAGGGTGATTGCACACCCCAAGACGGCAAAGGCAACCACAAAAGTGTGCTGATTGCTGTGCTGATTGCTATGCTCCCGTCAACAACCACTCTGCTGCCGACATCCAGCGTAATGGAGTAGGAAGCTCTGCCCGGATTGGTGTTGAGTTGGCGGTTGCCGCATCAGTCAATTGTTGTGCAAGCAGCTCACGCATAAGTTCTCCTTTTGAGAAGGACAACTTAGCCCGAATTTCTCCTTCTGAAAAGGACAAATTCATCCGATGTTATCCTTCTCAGAAGGAGAACCTCACAGCCATAAGAGCATCTTCGGGCTACCGAACCACCACCATTTCTCGCGATTGCATCATCCCTGCAATCTGAACAGCAAGGAAGTACGTCCCCGCTGGCAGCTGGGCGATTATCCCCTCGTCAATCGCCACACGGTTCTCCCCTGCCACGGCAATGGTCGCCGGAGCTTGCCCGACTTCCCGCCCAAGCGGATCGTACAATCGCACCAGAAACTCCTTCCCAACCAACCGCTCCGGCACAGTGATGCTGGCCGTTGCAGTGCGCCGAACGGGGTTTGGGAAGATTGAGGTGATGGAAAATGCGGTTGCCGATCCTGACTGGTTTGGCGCATCTAACGGGTAAGGATACGCGCTGAAAACCCCGCCACCATGCGTTGCGGCCACTACCCAGTTATCTTTGGGCCGCGCCACCACCATGTTCACCACCACATTACCAAGCTCTTCTTGCTGATACCAGATGGTGTTCATCCCCTGAAGCTGGCTGGTGCTGTACAATCCGCTGCTTGTTCCCACAAACCAATATGAGCCCCCACCCGCCCCTTGCGACAGTGCCGCCCATCGGACCGATGGCCCGGCCCCCGATCCATCGGCGTTCTCCTCAAGATTTCCCCCAACGGAGGTCCAGCTAATCCCGCCATCGGTCGTGACAAACAGGCTGAGGATGTTGTAGTTGCTGAACACCACCATCACGTTGTTCGGGTCCAGCGGGTTCACCGCCACGCAGTTGATGTAGCCATCTTGCGGAAAGTTCGTTCCGGTCGCCTCGAAAACGTTCGGCGAGCCGGAGGCAGGATTATCCACCCGATAGAGTTTTCCGCGGGCCGTTCCATACCACACTTGTTTTAGCGATGCCGATTTCAGGGTGTTGGAGGCCACTGCCGAGATCATGTCGCCGGTCAGTTCGGTGGCCGTCAGCGTGTTCCAATTTTGGGTTGCTGGGTCGGTGCTAAACATGGGGATTTCGGTCAGATTGGTATTCACCCACAGCGCGCTCCCCCCTGCCAGATACATCACCTTGCTGTCGTCAGGATCAAGGATAAACGGGTTGATGAACAGATACGGCCCGGCTCCGTCGGGGTCCACCCGTGTGAACGATGTCACCGAACCAGCCGAGTTCACGGTTCCCGCCAAAATGAACCCTTCCTGCGCCGAGCCATAGAACCGGGTCTTCCCATCGGCAATGGCACAGAAGGAACCATCCCCCCCGCCCAGCAATTTCCAGGGTGAGCTTAGGTTATCGTCCAATCCAAGCCACGTTCCGTTATCCTGGGTTCCCCCCATCACCATTTCATCACGATCCCCGGCCATATCCACCGCAGCGGTGTAGAATTGGGAAGTGGTGTAGCCGTTGTTCAGCGGGATCCATGACACCGTTGGGGCCAAGCAATCGTTGGTTTTGAACACCCCGCCATCGTTGGCGCTAAACAGCACCGAGGGGTTGGATGGAAGGAACTCGGCGGCGTGTTGGTCGGGGTGGTGGTTGGGATAATCGTAGCTTAAAGCAAACTGGGAGGTATTGGCCGAGGTGTATCCCCCAATCCATGCTGTCCCCTGCGAGTTGGCAAAGCCGTTGGTGGAGCGGTAGAGATTTGTTCCGCCAAGCAGCACAACATCGGGGTTGTCCGGCTTGACCTTCAGCAGCATATCGTAGGAGCTTTGCGAGATGTAGTCGCCAAAATTGCCGCCAAACGCTGGCAGGCTTGTCGAGCGATTTTCCCACGTCCCCCCGGTTCCCGACCCGTCCCCCGAAACGTAGGTGTATTTCCAGAAACTGTGGTACTCCGTTTCGCCGTCGCTATCGGTGGTGGCAAACCCTTTGCCGGGGGTTTCGGCAAGAAGGTACAGGATGTTTTGGCTGGATGGCGCAACGGCAATCACCGCGCGAATTGTTAGCGAGGGCCAGTCTGCCGGGGATATTTGGTTCCAGTCTATCCCGTCCACCGAACGCCACACTCCCCGCATGTTCCCTCCACCTCCGGTAATTGTTGCGTAGCACACTCCGCTTGGGGTCACCAGCACATCCGTCAGTTGCGAACTCCCCTCCGACCCAAGCACCCGCGCCCACGAATCCCCGCCGTCGGAGGAGCGCATCACCCCGCCACGCACCGCTGCGTAGATCACATCCTCCCCTTGTGTGGTCGGGGCAGTGGCAATATTCAGCACCGTCTCGAACGTTTCGCCAAGCTGGTGTGGGCGTGTTGTGGCGGTGGCAGGAAGTTGCTCCCACGTGATTCCTCCATCGGTCGAGCGGTAGATTCCGGTTCCTTTGTAGATGCCATCTCCATCGTTCGCGGCACTATTTCCGGTGAACTCACCCGTGCCGTAGTACCAGACGTTTTCCCTGCCAGCAGCCCGCGACTGGGCAATGCAGCTTACGCTTGGATGCTGCGCCGATGTTGTTCGCCGGGTCCAGGAAGCCCCCCCATTAGTTGATCGCCACATCCCTCCCGAAACCCCACCAGCAAGCAAGTAGTTTTCGTTGGCCCGGTCAATGGCAAAAGCGCGGGTGCGCCCGCCCAGGTTGTACGGACCACGCGGCACCCAATTGAACATCACTTGCGCCCTGGCCAAGCCAGCGGCCACCGCACCTTCGCGGGTTGGAAGTGTTCGTGCAAACTGATGTTCGCGCTCGGCAATGGTTGGCGGAAGTTGGCCGGTGGCGGGGTCGCGCAGCCGCATCAGTTCCCAGCGGTGGCGGGCTTCGGGGTTCTCTTTTCCGATTCCGGCGGCGTTCATCGCACTAAGCCAATCGCGTGGCCCGGCAGGAACAGCAGTGATGGAGTGGAACCGGAACGCTGCAACCCCAAGCGCAGCAAGAAGAAGAATCGGGAAAGCAGTGCGAAGCAAAGCGGTAGCAGGCATCATGTTCAATGATTGATTGAATGATGAACGGAGAGGCACGAAGATAGGCAAACAATGGTGTGAGAAAAATGCCATTTCACAGAAGAAGAACCCAGCCGTAGAGGTGCGGGCATGGATACCTGAGGTGGCTCCGGCAGAATCGGGGCAAACAGAGGATGCCGCAAGCAATGTCAAGGGGGAAAGCTCTCCCCCTCATCATCTTTTTTTATCCCTTCCGCTGGCACAACTCCACCAACACACCATTAAAACTTGAGGGATGCACGAACGCTATCAGCATATCGTGCGCGCCTTCGCGAGGGGTTTCGTTGATAAGGCGAACGCCTGCGGCTTTCAATCGGTCAAGCTCGGATTGCAGATCATCCACCTCAAACGCGATATGGTGAATCCCCTCCCCCCGCTTCGCAATGAATTTCGCGATCGGCGAATCGTCGGCGATGGCAGCCGTCAGCTCAATCACCGCATCGCCAACCGGAAAGGATAAAATCGAGACTTTCTGCTCCTCGACGGTCTCGCGATGCGGTTCATCAATATCAAATAATTCGCCGTAACGGATGCCAGCTTCTTCAAGGGATTGAACAGCAATGCCAAGATGAGAGATTTTCATGATGATAATTCGGTTGTTGGGTTTTGGTTGTTGGTAGAAGGCACTCTAACTGACCTTACGCAACTCCATTGGCAGCGTGTCCGATGCTCTCCAAAAAACCGCGAGATTGCTTCGTCGAAGACTCCTCGCAATGACGGGAGAACAGGAGTGTGCGTAAGGTGAGACGCTAATTATCTCCATTTCTCCTTCTAAATTCTTCATCGGCGTTGCTCAGTTGCTCAACCGTATTTATTCCCTGAATTTCTTTGAAGTCGGCAGAGCAATACGCAGCGATTGGCAGCCCTTGTTGGCGGAAGTGGGCGAACACGTCAGTGAGATAATATTCGTTTTGGGCGTTGTTGTTTTTCAGGTTTGCCAATGCCTGGCGCAGGCCATCGGCATCGAACAGATAAATTCCCGAATTAATCTCCTTCACCTCACGCTCCTGCTCGGTAGCGTCCCGATGCTCGACGATATGCAGGACGCTGCCGTCGGCGTTGCGGATCACCCGGCCGTAGCCTGTGGGATCGTCGGCAATCACCGTCAGCACTGTTCCGGTTGCCCCGCGCACGGTGTGGCAGTCCCACAAGCTGCCGATGGTTTGGTAACTGAGAAGCGGGACATCACCGGAAAGCACCAAAATATCGCCGGAGAAATCGTGCAGCTGTGGCATTGCCTGCATCACTGCATGGCCGGTCCCCAACTGCTCAAGCTGCTCGGCAAACTCCACACGCCCGCCAAAGGCATCGTCCAGATAGCTGCGAACGGCCTCACGGTTGAAGCCAATAATGGCAACCACTCGGTCGGGTTCGCACTGCAACGCACGCGCAACCACGTGGTGGATCATCGGCACACCGCCGATGGGGAACATCACTTTTGCGCGAGAAGGATCGTTCATGCGGGTTCCTTTTCCGGCGGCAAGAATTACTACTGCAAATGGGCGTTGGCTCATGTGTGTTGAAGTGCGTTGAAGGAATCAGGGAATCTGTTGTGAGAAGGCAGGCACACAAACAGCAAAGCCACACAGAACAGGGGCTTCCTGAAGTCATGTGTGGCTTTGGATGAACGATGGCGGTACGTGCGCGCGACTACACCGACACGTACTTCTGCCCAGCGCGCTGTTCGTCGGTGAGGGAAAGGATGCGGTTGCGTTTATCCACCATGACGATAGCTGGCTTGTAGGTTCGGGCTTCCTCGCTGGTCATCGAAGCATAGCTGATGATGATGACCTCATCCCCCACCGATCCCTTCCGTGCCGCAGCCCCGTTTAGGCAGATCACCCCGCTACCACGCTCGCCGGTGATAACGTAGGTCTCGAATCGCTCGCCATTATTGACGTTGACCACCGAGACCTTCTCGTACGGAAGCAGATCGGCTGCTTCCATCAGCTCTTCATCAATCGTCAGGCTTCCCTGGTAGTACAGTTCGGCCTGCGTGATGACGGCGCGGTGGATTTTTGATTTGAACATGAAACGGGTCATTGTCGCTTGCTCATCCTTTCGGTAAGTGAATGGAACGCGAAACCGGCACTAAGGACGCGGAAGCTCGCGGGACAATTGCAGGGCAAACATATTGGTATGATCTCCAGCAACCGTTTTCGACCTGTATCGAAGCGCGTAGAGCGATCAGTGACCCATGCTGCGCAAAAGCATATTATCAATCAGCCGGGTTCGCCCGATTGTGCCGGCAATAATTCCCAGCCATTGGGTGCTTTCTTCGGTTGGATGATCGAAGGTTTCGGGGTCCACAACATCGGCGTAATCAAGGGCGATTGCAGGGGAAAGCTGGCTGTGCATTGCTTGTTCCACCTGGCCAAGCGTTCCGCCATGCGCGGCAACCTGTTGCGCCGCACGCAATGCCGCCGAAATTGACAGCCCATGCGTGCGGTCTTCCGGCGAAAGATAGACGTTGCGGGAACTCATGGCCAAGCCATCAGGTTCGCGCAGGGTTTGGCCCACCAGCAAGCGAATCGGGAACTGTAGGTCCTTCATCATTTTCTGCACTACGGCAACCTGTTGGGCATCTTTTTGGCCAAACACAGCAACATCGGGCATCACGCTGTTGAACAATTTTGCCACAATCGTTGTCACCCCACGGAAATGCGTTGGCCGGAACGCACCTTCGTAGCGGCTGGTGATTCCTTCCACGTTCACAATGGTGCTGGCCCCGGCGGGGTACATTTCTTGGGTTGTGGGATAAAAAATAAAATCGCAGCCAACCGAGGCTACTTTGGCTTTGTCGCCTTCAAAGTCGCGGGGATATTGCGCAAGGTCTTCGGTTGGGGCAAACTGGGTTGGGTTCACAAAGATGGATGCGCCAACAATATCCGCCTCGGTTCTGGCAAGGCGAATTAACGAGAGGTGTCCATCGTGCAAAAAGCCCATGGTTGGGACAAACCCAATGCGCAATCTCTGCCGCTGCAAGGTGCGGGCGTAGTGCTGCATTTCGGCGACAGATGTGATAACCTGCATGAAGTAGAGTTTGGTAGATATTTTTTTGTAGTTTTTTATAAAATATCAGTATTCCAAAAATTATCAAAGATTTGACTATACCCCCTTTGATTGTAAAATTTATCAAACTCAGCACTATCAGTTACTGGAAACTCGATTTTTATTTCTTCAGCTAACGAATACAGTACCTTATCACCAATAGCTTTTGCGAATTTTCCCCGTAGAGCTTTTTCATACCAGTCTATCAGATCAGACTCCACCACTACACTTTGAATTTTTGATTTCCAACCAATCTGATTTAATAACGAGACAATCACTTTTTCTTCGGCATCTTTATACTCACGTGCTTTGAGTTTGCGAAATTCGGGGAATATGGAAATTCAGGGTTAGAAGACTCTCTAACTCTGCTTTGTAGTTCTTGATGTTCTTGAAAAATTTCAGTATCGCCTCCCGAAAT
>JADZEY010000092.1 GCA_020850315.1 Armatimonadota bacterium | reverse complement strand
TCAGTTTGCGCAAGGGTGGGGCAAGTTTGGTATCGCTATTCCACGTTGGATTCTTGAACTGCCACTGGTTGGCGTTAGCAACATTGAGTTGTTGGTCGCTGCCAAGCGCGGCATCGGTGGGGTTGGCCGTAAGGGAGATTGGTGATCCGGCAGCGTGCCAGACGCTGGGGGGAGTAGCAAAGGATGTACTGTTGAGGAAGACTCCTGAGTTGCCATTGAGGGTGGCGTTGGCAATAATGTCAAGGGGATTGCGAGGGGTTGCGCTGGCAAGCTCGCGCCAGTTATTGGCGGCATCGGGCAAGAGGCAGTTGCACGACATGGCGAATTTCCTTCAAATTTGAGCGATTGATGAAGTAGCTTGAATGCGGTTGCTACTTACAACAAATATCTGTTGCTGGCAAGGGAATTTTTGGGGGAGGGTGAAAAAAATAGGAGCGCCACGGAATGTTGCCTGCTGAAACTGCAACGCCGGAAGCAGTACACTGCTTCCGGCGTTGGTAATTCTGCATTTTTTTCATTATTCCTGCTTCCGCTCTCCTTCTTCCAGCGTTGAGTTCTCCAAGTCGTCATTCTTCAATGCTTGGCTTGGTTGCTCGGCAGACAGAGCAAGTTCGGATGGTGAATCTGGAGTTGAGGGAGGGGGCGTTGCCTGTTGCTTTCCGCTTGCTGGATAGAAAAATAGCAACAACACCACCCCAACCGAAACGGCTGCGTCGGCAATATTGAAAATATAGAACCGTTCAAGCTCGCGACCCAGCAGCGCAAAATTGGGGATATCAACATCCACAAAATCAACAACGCGGCCGTAGAATAATGGGGCATAATTGTAGAATACCCCATAGAACACGCGATCAATTAAATTCCCAGCTGCACCGCCAAGAATTAATGCCAATGCAATGCGCAGCCCGCTCCAGCCATCGGCTGATGTTTTCCGCAGAAGATGAACCAGAAAAATGGAGGCCCCGATGCTGAACAGGCTAAGGATTACTGGCATCCCAAAATCTAACCCGAAAGCCATTCCAGGGTTTTCCACAAACGTCCACCGAAGCAGGTCGCCAAGCACTGGGCGGCTTTCGCCAAGCATCATTCCCGGGTAATTCCAACCGAACAGGTCGAACCCCTTCACGGCCAGCTTGGTGATTTGATCGAACAGGACGATCAGCAATGGGATCAGAAAAATTTTATTCCGCACAAATGGTTTGTGTTAATGATTGGATAAATCGCTTTGTTTTTTTAGCCTTTGTCAGCATTTAGCGTTCGCGGAAGAAACCGCAAAGGACACACGGAAGCGTTCCCCGGGTGTCCCTTGCTACGCTGATTGCGGTGCCTGATTTTTTTATTCTTCGTCTTGGTCCAGGACCTCTTTGTACAGCTTTCCTGGCTCGCACAGTTTATTGGTGTTTTTGTAGGTGGGGCAAACCTGTGCGATTGGGACCTCCAGCAACCGGCGGCTGTCCAGCCGAAGCCCGCATTTTCGACACATTCCGTACGTCCCGTTGTTGATGCGAACCATTGCTTCCTCAAGCCGCTTCAGATAATCGGAACCGCGCTGAACTTCCAGATAGCGCTTCTCCCGCTCCATTGCGTCGGTCCCTTGCTCCATGTGGAGTGAGTAGGCACTGTTGTCGTCGGCGCTATCGCGTGAGGTGACTTCCTCTAACAAATCTTTGGCGATATCAAGGTCTTTTATCTGCTCTTCCCGCTTGTACTCAATGTTCTTGCGGAATTTGTCTAATTCCTTTTGCGGGAATGAGTCGGCGTTATTCATTCCGGTACGGGGCGAAAACATCTCCTTCGGGAGCTTGCCCAGCAAGGCTTTTGCTGCTTTTTCTTTCGACCCTGCGGATTTTTTCTTTACTGGCTTATTGGTCACTTCTGCTGTTGGTACGGATGATGATTGGTTAGCCGGCACAACCTTTTCTGGTGTCGGCTTTGCTACGGGGGCTGGCTTCGGCTCAGCTGTTGATTCGATTTTCGGCCCAATTGTTTTGGACTTCGCCGCTGCTGCTGCCGGTGCCGCACTCCCCTTTGCTCCCTTGTTGCTCGACGCTTGCTTGCTTGGTTTCCCTGCGGCTGCTACTCCATTTTCTTGCGCTGCCGTTGCGGCCCCTTTTGCTGGGGCTACCTTTGTTGAAGTTGGTTTTTCGGCAGATGCTGCTTTTGCTGGAGCCGGCTTGGCTTTTGGAGCTTTTGCTGCTGGGGTCGGTTTTGCTGCCGTCGCGCTCTTCCCTTTTGCTGTCGAGGCCGATGGGGGAGGGGTAGCGGTCGCTTTCCCTTTTTCGGCGGGAGTTTTGGCGGAGCCCTTTACCGCAGGCGTTGCAGCCGTTTTGGTTGCCGGTTTTGCTACCGTTTTGCTGCTCCCTTTTGCCGATGGTTTGGCGGCTTCTGTTTTTGATTTTGCCGCTGGTTTTGTGGCGGCTTTGGGCGCAGCTGCCGGAGTTTTGGGGGAAGGCGTTGGTGCTGCTTTGGCTTTGGTTTTTACTTCAGCATTTGTTGGTGGAGCCGCAGATGTTTTCCCGGCGATTGCTTTTTTTGCTGCCGATTTTGCTGCGGATTGCGTTGGCGTTGCTGGCGTACTTGAAGCTGGTTTGCTCCCCTTCGTTGCCGTTGCGGCGGGTTCCTTTGGTTTGCTGGCTGCCATAGCTGTTCCCCCGAAATGAAAATGTGAGTATGAAGTTTAGATTGCTTGCACGTTCTCGGCTCGCACCACCTCTATCCGGCATGGTTGGCCGTTGATTTCCGCTTCGCTTCTTCCATCGCCATCTGGTTGGCCAAATTCTGCTTGGCTGAACACCACTGCAAGCGTCTCGGCCATGATGTATTCCCGCTGCGATTCTAAGGCTTGGCGAAGCGCGGAATCGTTGGTTGCAAACGATAGTTGGATGCGGTCGGAGACCTCGAGCCCGGAATCTTTCCGCAGGTTTTGTACGCGGTTGACGAACTCGCGGGCCAGCCCTTCTTGGCGGAGTGCGTCATCCAGCGCGGTGTCTAGTGCCACGGTGATGGAGCCTTGGCTTGCCACCAACCACCCTTCGATGTCTTCGTGGATGATCTCGATGTCTTCTGGGACGATCTCAACTGGTTCGCCTGCTCCATCCAACGTCAGTTTCCCTTCGGCTTGAAGCTGGATGATGTGCGGCTGCGATAAGCCGTTAATCAATGCCACCACTTCTTTCACCCGCTTCCCAAATTTTGGACCCAGTGTCTTAAAATTTGCTTTTGCCCGAATTTTCACCACGTCCGATTCGCCGGCGCGAACGTACTCAATTCCCTTCACGTTCAACTCATCCATGATGATCCCCTCCACACGGCGGTAGTCGTCGCGTTCGGTGTCGTCGGCAATGGCAATCAGCAATCGCTGAAGCGGCTGGCGCACTTTAATCCCCGATTGTTCGCGGAGCATCCGCGCCAACGCAACTGCCCCTTGTGCGCGCGCCATGCGGCGTTCAAGGTCGGGATCAATCGTGCCGGTTTCTGCTTCGGCAATCACTGCAAGGTGCACCGAATCTTCGGCTTCTTGCGTTGTGGTTCCGTTCAGTGCACGGTACAAATAATCGGAAAGGAAAGGGGCTGCCGGAGCCATCAGCTTGCAGACCTGCGTAAGGCATTCGTACAGCGTTTGGTAGGCCGCAAGTTTATCCTGCGACATCTCACCTTTCCAGAAACGGCGGCGGTTGCGGCGCACGTACCAGTTGGAAAGATGCTCTACGGTGAACTCACTAACCAACCGCATTGCTTTGGTTGGCTCGTAGTCATCCATCAACGCGGTGTAGCGTTTGGTGGTGGTGGCCAGCACCGAAAGTATCCAACGGTCAAGCTCGGCGCGCTGATCCAACGGGACTGATGCTTCGCGGTAGGTGAATCCATCAATGTTGGCGTACAGCACAAAGAACTTGTAGGTCTCCACCAACGCACGGAAGAAATCGCTCAGCACCGTCCGCCCAATGTCGTCGGGGTTGAACGGACGGGGCTTCCACGGCGGCGCGCTGGTGGTAAGATACCAGCGGACAGCATCGGCTCCGAAGCGGTTCATCATCTGGAACGGATCAACCACATTCCCCAATCGCTTGGACATTTTCCGCCCGTCTTTATCCAGGATCAGGTCGTTGACAAGGATATTTTTCTGGGAAGTTTTCCCGAACAGTGCGGTGCTGATTGCGTGCAGCGTGTAGAACCAACCGCGTGTTTGGTCAATCCCTTCGGCAATGAAGTCGGCAGGGAAACGCTCGCCACTCTCAATCAACTCACGATTCTCGAACGGATAGTGCCACTGGGCAAAGGGCATTGAACCGCTGTCGAACCAGACATCAATCAGTTCTGGGGTGCGGCGGTAGGTGTTGCCATCGCGGCGGAAGATTACTCCATCAACAAACGGCTTGTGCAGATCAAGCTGATCGGCAACGTCCGCCATCGGGACAATGCTTCCATCGGGGTGTTGGAACTCACCCTCCATCAATTCAGCAACCGAGCCAACGGCGAAAATGTCGTTCGGGTCGGCTTCGTTCACCCAGATTGGGAGTGGAGTTCCCCAGTAGCGATCGCGCGAGAGAGACCAATCTTTGTTTTCTTCCAACCAGTTTCCAAACCGCCCCGCGCCAATTTCCGGCGGATGCCAGCCGATGGTGTTGTTCTGCTCGATCATCTGCTGGGCATACTGTGTGGTGCGGATGAACCAGGAGTCGCGAGCGTAGTAGATCAATGGGTTATCGCACCGCCAGCAGTGGGGGTAGCTGTGCAGGTAATCGTTGCTGGATTTCAGCACCAGCCCGCGATGCTTCAAGGCGATGATGATCTCTTTATCAGTCCCTTCCTCGGTTCTGTCCTCGAACGTCAATGTTTTCACGGTGCGTCCGGCGTAGTCGGTAACGTCCGCCGTGAATCGTCCGCTTCCGGTCACGGGTTGCAGCACCGGAAGCCCATATTTCAGCGACACCTCGTAGTCATCCTGCCCAAACGCTGGGGCGATGTGAACAATGCCAGTTCCGTCCTCGGTGCTGACAAAATCCCCCGTGACCACATACCAAGCGTCCTTGTCGGTTGCCACGTAGCTGAACAACCGTTCGTAGCGGACGCGCTCAAGTTCGGCCCCGCTCACGCTGGCAATTACTTCCCACACGCCGTCGGGATCAAGCGCGGCGCGGCGGGCTTCGGCCAGGATAAATTGCTCATCGGTTGCCGGATTGCGCACCAGCAGGTAGGTGATGGATGCACCCACCGCCAGTGCAACGTTCGAGATCAGCGTCCACGGGGTTGTTGTCCAGACCAAGAAGAAGGTGTTGCTCCCATTTCCGCGAAGCGATTCGGGGAGGGTTTCCTCCAGAACCCGTGCTTTCACATACAGCGAGGGGTCGCGGACATCTTTGTAGCCCTGGGCAAGTTCGTGCGAGCTTAGCGGGGTTTCGCAATGGGGGCATTGCGGCACAATTTTGAAGCCACGGTAGATCAGCCCTTTGTTGTGAAACTGGCTTAGCGCCCACCAGACCGATTCGACGTAGTTGTTGGTGCAAGTAATGTAGGGATCTTCCAGATCCACCCAGTAGCCCATCTGCTCGGTCAGGGTGTTCCAGCCGTCCGGCTTGTTGATATGCTGGTACACCATCTCGCGCGCAAGGCGGTTGAATTCGGCCACGCCGATCTTAGTTTCAATCTCACTTTTTTCTTTCAGCCCCAGCTGTTTTTCGATAGCAATTTCTACCGGAAGGCCGTGGGTGTCCCAGCCACCTTTGCGCTCCACGCGGTGGCCACGCATCGTCTTGTAGCGGCAGAACATATCCTTCAGTGTGCGGCCAAAAACGTGATGGATGCCAGGGTTTCCGTTTACCGTTGGCGGCCCTTCGTTGAACACCCAACGATTGCTGGCAGGGCGTGATTCGATGGAGCGTTTGAACGTGCCGTTTTGCTTCCAGAAGGAGAGCACGTCACGTTCCAATGCTGGGTAATCAACACGTTCGGGAAGTTGAGGGAACATTGAGCTGATGGTCAGTTGACTTCAAGCAGCGCGACACTGGAAACCAGAACGAAAACGGTTGACGAAGACGGTCACGGTTGGCCAATGCAGGGCTGCCGGTTTTGAAAGGGGGCAATTCTACTGAATGACCGTGACTTCCGCAACCGTTCGCGGGTGGATTTTTTGGAAAATGGGGTTGGGAGCCAACTGTGTTACTAATTGGCATGGCTTGGCGCACACCCGAACCACGTGCTTTTGGGGGGCAGGCTGCCGTCACAAGGGGAAGCTGTAGTATATTCGCGGGCGTTCCCAACTACTGTAATCACAACCCAAATTTGTTATGAACAACAGCAATCACACCGACTTGGTGAGCCGCTTCCCTGAATTGAAAAACCCGGAAGATGTGCTGATTCGTGTTTCCGATGCCTTTGTCGCGCCGGAGTACGCGCGCGCTGGGCTGGGGCTGCTTCGGCGCGTGCTGCGCCAGCTTGGCCACGATGCACGCTTCGGCCTATCCACCGTGGTGACAGCACCAGAACATTACACCAACATCATTGCAACGATTGCAAAATGGTGGTTTGTGAACTTTCACATTGCCGATGCCGAGCATCTGGAAGCTGGGGATGATGATGATGACATTGCACCGCCAGACTTCCCAACCATTCTGGAACACCAGAAAGCTGAGCATGAAGGGATGGAGGGGGATGAAGAGGATGGAGAGCAGGGGGACGACGGCGATGATGATGATGAGCTTGAAGTGGTGGAAGCAACGTTCTACCAAGTTGGAACCTTTCTGCTGGATAGTACCATCATTCCCCACGAGACCATTTTTGAGCGTGAGGACAACATTGACTGCTACGCCTACGATTACCCCGATGACCGCATCGAGGCCGAACGATTCTACTGGGCGCGGCTGGTGTGGGAACCGGAGGATCTGGCCAACGAAGATCTCATCAACGCGCTGATGTCAGCCGCCAATTTTTTGCTGACCTACTACGCCGAGGATATGCCATTTGCCGAGTTCCACGACAGCGACCTTGCGCAGGTGGTGTTGGATGAAAAGTTGGCCGAGCGGGTGATTGGTGCTGCCGACTTTGGCGACGTGGTGGTGATAGACCCCAATGCTGATGAGTAACACAATAAACCCTACCATCCCGTTGTTGCGGGATGGCAGGGTTCCATGATTAGGGTTCCATGATTGCTGTGGGAAGCAAGCATCGGCAAGCCCCCGGCATTGCCGCAAGGATATGCCGGAAGGATGACTGCCAGCAACTACTTCCGGCGCTCGTTTGTGAGTGCGGTGTTGATCTCCTTGTACATTGCCGCCCACGTGGCCGTGCGCGACTCTAACGACTCACTGTTGTTAAACTCGCGGCCCTGAATTTGGCAAATAAAGTATGCTGCTAAATCTCCAACGCAGTACCGATATTGACGGAATATCGGTGCCTCTGGCCCCAGTGCTGTCAGTGGGGTTGGGTTGTCCAGATCCTTGATAAGGTGTGGGATTGCTGCATCGCCAAACTTCACCATTGTTTCGCCAAGTTTGGCCAGATGTCCCCCCGGAAGTGCCCACCAATGGTGCATGAACGCGCCATCAATGGCTTCGCAGTACACCTTGATCATCCGTGCGTCGGGGGCCTTGCCAAGCATCACAAGCAGCTCGTGAGCAAGCACCCGCAAACGGTTGTCGCCCCGCTCCGATTTCGTGATTTTCTCAAGGTCTTCCTGTGCTTTCGGGCGTTTCAGTAGCCGTTCAGCTTCGCCGCGTGTGAACAGGGCATCTACCGATGTCCCTTGCAGTTCTTCGCGCATGGTTCCAAGACAAGTGATTGCCATAGCCCTTTAATAACAGTCTGGTTTTGTACTGTGGGGGAAGAATCTACAACAGCATCCCTACCTTTTCCAAAACATTGTTCATAAACCTGATAATTTTTCCAACCAGACACCAGCCGTGCCGCCGCTAACCCACTATCTAATTGTTGACCTTGAAGCCACTTGCTGGGCGGGGGGCGAGCGTCGAAGTGAGGCGGAAGTCATTGAATTCGGGTGTGTGAAACTGCTGCGTAATGGATTGCACGAGGATGGTGAGTTCCAAAGCTTCGTCCGCCCCGAACGCCACCCAAAACTTAGCCAATACTGCACGCAGCTTACCGGAATCAAGCAACAGGATGTTGATGGGGCAGGACGTTTCAGCACAGTGATGCCCCGGCTGCTTGAATGGATAGGGGAACCAACTGCCGTCACGTTTTGCGCGTGGGGTTCCTACGATCGCTTCCTGATGCAGCAATCGTGCCGCTTCTATCGCCTGCCGTATCCGTTCAGCCCAGAGTTCATTGACCTCCGCTTAGAGTTCCGCGACCGCTTTGCCGGGCGGATAGTCCCGCTGCCACAAGCAATGAAACTGCTGGGGCTGGAAGACAATGGCCCCAAACATTCGGCAATCAACGATGCCCGCAATGCCGCCCGAATCTGGCGCGAGCTGTTGACCGGATAGCCGCAGACTTCGCGTATCCGATTTCTCACCAGTACACCAAAAAATTATTGGCCATGACGTTCGACACCTTCCGCAGCTACTGCCTTGCCAAGCCGCACACCACCGAAAATATGCCGTTCGACCAAGAGACATTGGTGTTCAAAGTGGCGGGAAAAATGTTTGCGCTGGCCAACACCCTACGCCTTCCGCTCAGCGTCAACCTGAAATGCCAGCCGGAACTGGCGTTGGAACTCCGTGAGCGTTACCACGCCGTCACCCCGGGCTACCACCAGAACAAACGGCACTGGAACACCGTGGTGATGGATGGCACAATCCCCGCACGTGAGATCCGTGAGATGATTGATCACTCCTACAATCTGGTGGTTGCTGGATTGCCAAAGAAGATCAGGGAGGAGTTCTTCCCCCAATAAACTATTCCAGCTTGGAAAAAGCTGTTGGATTCTTCCCGCGCCGTTGTATCTTCGGCCCCGGTTCTCCTGCTGTTCCATTCTTCCGAACTCCTGCCAGCCTATGAACGTCTGCTTCGTTGCTTCCGAGGTTGTCCCCTACGCAAAAACCGGCGGCCTTGCCGATGTCTCCGGCGCGCTCCCGAAATATCTGGCTCGCTATGGCTGCGATGTCCGGGTGTTCCTGCCGCTGTACAACATGGTGGATACCCGCAAATACAACCTTCAACTGGTTGATTCCATGCAGCGTATCGGGTTGCAGTTTGGCGGGCGTTGGATCCATTTTTCGGTGTGGGGTGGGACGCTTCCCGATAGCAACGCCCGCGTTTTTTTGATTGATTGCCCGGAACTCTATCATCGTGGCTCGGTTTATACCGATGCTGCCGATGAGTACCTCCGTTTCGCGCTTCTCTCCAAAGCTGCCATCGAGTGTTGCCAGCGGATGGGGTTTGCCCCCGACATCATGCACTGCAACGACTGGCAAACCGGGCTGATCCCCCTGATGCTGAAAACACTCTACTCCTGGGATCGCCTCTTCAGCCGCACCCGCACGGTGCTGACGCTGCACAACGTGGCCTATCAAGGGGTCTTTTCCGCAAGCACGATTGACGTTGTGGGGATGGGTGAGTACCGCCAACGGTTCGATAACGACGACCTTCGCTACGGCATCGTCAATTGGATGAAAACCGGGATTTTCTACGCCGATGCTATCACCACCGTCAGCAAAACCTACGCCCAGGAGATACGCACAGCCGACGGTGGGGCGGGGTTGGATCGCTTCCTGCGCCAGCGGGGCGGGGCGGTGGTCGGCATTGTCAACGGGGTGGATTACAATGAATGGAGTCCCGAAAAGGACGCATTCACCAAATACAAGTACTCCATCAACGACCTTAGCGGGAAGGAAGCCAACAAGCAGCATCTGCTGCAACGGGTGAACCTAACCTACGATCCAGCGGCTCCGGTGCTTGGGATTGTCTCGCGGTTGACCGACCAAAAAGGGTTCGATCTTATGTTTGATACAATAGATCAAGTGCTGTCGCGGCGGAACATCCGGCTGGTGGTGTTGGGAAGCGGCGACGACCGATATGAGCGATTTTTCAGCGGAGTTCAATCGCGGCACCCCGGGAAGGTTTGCTACTACAAAGGATACAGTAACGAACTGGCGCATTTGATCGAGGCCGGAGCAGATATTTTCCTGATGCCTTCACGGTTCGAGCCGTGCGGACTGAATCAGATTTACAGCCTTCGCTACGGAACCGTCCCTGTCGTCCGGAAAACCGGCGGACTTGCCGACACCGTGCAGCAGTTCGACCCAACAACCGGAAACGGCACTGGGTTCGTTTTCCGGCGATTTTCGCCAAAGGAGCTGTATTGGGCCATTGAGTTCGCAATCCATACGTGGCACAACCGCCCCGTTTGGCAGCAGATCATGCGGAACGGCATGAGGAAGAATTATTCATGGGAGGCACAGGTGCAGCAGTACCTGCGGCTATATCTACGACTGACATCCTAATCAATGCCCAACCCATTGGCGCAGCTTGGCGAACGGATACGTGAGCTTGCACACCAAGTGCAAGATATCCTTCGCTGGCGGCATTACTCTGGACGAACAACTGACAGAATGAACAAACTGAAAACATTCGAGCAGCAATTAGTGGAGCTGCACGATATTGAGGATAAAATCGAGCGGGAAAAGAAAGCAGCGGCATTGTACGCAGCTATCAAGAAAGAGAGCGGAACGCCAATGGCACTGGAAGGGCGCGCTCATTTCTTCTTTTATGGTGATGCCAGCCACGTGATGATTGCTGGCGATTGGACTTACTGGCAAATGGCTGTCCCGTTCGAGCGTGTTGCCGAAACCAAACTCTTCCAAGCCGTGCTATCCTTCCCCCGCACGGCCCGGCTTCAGTACAAGCTGGTGGTGGATGGCAATTGGATACTGGATCCGGGAAACCCCCACACTTCCGCCGAAGGCTTCGGTGTGAACTCCGAATTCTGGATGGACGAGTACGAGGATCGCTCCTTCCTAACTCCACCAAAAGATCAGAGCATCAAGCGGGGAACAATCACACGCCACAGCCTGAAAAGCGAAATTTTGCATGAAGAGCGCGAGTTCTTCCTGTTCACCCCAGGCAGTGCCGCCGCCGATCCGCTGGTGGAACACCAACTATTGTTGGTTCACGACGGGGCCGAAGCAATCAGCATCGGGCGGTTTCATCACATTCTAGACCACTTGATGGTTGCCGGGAAGCTCCCCTCAACCTGTGCAATTTTTATCCCCCCTCACAATCGCCATACCGAGTACGCTCTCAATAAAAACTACGAGCAGTTTTGTGTGGAAGAAGTGATCCCGAAGGCGGTGGAAATCTGGAAAGAGCGCGGCGTGAAAATCAGCGAAGACCCGCAAGACCGTTGCGTCACCGGGGCATCGCTTGGCGGGTTGCTTGCCACACAAACCGCGCTTGATTTCCCCAAGCAACTGGGCGCGGTGATTGCCCAAAGCCCAGCCTACTGGGTAACACGCGGCGCAATTTTCCGCCCAGCCTCCCTAAAAAATGCGCCGGACATCCTGTTCGTTCTGGAAACCGGAACCGTTTGCGATGCCCGCGAGCTCACCCGCATCATGTACGCACGCTTGCGAAACGTTGGTGCCGAAGCGACCTGCATGGAATATGTGCAAGGGCACACCTGGGGCAACTGGCGCACCAATCTTGCCGATGGCCTTCTTGCATGGCAACGCCTAAAAAACGTTGTGCTTGAGCATGGATGATTGCAAGCATCCATGCTTACATGGGCAATTCTCAACGAACCTTGCTGCCTTCCAGACACATCAATCTCCATTAACCGAGGGAATTCTATGGATAACCGTCCTGCAGTACTCTGCGTTGTTGGCGCTCTGTTCGGGCGTCCATTTCTGATCGAAGCAAAACGCCTTGGCTGGCGCGTTTTTTTGCTGACCGAGGAAAAATACCTGAAAGAAGCCTGGCCCCGCGAATCCATTGATGAAATCTACGCGGTTCCCGATCTGTACGATGAAAAAGTTGTCCGTAACGTTGTCTGCTATTTAATGCGGACGCAAAAATTCGACAAAATTGTCGGGCTTGGGGAGTTCGACATCGAGGTGGCCGCTGCCTTGCGCGAGCACACACGCATCCCAGGAATGGGGGAAACCACTGCCCGCTACTTCCGCGATAAATTAGCAATGCGGAAAAAAGCGGAAGAAGAAGGTATCCCCGTGCCGGAATTTACCCGGATTTTGAACCACGATGAGATTCGTGAGTATTTCCAAAACACACAGGGGCCTTGGATGCTGAAACCTCGAATGGGGGCTTCGGCAATGAAGATCACAAAAATCTTTAACCCCGATGAAATCTGGCCAAAACTGAATGAGCTTGGCGATAAACAATCGCACTATTTATTGGAGCGGTTTATCCCTGGCGACCTGTATCACGTGGACTCATTGGTCTCGGATGATAAAGTAGCATTTGCCAGCTGCTCCAAATATGGAATGCCGATGCTGGATCTAAATACCTCCGGCGGCATCTTCACCTCACGGATGCTGGAGAAAGGAAGCGAAGACGAAAAAGCTTTGCAGGCAATCAACAAAAAAGTGATTAAGGGCTTGGGGCTGAAGTGGGGATGCACTCACATTGAGTATATCAAGGGGAAAGAAGATGGTGTCTTCTATTTTCTTGAGGCTGGCGCACGTGTTGGCGGTGCGCGTATCCCAGATATTATCTGGCACTCCACCGGAATTTGCTTGTGGCACGAGTGGGCAAAAATTGAGTTGCTGCCAAAAGGGGAGAAGTACAAATTGCCAACCGCCAACAAAGAATATGGGGCCGGAATTTTCACGTTAGCGCGCCAAGAAGAACCCAACATGGCCGCCTACACCGACCCCGAGGTAGCGTGGATTCAGAAGAAAAAGCATTACGCTGGCATGATCCTAAAATCGCCCGACCCAAAACGGTTGGAAGAAATTCTTGCCATGTACTACCCACGGTTCGCGCAAGATTTCTTAGCGCACGTGCCGATGCAGTAAAAATGTAGCAACCACACCGCAAAGCTGGATCGAAATTATTTTTCGATCCAGCTTTTTTATTGAATCGCCTGTATCGCCCAGTCGGCAATGTGAACAACCTGAATATCCTGCACGCCCGCTGATTGCAAGCTTGCCCGGATCTGCATAATGCAACCGATGTTCGCAGTCACCACAACCGTTGCCCCTGTTGCAATGATATTTCTTGCTTTCCGCGAACCAAGCCGCCCGGCAAGCTCCGGCTGAGTGATATTGTAGCTGCCGGCACTGCCACAGCAAACATCCGATTCGGGAAGCTCCACAAAATTATTCCCAAGAATTTCCTGCATCAATGTGCGCGGCTGTTCCGTGATATGCTGCGCGTGGCATAGATGACAGGCATCGTGATAGGTTGTGCGCGGGTGTTCCTGTTTCTTTTTTTTGAGTGAGGCTGGCAACTCTGCCGCAATCTCCGTCACGTCGCGCACTTTGCTGCTACATTGCTCGGCACGCTGTCTCCATTCTGCATTGTTGCTAAAAAACTGGGGGTATTCTTTCATGGTTGAACCACACCCAGCTGCATTTACGATAACAACATCAGTTTCGGTATTCTCAAAAAACTCAATCATCCTTTGCGCTCGCTTGCGCGCTTCCGGTAGGTTTCCAGAATGAGCATGAATAGCTCCGCAGCATAGGTCACCCGAACTGACAATTATTTGATAACCGCACGCTTGAGCCAGAGCAACTGTTGCTTGGTTCGTTTCCCCAAACAGCACGCTGGCAACGCAGCCGCTCATCATTCCTGCGGTTGCTTTCACCTCTATTTTTTCTTGATGAAAAGAAGGCTGTGATGTGGAGTTTTTCGGTTTTTGTGGAATTAATTCTACCAGCTTGCGCAGCCGCTGCGGAAGAACTCTAGTTAATCCAAACCGTTGCATTCCCCTTGCTGGGCTTACTGCAAGCCGCAATCCATTGGGCCAGGTTAGCATCCGCTCGACTACTACTTTTTGTAGCAGCCGTTGCGGTAACCGCATGGTGCGATGCCGGGTGATTGTGTGGCGCGTTGCCTCCAGCATCGCTCCATATTCCACACCGCTTGGGCAGACGGCTTCGCAAGCACGGCAGCCTAAGCAGCGGTCAATATGGGTGGCAACCCTGTCCGTTAGCAGGATTTTTCCATCATCCAATCCTCGCATTAAATGGATGCGCCCGCGCGGGGAATCATTTTCGTTTCCAGTCTCCAGAAATGTTGGGCATGACTGCAAACACAGCCCGCAATGAATGCAAGCGTCTGATTTGCTGCGGTCAAGAAATGGTGGAAGTTGAGTTTGATTCATGGCTGGGAGAGATTCCTCTGAAGTAGAAAGGCATTCTCCCGTAAATCAGTTAATCCACGCTCCCGGAAATGTAAATTTTCCGACAGTATATCGGCAGTATGAAGCAACTCAATGCTTTCCCACCTGCTAAATAATTGCCGTACCTCAGCTTCTTCAACCGAAAATGGAGGGCCTGACATTTCATGCTGTGGATACTTAAACGTGATGAGCAATGTTTTGAATGATGCGGGAAGAATGTGGCTGAGATGGTCAACATATTTGCGACGCATTTCTGGGGGAAGGGCAACCAGTGCGGCGCGGTCGTAGCTGGCAACTGCATCGGCAATGTGGTCGCTGCGCAGGTGAAAGATATTGCCACAAAGAATTATAATCCCTTCCGATTCGAATCTTAGAAAATCCCCGAGCTGTGATTCGGTAAACGCAAGATTGTTTTCAGCAAAAAACGAACGGGCTGCAAGTTCGCTTAGCTCAACACCAATAACGCGAAAGCCTTGATTGCGCAGATAGAGCATATCCAACGATTTCCCACACATCGGCACCAGCACAGTGTCGCCGTGGCGAAGGTTCAGCGAATCCAGATACGCTATCAGCATCGGATTTATTTCATCCAAGTGAAATCCGATTTGGTTCTTCCGCCACCGCGCTTCCCAAAATGATGGTTCCATGGTTTGTTCTGTTTGTGATTTCTGTATTCACTCGCTTTTCGTCGAAAATTCCTTGCAATGACTATAAGAGATACTCAAATGAAATTAAAATTCTCCTGCTACAATCTGCCGAAAATATCGACAGGGTCAAATTCACTTTTTAATCGCTTCAATAATCCAGAAACGCTGCTGGCAACAGGCACTGTATCTGTTGTCCCGTTGCGGATAATTCCATTTCCAGCATGAACAAGCACTGGCCCTTTAGGAAGTAATGCAAGCACTTGGCATAGTTGCGAAGGAAGTACCGAATGCGTTGCGTTGATGTTCGGTATTTGCCGGATTGCTGCATCCAAATAGTGATCGTTGCTGGCCTTAAATTCCCCGACTGATTGCAAGATGGCGGCTTGCCATGCAACATCTTCTGTTGCTCCGGCAAGGCCAATTACTATTTGCCAGTGATTGCTGCTGCTCAGATTGTGCAGATCAAGAATAACGGGAGCAATGGGAGCAGAAATTAATGTGTTGATGACGGCATCGGCTTCTGAAAGTGAGCTGCATTGGCACGCAAATAATTTCTCAGATTCCGGAAAAGGGCGCAGTTTGAAGGTTGCTTCAAGAATTATTCCAAGATTTCCACGGCTTCCAATAAATAATTTGCATAGATCAAAACCTGCCACATTTTTCACCACTTGCCCGCCTGAGTGTATCACACGGCCATTGGCAAGCATTACTGTTACGCCAAGAATATGCTCCCGAATTGTCCCGAATCCGTAGCGGCGAGGGCCGCTTAGATTGCTGGAAAGTATCTGCTCAATTGTTGGTGATATTTCTGAGAGTGGATCAATCGGAAGCCACTGGCGGTGCGGAGCTAATTTCGACTGAAGTTCTGCCAAATGGACATTCGATGTGAGGGTTACGGTTAGATCGCTGGCGTGATGAACGATGGAGCGGGGGAGCGATGACAGCTCCCAACCGGAAATCTGTTTGCCCGATGCTGCCGCGCTGTGCAAGGCATCGGCAAGTTCTTCGATTGAGGTAGGATGAATCGTCATGCGGGGATCTGTTTGCGTTGGACGAAATCGGCGCACCGCATTGCGCCGGGGAACATTTTGTGCGGGTTGCAATGCTCTTCGGGGTCGAACACTTTCCGCAGTGCGCGCATTGCATCCAAATCATCGGGGGTGAATTGTTCGGCCATAAAGTCAATTTTTTCCACGCCGATTCCGTGCTCACCGGTGACGCTTCCGCCAAGTTGGATGCACTTCCGCAGAATTTCATGGCCGGCAGCAATCGCCCGTTGGATTTGGCTGGGGTCGCGCTCGTTGTATAAAATCAGCGGGTGCAAGTTTCCATCGCCAGCGTGGAAGACGTTCGGAATCTGCATCCCGTAGCGTGCGGAAACATCGCTGATAAACCGCATCATCTCCGGCAATTTGGAACGTGGGACAACCCCATCGTGAGTCATAAAATTTGGGCTGAGTTTGCCCACGGCTCCGAACGCTCGTTTGCGGCATTTCCAAAGCTCATTCCGTTCTTTTTCGGTTTGGGCTTGCCGAACTTCGCGTGCGTTGTTCCCCAAGCAGAAGGAAGTTGCTTGTTCGGCTTGCCGGCCAAGCCCTGCGCGTAATCCATCCAACTCAATAATTAGGATTGCCCGGGCATCCAGCGGAAAACCGAAGCCGTAGCGTTCCTCCACAGCTTGGATGATAAGGCCATCCATCATCTCCAGCGCGGCGGGAACGATTCCGCTGGCGATAATCTGGCTGACGGCGTGGCTTGCGTCCTCAACGGTTTCAAACACCGCCAGCATGGTGCGGTACTCCTGGGGGATTGGTGTGAGCCGCAGCAGTGCTTGGGTAACTATTCCGAACATTCCTTCGCTTCCGATAGCCGCGCCGCGAAGGTCCGGGCCGGGGGTGTCTTCTCCGCCATTCGGTTCGGTTCCTAACCAAACAATTTGGCCATCGGGAAGCACCATCTGGAAACCAAGAATGTGGTTGGTGGTGACACCATACTTCAGGGTGTGGGGGCCGCCGGAGTTGGTGGCAATGTTCCCGCCGATGGTGCAGGCCATTTGGCTGCTGGGGTCAGGAGCGTAGTGCAGCCCGTGGTGCTGTGCGGCGCGTGTCACCCAGATATTCACGCAGCCGGGTTCCACCAACGCTCTGCGGTTGCGTGGGTCAATCGAAAGCACTTGGTTCATCCGGGTTGTTGCCACCACTATGCCACCATCAACGGCAAGCACGGTTCCGCTAAGTGAGGTTCCGGCACCGCGAGGGATAATCGGTAATCGGTGGGCGGCGCAGATCCGGACCGCTTCCGCAACTTCATCGGTTGAGCCGGGAAGCACCACTGCTTGTGGGGCGTTCCGTTCAAGGGTGTAGGCATCGCACTCATAGACGATCAGCTCATCGGGTTGGGCAATCACATTGGCCTTGCCGACGGTCTCTTCCAGTTGGCGAACAACGTGTGTTGGAACCAGTTTCATGGTGGTGAAATTAGGGAAATCGCTCAATGGAAACCGCTGATTTTACAGAAGTGGGTGAAATATCGCCCAGAATCTGATACGGGTCAGGGATTTGATGGCGATGCTTCTGTAGATTTAGGCTGTGAACCAATTTCAATGAAGTAACGAAGGAAGGGACTACATGGACATCATCATTGCCTACGACGGCTCGCAATGCTCACGTGATACGCTATCCGAAATTGACCGTGCTGGGCTTCCAGCCGAAGGGGTGGAAGGGGTGGTTATCACTGTTGCCGAGTTGCGGTTTCCAGCCGGAAAATTGGGCGCAGGGGTTTCTGCCGAACGAATGCAGACCGCAATGGAGTTTGCACACGTCACTGCTGTACAGGCTGCGGACTATCTGCAGCAACGATTTCCCGCATGGAGCCTGACCACTGAAGAGGTGGGAGGATCGCCAGCGAGCGCAATTATTCGTTGCTCGCGCCAGCGAGATACTGACCTGATCATTGTTGGATCGCACGGGCGTTCCCTGATTGGCCGGATGTTTATGGGGAGTGTTTCGCAATCGGTGATGGCCGAAGCTGACTGCTCGGTACGGATTGCGCGTGGGCGTGCATCGTTCACCAAAGAAACACGGCTGTTGCTTGCTGTTGATGGCTCGCCACACTCGCTGCTGATTGCCAATGCTGTTGCTTCACGGAAATGGGCAGTTGGAACCCAAGCGCGGATTGTGGCTGCGGTGGAACCGATCTTTGATGTCACGGCTCCTCCCTTCGTTCCTGAAATTTCCGTGTGGGGTGCCGAAGAAGGGCTTTCCACTGAATCGCATCTGCAACGAACGGTGGAAGCAATTCAACAGCGGCTGCAACGGGTGGGGTTGGAAACATCAACAGTGGTTGGGTATGAAGACCCAAAGCAGATGATTCTTCAGGAAGCAGAAGGGTGGGGTGCCGATTGCATTTTTATTGGCGCACGTGGCCTAAATCCGTTGGAGCGATTGCTGCTGGGAAGCGTCTCGCGTGCGGTTGCCGCCCGTGCCCATTGCAGCGTGGAAGTGGTGCGGCAGCGGAAATAGAAACGCAATAAGTGAATTACGTCATCACCAGGAGCGGTTGTGGTGGGAACGCATGCAACCTTCACCACCATCCCCCGTTCTCCCGCCGCCGCCGAACTACGGCCAAGCAAGGACAAACCGAACAACCACAACTGAGTTATGGATACCTTCAAAATCACCATCAACGGCGATGACCAACGCGCCAACCAAGAACCTAACCAGAACGAGCCATCGTTCGATACCTTCCGCAAAAACGTTGGCGACCAACTGAAAAAAGCTGCCGAAGAAGTGGAGCGGATGACCACGCAATGGAAAACCGGAGGCTGGCCAAACGTCCGTACACGAATCAACGAGCTGTGGAAAGGGATAGCCGAGAACGAGGGGGGAAGCTGGGTGCCATCGTTGGAGATACGTGAAGAACACAACGCCTACGTGGTCCATGTGGATTTGCCGGGGATGCAGCGGGAAGATGTTCAGGTGGAAGTAAGCGACGATGCCTTGCTTCTGAAAGGGGAGCGGAAGATGGGAGCCACAGGGGAAGGAGACCGGATATTGATGACAGAACGGAGCTACGGCATTTTTTCCCGCACGCTTCCATTGCCGGAAGATGTGAACCGCGAGGAGGTTGCCGCAACATTCAAAGAGGGAGTGTTGGAGATCCGTTTCGGGCGAGTGCAAGTGCAGAAAAACCGCCGAATTATTGATGTACAGTAGATATCTCCGGGTAGGCATTGGTCTTCAGTCTGCGCCTACCTGATTGTAGAAGAAAAAGCATTGCAGGATAAGAACGTGCGGCTACCATTCCGAGAAGGTTGGTAGCCGCAGGTGTCTTCGGCCCACACGTTGTAGAGCAACGCACATTATTGCTCTAAATCCATAGCAGAAGGACCAAAAGAGTGCAGGTTGAGGACCTACGATTACCGATAGTGACCCACCACGCCTTTTTACAACTAATGAGTTGCATGACCGGCCAGTACGATTTATGTTTGCACCCGTTGGTTTGATAAATGACCAGCCAGTCATTTATTGAATTTTAAGTCTTGACAACTGTTTGATCGTAATGATGGACCATGATGTGCAGGAGCGGATTCCACGCCGCGAACGGGAACGACTACTACGCCGCCAAGAGATACTTCAGGCTGCTCGTACTGTTTTTGCCCGCAAAGGCTTTAGTGCCGCCAAGTTAGAGGATGTTGCCGAGCGCGCCGAATTTGGAAAAGGGACGCTGTACAACTATTTCACCAGCAAGGAAGCACTGTTTCACAGCGTGTTGGATGATGACCTCCGGCAGATTATCCGGATTGCTGACACCGCTTTCCATGGCGATGCTCCATTCAGCGATAAGATTGAGATGTTCGTGCGGGGGCAGTTGAACTATTTCTTTCATAATCCCGAAAGCCTTTATCTGATGATGCGGGAATCGCACCACTTGCAGGAGCGCAACCCAATGATGCAGATGATGCCGCAACTTCTCACCATGATCTCCGAAGCCGTCGCCGCCGAACAGGAGCAGGGAACGGTGATTGAATTTGCCAAGCCGATGGAGCTTGCCGCAATCCTAACCAGCCTGCTGCTTGGGCAATTCAACAGCCGGGTGTATACCAAGATTTGTGGTAATCACCCAACAGGAAGTCCAAGCACCGAACGATTGGATCTGAACGCTTTGTTCGACACCCTGTTCGCTAAAGATATTGATGCCGAGATCGAGGCAGCTGCCAAACTGATCCTCACCATCTATTTCCGTGGCATCACACGATAAGCCACAACCCACACGGGCAACGTAATTGCCTGAGAGTATATCCAGAGAGAGAGAGAGAGCAATGAAGAGAGAGTACAAAACCACAACCGTGATGCAACGTGCATTGACCACTCTGCTGCTGTTAATTGGCGTTACCGCAGCGGCCACTGCCCAAACGCCGAAAGTTCTGACAATGGAGCAAGCAATTGCCACAGCCATACAGAACAACCGCGACCTGAAAATCTCGCGGCTGGAGATCGAGAACGCCGATGCCCGTGTTGACGAAGCCTACAGCAACGCCTTGCCATCGGTGGGATTGAACGGGCGCTACACCTTCAACATTGCCAAGCAGGTGTTCTACATCCCGGGGCAAGATGGCATCGTCCGCCCCATCGAGATCGGCTCGGACAACGCCTTGCAGGCCGACATCACCGTCAACCAAATCATCTACAACCAAGCGGCATTCGATGCTCCGAACACCGCTAAGGTCTATTCCCAAATCTCGCGCCAGCAACTTCGTGCAACCGCCAGTGAGGTGATCCTAACGGTGAAGCGTGCCTTCTATACAGCGATGCTGACCAAGGAGTACCTGCTTGTCAGCGAGCAGTTGTTGGCCAACTCGGAAGAGACCTTCAAGAACGCACAAACGCTCTACAAAGCCGGTATTCGTGCCGAATTTGATGCTATCCGTGCCGAGGTTCAGGTTGCCAACCAAAAGCCGGCAGTGGTTCAAGCACGCGACAATTACAATCAAGCGTTGGATGGATTGAAGCTGGCAATGGGAATCCCAGAAACCGAACAGATTGACGTTGCCGAACGCGTTGCCCGCCCTGCATCGCTGGAACGGGTTGAGCCGCAAGTGGAGGAAGCCAAAAAACTTCTCGAGGAATACAATCCACAGCTGCAAGCCCTTGCCCTGAACGATGAAGTCAACCAGCAGCTGATTGACATCAAACGGAGCGACTACCTTCCAACCCTTGGCTTTTTTGGAACCTACCAGTACAGCGCACAAGCCGATAAGTTTGGCGATTTGGAGTTCCAGCCAACCGCTTACGTTGGTTTGAATCTCAGCCTGAGTTTGTACAACGGCGGAAAAACAAAGGCCCAAGAAGAGCAAGCCAGAGTGGAGAAGGAGAAATCGAAATTGCAGCTTGAAAATGCCCGCAACGGGCTACGGACCCAGATTGAAACCATCATACGCCGCATTGACTTTGCGCGCCAACGGATTGCCGCAACCGACAGGGTGATTGACCAAGCCGACAAGGGCTACAAAATTGCCCAAGCCAGCTACAAAGCCGGAACCGGAACCCAGCTTCAGATTAACGATGCCGACATCGCCATGGCACAATCCAAGTGGAACCAGATGACCGCAATCAACGACTACAACGTTGCGCTGGCCGAACTGGAAGCACTGCTTGGACAACGCTACCAAATTACCGGCGACGGCACCGACGTGAAGTACAGCCAAAACTGACGCTAACCACCAGATTGTTCACCCCAGGCTACGGGGTGCGAACCAATCCATACCCACATCAACAACTCACAAGAACTGAGTTACGCAACCGAAGAGTGAGAGAGAGAAAACCTATGAAACGTATCATCACTATCACTGTGACATCGCTGATTGCTATCCTGTTGGTCTATGGCGGCTACTCGCTGCTGATGAGCAACAAAGCACAAAGCGAAGCCAAAGCAAAAAGCGTCACCGTTAAGCCGTTTGCGGTTTCGGTGACAACCGTCGGTTCGCAAGAACTATCCAGCGACCTGTCGTTGGTTGGGACTATTATCGCCAGCCGCGAGGTCAATATCGCCAGCGAAACCATGGGGCGTGTCCGTTCCGTGAATATGGAACTTGGGCAGGTGAAAGGGGTCGGCAACCTGCTTATCACCATTGACGACGAGCTGAAACGGACGGCACTGCAACAAGCCGAGATCAGTCTTGAAAAAGCGAAGAAGGAGCATGAACGGATGCAGATGGTCCAAGTGGAAAACGCCTTGCCGGATCAAACACTGGACAACGCCAAATGGGCCGTCCAGCTTGCCGAAGCACAGGTTGCCGCTGCCCAGCGCCAGCTTCGCGATGCCCGCATCAGCGCGCCGATCTCCGGAACTGTCACCGCCAAAAGCGTTGAGGTTGGTTCGATGGTGCAAGCGGGCCAAGTGCTGGGAACAATCGTTGATCTTGCCAACTTGAAGCTGCGTATCAACGTGCCGGAGAAAGATGTCTTCAGCCTAAAAACGGGCGACCCAGTAGCCATTACCACCGAAGTCTATCCCGGGGTGAAGATAGAAGGGCGGATTAAGGCGATCATCGGAAAAGCGGACGAAGCCCATACCTATCCGGTGGAGATCACCATCCTGAACAGCCGTCTGCATCCGCTGAAAGCCGGGATGTTCGGTCGCGTCAGCTTCACCTCCTTGCCAAAGCGCACAAGCACCGTGATCCCACGTGCAGCGGTGATCGGCAGCGTGAAAAACGCCCAAGTGTATGTGGTCAACGGCAACACCGTTCGCCTGCGTGAGGTTGTGCTTGGCGACGAAGTTGGAACCAACGTGGAAGTGCTGTCGGGATTGAAAGAAGGGGAGCAAGTGGTCAGCACCGGACAAAACAACCTGCGTGATTCGATGCAGGTGGAAGTGGTGAAATAATTCCCACAAACCCCACAACGAAAGGAGAGAGAGAGAACATGACACTAACAGAACTTGCAATAAAGCGTCCCACCTTTGTGGTGGTGATTTTTACGGTGTTGGGGGTGTTGGGCTTGCTCAGTTTTGCCCAGCTGAAGTACGAACTGCTTCCCAAAATCTCCAACCCATTTGTGACCATCACCACGGTCTATCCCGGGGCAGCACCAAGCGAGGTGGAGACCTCGGTCAGCAAACCGGTGGAGGATGCGGTCAGCGGGCTTGATAAAATCAAATCGGTTCGGGCAACCTCGCTGGAAGGCGTTTCGATTGTCACGATTGAGTTCGAGCAATCGGCTCAAGTGGACGTTGCCTTGCAGGATGCACAGCGGAAGGTGAACGAGATTGTGGCCCGATTCCCTGAAGATGTGAAAGCACCGGTTCTGACCAAATTTGCTTTGGATGAAATCCCGGTGCTTCGCATGAGTGCCACCAGCACCATGACCGAGCGGGAATTTTACCAAGAGATGAAGGAGCGAATCAAGCCACGGTTATCCAAAGCCGCTGGCGTTGGCCAGATCACCCTGGTTGGTGGCGAGGAGCGCGAGATCCAGGTGAACGTTGATGCCGAGAAGCTGCAATCCTATGGCATCTCCATCATGCAAGTCACCCAGGCAATCAAAGCCGGAAACCTTGATTTCCCAACCGGAAAAATTGAGGATACCGACGGCCAGTATGTTGTTCGCGTGGCGGGGAAATTCGGTTCGATTGAAGACATCCGCGCCTTGATTGTTGGCCGCTCGCGTGCCGGTGGCGATATCAAACTTGGTGACGTAGCCGAAGTTTCCGACGGCACAAAGGAAGCGACCACCATCAGCCGATTGAACGGCAAAACCAGTATCGGCGTGCTGATCCAAAAGCAAACCGATGCGAACGCCGTCGAGGTCAGCAAAAATGTGCGGAAGGAAGTGGCGGCAATTCAAAACGACTACAAAGCAAAAGGGGTAAACTTCTTGATTGCCCAGGATGGCTCCACCTTCACGATTGAAGCCGCCAACGCCGTCGAGTTCGACCTGATGCTGGCCATTCTTCTGGTTGCTGTGGTGATGCTTGTGTTCCTGCACAGCATCCGTAACTCCTTCATCGTTCTGGTGGCAATCCCTGCATCGTTCGTTGCCACCTTCATTGTGATGTGGGCCTTCGGCTTCAGCTTGAACCTGATGACATTGCTTGGATTGTCGCTGGTGGTTGGTATTCTGGTGGACGATTCGATTGTGGTGTTGGAGAATATCTATCGCCACCTTGAGATGGGGCAGGATAGCCGAACCGCTGCGTTAAACGGGCGGAATGAGATCGGCTTCACCGCCCTTTCCATCACCCTTGTTGACGTGGTGGTTTTTCTTCCACTGTCGCTTATCTCCGG
>JADZEY010000091.1 GCA_020850315.1 Armatimonadota bacterium | reverse complement strand
TATCTCTCTCTTTGAAATAGCCACCGTGGCTACCGAGCGTAAAGCCTGCCGTTTTATCATTTCTTCTGAAAGTGGTTTTAATGTCGAGAGCAAATTTTACTTCTTCATTGCCTTTTTTAACAAAAGTCAGATCAGGATACCAATTTTGCTTCTCAGCAAGAATGATGTTATAGCCAATACTTTCCGCAAATTGCAATATCTGTGGGAAGATGTGTATTTCAAGGATTTTTGAAACGATTTTAGTGTCGGAGGAAATCGTGTAGATATTCTTATAAACGTCAATAAACCCCTTTACAGCCCAATCGCCATTATCGGTAGAAACGTATTTTTCAAGCTTGTCAGCAAACTTGTCAAGCTCTTTTTTAAAGTCAGATTTGTATTGGCTTTTATCTTTCAAATTCATCACTCAAATGCAGTTAGAATTGTCATCTGTTTTTGCTCTTCTTTCAATGAAGCACTGTCGTCGGATAATTACCGCCACCACCTGCATTAACGCATTGCATTTATCTCAGATAAACCGCAGTGCGTTTAGTCTGCTTGTTTGTTCAGATTATCCGTAGGACTCCTCTCACCCCTCACCCCTAATTCACTTCCGAATCCCCCCCGTCCATGCAGGAGCGAAGGTAGGCGCGAACTTCGCCGGGGCCTGGCATACGAAGCGCGGCGCGGGCCCACGCGCGTGATTCGGCAGCGGAAAGGGAGCGGATCCGCATTTTCAGCGGCCCAAGCTGTGGCGGCGCAACGGAAAAACGGCGCAACCCAAGCCCAACCAACAATCCGGTGGCAAGGGGCAACCCAGCCATCTCGCCGCAGAGTGTGATTGGCACCCCAACCCGATGCGCGGCAAGGATGCTGGTGCGGATCAACTGCAGCACCGCCGGGTGGAACTCGTCGTACCAAGCGGCCACCGATTCGTTGGCGCGGTCAACCGCAACGGTGTACTGGGCAAGGTCGTTGGTTCCGATGCTCAGAAAAGCGCATTCGCTGGCAAGTGTTTCGGCAATCAAGGCGGCGGCGGGTGTTTCAATCATTGCCCCCACCGGCAAGTAGTCATCAAACGGAACCCGTTTGGCAAGCAGTTGCTGCTTGATTTCAGCAATCATCCGCTTCACCCCCCGGATATCTTCGATGCTTCCCACCATCGGCAGCATCACTCTGATGTTCTTCATCTCACTTGCGCGCAGCAGCGATTCCAGCTGGCGGTGCAGTATCTCCTGATGTGCCATCAGCAATCGCATTCCACGCATTCCCAATGGTGAGCTATCGCTGCTCCAGGCGTTGCCCAGAAGTTTATCGCTGCCGATGTCGAACAGGCGGAAGTTGACGGTCATCGGGTAGGCACGCTCGGCAATTTTGCGGTAGGCGTGGGTTTGCTCTTCCACGCTGATCTCGGCCACGCGGTGCATTGCCAGATATTCGGTTCGCATCAGTCCAATTTCTTCCGCACCATTTTCTAATGCCCCTTCCACCTCTTCCATCAGGTCTAGGTTTGCGGTCAGGATTACCCGTTCGGCATCGCGGGTTTCGGCGGGAAGGTCCCGTATCTGGCGGTAGCGTTGCCGTTGTGATTCTAGAGATTCCTTCCGGAGTTGATAGTGCTGAAGTGCGGTTTGATCCGGGTTGATAATCACTCGGCCCACGTATCCATCCACAATCACTCGGCATCCAGGCTGAAGCCGGGTAAACAGATCGCGGACCCCCACCACCATCGGAAGCTCGAACGCCCGCGCAAGGATTGCCGCATGGGAGTTAATCCCCCCCGCTTCCAACACAAACCCGCTAACCCCGCCACGGGCATGAAGCACGGTATCACCGGGGGATAGGGTTTCCACAGCAAGCACCGCGCCGTTGTGCAGCGGATGTGCCGTTGGCGCATTCCGCAACGCAGCTATCAGATGTTCTTGCAAGGAGTGAATATCCTCAGCACGGGAGCGGATGGTGAGGTTCGGGCTTGCGGAAAATTGTGCAGCAAGCGCGGCCATCTCCCCCCGAATAGCCCCCAGTGCCGGCATCCGCCGCAAGCGAATGCAACCGCAAATCGAATCATGCAGCGCGGGGTCATGCAGCATCATCCGCAGCCCTTCGAAGATTTCGGCGCGGTCGTGAACCTGCTCGCGCGCCATTGCTTCAATCTGGGATAACGTGTCGTCGGCAGCCTGCACCGCCGCCTGGAATCGTGCAATCTCAATCTCAATCTCAAATTCCTGAATCCTCTGCTCCTCTACTGCAGAGTTGACCGCCGATGAGAGCAGATGAACAACCCCCATGGCAATGCCTGGCGATGCAGGAATGCCATCGAACACAACGGGCGCGTCGTTGCCAACTGCGCTGGAATACGTGGTTGAGCGGTGAGTGATTTGGTCGCTATTGGATTGCACGGGAAGGAAACTACTGCCGAACGGGGGAACCACAAAGCAGTAGCACGGCAGCAGAAGAAGTTTTTTGGGGGAAGATGGTGGCAAACAGCGGTGGGTGATGCGGTAGTGTCATCGTCAGCCGCAAAAAATGTAATCGCTGGGGGGTAGATTGTTTGCAGACTCAATCATTTCCTGCTTCATGCTTATCGAACAGACCGTGAACCCTTCGCGCCAACACTCACAACTGTCCCAGGCAGTTCGCTGCCCAAGCTGCAATGCTTTTGGTTACGATGACGATGGTTTCTGTGCTTGCTGCGGTGCGGCAATGGGCAATCGCTGTCCGACCTGTGGTGCTGCGGTGCGCCATCCGGTTGCCTTTTTCTGCACCTGTTGCGGAGCCGAGCTTCCGGTGATTCCTGAGAAAAAGTGAGGCTGACAAGGGGGATGGGTGAGTACGCCATGCGGATTAGCTCCCCTCGCTCTCCCCCTCCTCTTCCACATCGCTAAATGGGTTGTTGTCAATCCGCCAATCGCCGGCTTTGCGCACCAGCCGAACGCCGCGCAGGTCGCTTTGCCCTGAATCTCCCAGTGGCACGTCAACCGTTACCATCACTGTATCGCCGTTGGGAACCGACTGCGTGACATCGGCATCTTCATAGACGCTGATATCGTCGGGGTCGGCAGCGGGTATCCACAATTTCCCTCCAGATTCTTTCACCCCCAGATCAGCAATCAGCAAGCCGACTGCGTGTTCGGTGAACAGCCCCGCAAACCGTTGGCGAAAGGCTTCCAGCGACGGCAGTGCCGCCGGATCAAGCCCCACCATCCGCGTTCCGTTCAGCGTTGTGGTTTCGGAGGTGCGAAGCGCGTTAATGCCCCAGTAGAGCTTTGCCCCCTCGGTCAACATTTCCACAATTTCATCCGCTTCAATTTCGGTAGCGGTGCCCGGGGAATGACCCGACTCTCTTCCGCCGGGATCGTTGCTTGGTTGATTGCACGCAGCAGCAACCGCTACCAGCAGCAGCCCCGCAACGAACATGGAGTATCGGTTATGTAGATTCATCTGGTTCTTTTCGCGCAAGGGGGGCAAGCGTTACGACATCTCTTCGTTTCTGCTTCCGGCTTGCTGATGTTGTGCAATTCTGAAACGCCGCCATGTTCCTATTTCACTTTTCCCCCGTGCTGCTGTCTGCTTGCGCCGCGTTCTACCTAACGGAGAAGCGCACGGCAGAACAGCAGTCGGTGGCACAATTCTTGAGGGAGTTGATTCGTAGATCAGTTCAGCCACACTGGCAGCAACTACTAATCAACCTAACGGATCAGAGCCTATCGCGCCAACACTGCTTCGCCGTACACGTCGGATTATCAGTTCAAGTAGGAGAAAGAGACGATGAACACGAAGCACGTTTGGGCCGTTGCAATCCTTGCCGGCTCCATCAGCATCACCGATTCCACCACGCTATTGGCCCAGCAGCCAGCCACTGCCGAGACGATAGCCGCGCCGATTACCACAGCCTTTGGTATCTACTCACCCTACAATCTTCCCACTTTCCGTGCCGAGCTTGGGCGAAACGAACCCGCCATTGCTGGCGAATTTACCAATGTTCAAACGCCCGACCAGTTGGAATGGAGCCAGCACTTCACCCAAGCCGAGCGCGCAATGCTACGCCGCAACAACATTCTGGTGCGCCCCGAAGCAATGGGAACATTTGCCGAAGCATACTTCCCCGAGAACAACGACCTTCCCCCTTTTATCACCACCGATGCAGTGTTGCATGGGCTACGCAGCACCATGATGGAGGCCGAACGCCGCATCGAGCGTGACCAGATAACGCCCGCACTACGTGGCACAATGGAACGATTGGCGGCGGCCATCTCCATCCAGCTTGACCGCAGCAGCAGCGGAACACCAGCCTACGAAGCAAACCTACGATTGCTGGCATGGACGCAAACCGCAATCCAACTGATAGACCCCGAGGTTGCCCCCGACCCGCGCGTGGCCACGGTAGTAAAAAAACAGGTGGAGCAGATTGAGCACGGAACCAACACCATCGAATCGCCGATTGTGATTGGGGCGCAGATGAACCCGGCAACGTTTGCGCTGGCCTCGGAGCAAGGGTTTGATGAAGCATCTTCCCGGCTACACCGGGCGTTGGCATGGCTGAACAGTGTTGGATTTGCTATCGCGCCCGATGCCGACCCCACCACGATTCGGATGGCAATGATACTTGCACGAACAATAGAAACCACCGACGGAAATAGCCTTGGACTCAGCTTCCACGATCTTTCCGATCTACTGGCATTTTTCCACGGACGCAGCGACCAGGATGTATCACCAGCGATGCTGGGCGGCGCGCTGCGTGGGTTCTACGGAACCTACGGGTTTGCTTCGGCAGGGGCCGGGAGCAACGCCGAAATCCAGCAGTTTGCTGAATACTTTTCCGAGCAAGCCCCCGCCGAAATCCGGGGCCGCAACTACCAGTTGGTGTTTCTTCCACGCCCAGCATCGGTGAACCGTACACTGCTGGCGCAAGGGGAAGTGGGCCGGCTTGGAACCGCACTGATTGCAGGGCTATCAGGAAACGACGGAAGCAGCGTTAGTGAAGCCTTCCGCCATCGCCCTGCCGAGCACTGGGCCCAAGATATTGATTGGATCACCCTTTATACTCTTCAATCCTATGTTGATACCGAAGAACTTGGCGAAGGCTTCCCCCGCTTCATGCGAAGCGATGCCTACCGCGCACGGCTGAACCTGGGTGCGCTGGGAGCGTGGGGCGATTTTCAACATCCATCTTCGGTGCTGCCAAGCGCAACAACAGCAATCGCACCGCGCCAAACCGCAACCGCAACGGGCACAGCAACCAGAACTGCAGAAGGCTATGTGGAGCTTCGGCCACGCACGTGGGGGCGCATTGCATCCATGGCTCAGTATCTGCGCAACGGCGTTGCCGACGGACGCTTTGGCGACCTGATTGGCCAAGACCTTACAGGCAAATTGCGCGACATTGAAAACAGCGCGGCAGGGCTGATGAACATTGCATCGCTGACATTGGCAGGCCAACCACTGACGACGGAACAGCAAGAGTTGATTGCCGCAATGCCCGGAAAAATTGCGGCATACGAGACCGCCAGCGACCCAACGCTATCCCCCAAAGGGATGATGATTGCCGCCGGAGCCGTCAATGCCAAAAACCTGCGGATTGCAAACGGCCACCCGCTGGCAATCTACGTGATACTCCCCAGCAGCAACGGCCAGCAACCATTGACGTTGGCGCGTGGAGCAATCTACAGCTACTACGAGACCACCACACCGGCCCAAGAATGGACGGGAACAATCGTTGGAAACCAGCGCGGCCCGCAAGCACCCGCATGGACCAGCGGGCTGATTTCACCAGACGTAAACACAGCGCAAGATGCCGCAACGTTCCGGCCCGTGCGCGCCACGCTACGCAGCGTAACGGCTGCCTACCAGCCAAGCCTTGCCGAACGCCGCAGCACCGCCCCCACCGCCCAGCTTGAGTTGGAGTCGAATGTGGTGCGGCGGGGTGACGGCGCGCTCTGGTTCACAATCCAAGCACCACGCATGAACGGGGCTGAAGTATCACTGGCAGTGGTGAATGGGAACGGGCAGGTGATCTACCGCTCTTCGCCGGTCAGCATTGATAACGGCCAGCGGTTTGATATGATCCCGCTGGAAAACATCAACAACGGCAGCTACTTTATCCGGGTGATAGATACCGACAGCCGCACAATCGCTTCCGGGCGGTTTATGGTGACGCGGTAACGGATGTTGGGCGTTTTCAGCAACGCGCTAAGCAGATATTCTCTTCTCCACTGAACAAGCACGCGCAGAAAGATTCCGTTGGCTACGGAGCTTTCTGCGCGTGCGCTGTTTCTGGATTGTCTTCGTGCAACCTCACTCTATCCTTCCATCCCCCCCTCCTTTCTCACAACCGGTACGGCTCCCCTTTGGGAAGCGCGCCGTAGATCACCTTCTGGATGGTGTCGTTGACCTCATCCAGTAGCCACAGCGTGTCGCCGGTTTCTTTCGGTTTATCGGTGAACAGGCTGATCTGCCGATAGAGTTTCCCCGCAAGGATTGGGGCTTCATCCAACTTCAGGGTGTACTGGTTATCGGCACTGACCAACCGCCATTTATCCAGCCGAATGGTTGTGCTGCCAAAATTTTTCAGCACAAAAAACTCCGTGGAATCTTTGACTTTAGGGTTGATGTTCAGCTCCACCACCCGCACCAGGTACTTGCTGGAACCAGGGGGGACATTTTGGAAGAGCGTTGTGCTATCTATTGGCGTTGGCGGCGTTGGGTTCGATTCGCAGCCAGAAACCAGGGCCACCGCACAAGCGGTGATTGACAGGGCAAGCAATGTATCACGTAGCATGGAGACGATTAGCGATTAACGGCAGATCAATTTCGGCCACAACAACTACTGGTTGGCTGTTATCGGCGTTGTTTGGTTGGATAGTTATTTGTCGGCTTGGATACCCAAGCGTTTTTCGGCTGCGAAGCTACAACGGCCAGTCCCACTAACCAACAACAGAAGCGTTAGAAGTTGGAAAGAACCTCCATTGTCGGGCAACCCCTATCTTTGCGCCACTGCTGCATAGATCCAACCTTTCATCAATCTCACAATCAGGGTCCATCCATGATCGAACGAATCCAAGAACTGCTTGGGGCCGAGGCCGACTACCTGCTGAACCACACCAGCACCACCATCCCCAAAGAATCGCTGCACCTGACCAGCCCAGCATTTGTGGATGATATGTTCATCCAATCCGACCGGAACAACCGCGTGCTGCACAACCTTGCGTGGATGTACGCCACCGGACGGCTGCACCGCACCGGCTACCTTTCCATCCTTCCTGTGGATCAGGGGATTGAGCATTCGGCGGGCGCGTCGTTCGCGCCAAACCCCATCTACTTCGATCCCGAAAACATTGTGAAGCTGGCGATTGAAGGGGGCTGCAACGCCGTGGCCAGCACCTACGGCGTGCTGGGAATGGTGGCCCGGAAATACGCCCACAAAATCCCGTTCATCGTCAAGATCAACCACAACGAACTGCTCACCTACCCCAACAAGCACGACCAGATATTGTTCGGCACTATCCAGCAAGCCTACGATATGGGGGCGGCGGCGGTGGGGGCCACCATCTACTTCGGTTCGCCGGAAGCCTCGCGCCAGATTCAGGAGATCGCCGAGGCGTTCGCCCTGGCTCATGAGTTCGGGATGGCCACCATCCTGTGGTGCTACCTGCGGAACAGCGCGTTCGCGGTGAAGGATGACAAGGACTATCACGTCTCGGCGGATCTAACCGGGCAAGCCAACCACTTGGGGGTGACGATTCAGGCCGACATCATCAAGCAGAAACTGCCCGAAAACAACGGCGGCTACAACGCGCTGAAGTTTGGCAAAACCCACAAGAAGGTCTATGACCAGCTTACCAGCGACCACCCGATTGACCTGTGCCGCTACCAAGTGGCCAACTGCTACATGGGGCGGGTGGGGCTGATTAACTCCGGCGGAGCCAGCAGCGGCGATAGCGACATGGCCGAAGCGGTGAAGACCGCCGTCATCAACAAACGCGCCGGCGGGCACGGGCTTATCAGCGGGCGCAAAGCCTTCCAGCGCCCAATGGCCGAAGGGGCCGCACTGCTTCACGCAATCCAAGATGTCTATCTGGAGCCAGCGGTGACGGTGGCGTAGCGGAGCTGAAAAAACTTCAACAAGGCGTGGTTCGCACGGGGTGCAGTGTTGCTTCCGGGTACCACGCCTTGGTTGTTTTTGGGGGGAGTTTTTTTTCTCCCACGATGAAAAAAGAAGAGGGGGAAGATATGATCTATGTCATCACCATCGCCGATTGATAGTGGATAGTTTGTGACCGAGCACAACCTCATCTTCACGAATCTGCCATGGGATCATTTCGTTTTACCTCCTACCTGATGGAGCCACGGAACTGGTGGCTGCCGCTGCTGATAATTTTCACCATCAGCATTGCTGGGGTGATGATGATTGGCATCCACACCTACACCGAAGCCCCGCCGATTGTGGATTTTACGACGGCAGATGGGGCGGTGGTTATCGAAGCAAAGGATATTACCGCAGGGCAACTTGTCTTCCAGAAGTATGGGCTGATGGATTACGGAAGTATGTTCGGCGATGGCGCAAACCGCGGCCCCGATTATACTGCCGAGGCGTTGCACCTAACCGCGACCTTCATGCGCGAGTTTTACCAGCAGCAAGCCGCACAAGCCCCAGCACAAGAGCAAGCAATGCTGCGGCTTGGAATTGAGAAGCAAGTCCAGCAGGAGATTAAGCAGAACGGCTACAACCCGCAGACCCAGCGAATACAGATCACTCCAGCGCAAGCCTATGCGGCCAAGCGGCTTGCTGAACACTACGTAGCCCAACTGCCAGCAACCCGCACCGTCACCAACCCAGCAGAAATTCGCTCCCTTGCCTCCTTCTTTTTCTGGGGGGCATGGGTGTGCGGTGCCGAACGCCCCGGGGAGACCTTCAGCTACACCCACAACTGGCCCTACGACCCTGAGGTTGGGAACACCCCCACCGCGCCGGTAGTGTTATGGAGCATCATTGGATCCTTTGGGCTCATCATTGGGTTGGGGTTGGTGCTCTACTTCCATGGCTCGCTGGACAAGCTCACAAGCCACACATACACCTCGCGTGCGCGCCCATTCCTTTCCGTACTGGATGTTGCCGGCTACGTCCCTCATCCAATGCAGCGTTCGGCGTTTGCCTTCCTGTATGTTGCCATGCTGCTGTTTGGGTTGCAGGTGCTTGCTGGCATTTTAACAGTCCATGATTTTGTTGGGTTCGTGCACTTTTTCGGCTACGACATCTCCACGTTGTTGCCGTTGGTTGTCACCAGAAGTTGGCACGTGCAGTTGTCGCTGCTTTGGATAAGTGCCTGCTGGATTGGTGGCTCGCTGTTTGTGTTGCCGATTATCGCCCCGCAGCAACCACCTGGGCAACGGGGGTTGATTCGTAGCATCTTCATCATCACCCTGCTGATGGTGGCCGGAATGATGGTGGGGATTTTTATGGGGCCACATGGCCTGCTGGCCGATGCCTGGTACTGGTTTGGGCATCAAGGATGGGAGTATGTGGAGCTTGGGAAGACATGGCAGATATTGCTGGCAGTGGTGCTGTTGCTCTGGTCTATTACTATCTATCGCGGCTTAAAGCCTGCGTTTGTGAAAGGGCAACCCTGGGGGCTGCCAAACTGGATGGTGTATGCCACCGGAAGCATCATGATTTTACTGGTTTCCGGGTTCATCACGCAGCCGGAAACCAATTTTGTGATCGCCGATTTTTGGCGGTGGTGTGTTATTCATATGTGGGCCGAGGCGTTTTTCGAGGTCTTCACCACTGTGCTGATTGGGTCCTTTATGGTGCTGATGGGGTTAGTCAGCAAGCAAGCTGCTATTCGGGTGATCTACATTGCAACGCTCCTCTTCTTGGGGTCCGGCTTGCTTGGCATCTCGCACAATTTTTACTGGAATGCAAAGCCTGTTGGAACAATGGCATTAGGAAGCGTTTTCTCCACACTTCAGGTGATTCCCCTGGTGCTGCTAACGTTGGAAGCGTGGCGGTTCTCCCGGTTGCCATCAACGCTTGCATCGGAGTCGCCGCAGCCGAAAGCCGCGTTTGGATTTCCCGATGTTTTCCTGTTCCTGGTTGGCGTGAACTTCTGGAATTTCTTTGGAGCAGGGGTGCTGGGGTTTATCATCAACCTTCCAATCGCCAACTACTACGAGCACGGAAGCTACCTGACGGTGAACCACGGGCACGCGGCGTTGATGGGGGTCTATGGCAATCTGGCACTTGCAGCGGTGCTTTTCTGCAGCCGGTTGGTGATGAAGGATCATGCCTGGAATCCACGGCTTACCCGTACAGCGTTTTGGTCAATCAATATCGGGCTGCTGCTGATGGTGATCCTTGACCTGTTCCCGGTGGGACTCTATCAGTTCCTGACCATCGTCGAGCGTGGGTTCTGGTACGCCCGCAGTGCCGAGTTCGTTGATGGAACAACCTTTCAAACCTTTACGTGGCTACGGATTATCGGCGGAGCCTTGTTCACCCTGGGGGGGGTGATCCCCATTCTGTGGCTTATCATGCGTGCCCCGCGCAACCTGAAGCCAGCCGGTACACCAACGATTTCGCTCCCTACTGAATAACCACCCCACCGCGCTCAACAACGGGGAGGGCCGCACAACCAACGTCGTGCAGCCCTCTGTCCTTTCACTCTTCACTCTTCACTCTTCACTCTTCACCTTTCACTCTTCACCTTTCACTCTTCACTCTTCACCGAACCACCACCACCTGCCCCATTCTGCTCACCGCTCCGCTCTGCAATCGGCAGTAGTAGCTTCCCGGCGGAAGCTCGGTTGCGTCGAATGTGGCCTCGTGGGTTCCGGCCGGGAGCGTGCGGTCAATCAGCGTGGCAACGCGGCGGCCTTCGCTGTCGAAGATCGAAAGCTCGGTATGCCCGCCGCCGATGCTGAACGGAATCCGCGTTGTGGATCGCACAGGGTTTGGATACGCCGCGCCAAGCGTAATTACAGCACTCTCCCCCCGCTCGGACTCCACACCGCTGCTGGTCCCTTTGATGATTGGCAGGATCGGGAAGTTGCGGAACAGCACCTTCTGCAGCTCGCTGTCGGGCGTGCCAAACCAATCCTTCAGCAACGAGGCATAGACGGCGCGGAAATCGAACTGCATCGGCAGATTGTCGTTCGGTGTGGGGTTGGCGGGGATGATTGGGTTGGCCCCCAAAATTCCCGGAATCACGTTGGTGCCGAACACCACCAGCGGAGCCGCCGCGCCGTGGTCGGTCCCGGCACTGCTGTTTGATTTTATCCGCCGCCCGAACTCGCTGAAGGTCATCCCCACCACACGATCCTCCAATCCCAACAGCCGCAAGTCATCCTGGAATGCTTGGATTGCAACCGACACTTGGCCCAGCAGCGTGCCGTGCGGAACCGGGGTTCCGTTGCCGCCGCTGTTCTGGTTTGCGTGCGTGTCGAACCCGCCGATGTTCACAATGTAGATGCGGGTTTTCAGCCCACCGGAAATCAGCTTTGCAACGATTGCAAGCTGGTCGGCCAGCACGTTTTGGCGCGCTGCCGGATAGAGTTTGGACTTGTTGGCCGCCTTGTTCGCAGCGTTCCGCACCGGCGTGGCGAACAGCTGGATCTGCTGGCCAACTTGGCGGATGTAGTCAAGCTCGTTGCCAGCGTTGGTGTCGGGCGCGGGGTCGTTGCCGGTTCCATTGACGATGTTGTAGAAGGAGGTTGGGTCGCTGAAGGCCATCCCCATGTTGGCAACGTCCGTCTCCAGCGCAGTGCTGATTGTTGAGCCAATTTGGATCGCCAACGGATCGGGCATTTGGGCGTTCGGATAACCCGCTGGGAAGCCGGGGAACTCCTCCTGCAGATACCGCCCCAGCCATCCGGTGCTGATATACTGGTCGTAGTCGCTGGCGGTCAGCCAGATGTCGGTGCTGCGGAAGTGGGAGAAGTCGGGGTTCGGATATCCAACGCTTTGCACCACGCGCACCTTCTGCTCATCGTACATCGTTTTGATGCCGGTCATTTGCGGGTGGATGCCGGTGGCGTTGGTCAGCTTCAGTATCTGATTTTCGGCGATTGCGATGTTGGTGCGTGCAGCGTTGTAGCTGCTGTATTGATCCAACGGAATAACCGTGTTCAGCCCGTCGTTTCCGCCGTTCATTTGCACCAGTACCAGCACCCGGTCGGTGTCAACCGCCGATGCTGTCAGTGCGTCCAGCAGTGGCGTGCGGGCGTAGGCCCTCACCCCAAAGCCCCCAATCGTGAACGGCAGCAGTGCCGCCGGGGCCGTCCGCTTCAGGAAATCTCTACGTTTCATTGTGATCCCTTTTCTACTATTGATGTGAACGTTCCCGGTGATTACGATAGCTGATATTCGGCCATTGCCAGCATGTACTTCAGCATTGCCGACAACTTCCCGGCCACGGCTTTTTTCTTCGATTCGTTGGTCGGCTCATTCTGGTACTCCTCCCACTCCACCGTCCACTCGTAATCGGGCAGGCCCGGCAGCAGAACAGCTTTTATCTGGTCATGCTGGCGTTGGGTGATTGGGTTGGGGAACAACAGTGCGGCGGTTTCATCAATCAGCTTGCTCACATCGGAAGGGTCGCTGATGAAGCTGGCAAGCTCCATCGGGTCAATCAGCAAGGTTGCGTAGCCTTCGTCCAGCTTGTAGCCGTCGGTGGCAAGGTCGTTGGTGAACTTCACCCGTTTCTGCAGGGTGTCGGCGTTGATCCATGCACGGTGATAGACCGGTTCCTGCCAGTAGGCCGGCCAGCCAGCAACGTTCGGGTGGCCCATCAGATCCGCCTGCATTGCCGCCATTGTGCGCCGCAACGTCCGCAAGCCGAAGTATTTGAGATTGAGTTTATCGGGGTTCAGATCGGGGAAAGTGAACAGCCGCAGCGTGCCGATCACAAGGTCCACCGGGTTCTTAATCATGCAGCCAATGTTGGCCGGGTCGTAGAAATGCGCACTGCTGAACAACGCCCGCAGCACCGGGGCAACATCAAAGTTGTTGCTCCGGAGAAGCTGCGCCATTGGGACGATCATGTTCTGCTCGGTAGCGGCATCAATCTGGTAATAGACAAACCAACGGTAGAGCTTCCGGCAGATGTAGAGTGCGGTGGCATCTTGGCCGAAGATCATCTCCAGCAGCTCATCCAGCTCGGCCATTGCACCGCTTGCGTTGTTCCGTCCGGTAATCACCTTCCCACCGTAGTTGGCCGAGAACGTTTTGTTGCCGCTATCGTGGTTCGCAGCGGTGAACTTGTGGGTGATTGCCCCGGTGTCATCGCTGTATCCGGTCAGCACCCGCGCGGCGGCTTTGATGTCGTCTTCGGTGTAGTTGGTGTAGTTCCCCGGCGCAATCTCCGGCCCTTTTCCAATCGTGAAAAGCTCCTGAAGTTCGCGCGCATAATTCTCGTTCGGGGTCCCTTTTTTGTTGGTGTTGCCGTTCAGGTACCGGAGCATTGCGGGGTCTAGCGTTACCTGCTTGGCAAGTTCCTTGAAGTTGCCAAGCGCGTGCTGGCGGAACAGCGCGTTCTGGCGGTACATGTAGCGGGAATCCTTCACCGATACCCAGCTGGAGACGAAATGGTTGTGCCAGAACAGGGTCATCTTTTCCCGTAGCGAAATCTCCTGGCTCAGCATCAAGCCGCTCCACCACGAAAGGGTGAAGGCCAGGAAAGCGTTATCGCGCGAGGAGTTGTAGGCGGCGGTTGACCACGCGGTGGAGCCGTTGGCATCGTTGTAATCGGGGGGCGGTGGTGGCGTGGGGCCGGGCTGAAGCAGCAGATCCACAACTGCGGATAGGGTCATCCCCTGCACAGTGTCAAGCTCCTGCTTCCGCACGCCGAACATTGCGCGGCGCAGCAGGTGAGCCGATTGCTGATAACCCCACGCCCCGGTGTACGGCTCAAGGCCAGAACTCACACGATAGCTCTGCCCGGTAGCGTTGCCGGCAGAAGAACGGTGCAACAGGGAAGCCAGCTTCCCCGGCGAAACCCCTGCAAGAAAAGTGCGGCGGTTCATACGGTGTACCTTTGCTGTGAAAAAAGAGTTGAACAGGGAAATGCTGCCGGCAGAGGTGGAAGGTAGGAATGGGGGAAGCTGATGCCGCAGCCAACACAGATGCGCTGGCCTGAACACCTTGCAGATAACCCGGTTACAGTGGTGAAAAAAAACAATCAAGGCAGGGGGAAGCTCAGCGGCCAGAATCGGTGCTGGCGGTACATTTTTTCATGCACCATTTGCAGCCCGATTCCTACTTCCCTTCAGCTTCTACTCTTCTTCAAAGTGCTCAATCTTCCCTTTCAGCCGTTTCAGCAGAAGGGCGCGGGCGCGGAATAAGTGAGCTTTCACGGTGCCAAGAGGCAGGTCCAATTTCTGGGCGATGTCGGCATACTCAAGCTCGTAGGTGTGGCGCATCTCGATAACGATGCGGTACTTTTCCGGCAAATTCTTGATGGCTTCCTGCAGGATTGCGGTACGCTCGGCGGCGGTGATCGGCGCGTCGGGAATCAGCGCGTTGGGATCGGCAAACTCCATCTGCATCTCTCCATCGTTGGTTTGCACTGGGGCATCCATGGAGATGGTTTTCAGCCGACGTTTCCGCAAGTAATCAATGCAGTTGTTGCTGGCAATTTTGTACAGCCACGTGCTGAAAGCATACTCCGGATTGAAGCTGGCCAGCGAGTGGAATGCTTTGATGAAAGCTTCTTGGGTTAAATCATCGGCATCGTACTGGTCGCGAATCATCCGGCTAAGCATGGCGTGAAGCGACCGCCAATACTTGTTGCGCAGTCGGGTGTAGGCGGCTTGGTCGCCGGCCAGTGCGCGCTCCACCAAGTCGTAATCTTCTTGGCGGCTGCGCAGCCGGCGTTCATCGGTGGTTGGTGTTTTCGGTTGCGAAGGCATCGGGCCGAAGTTAGCGTTTTCCGGCAATTTGGCGAACAATCCAAACTCGTATCAACCTAAACATTGCCAAAGAATAGGCTTTGCAGATTTGTTGGCAATGCTTTTTTTGCCCCGATTCTCACACGCACAGAACCAGCCGTTGCTTGCATCGAAGCGTTCAACAACACAACAGCAAACCGCAATCTTTATGATGATCTTCCACACCTCCATGTTTCGTGCCGCATGGATTATTGCCCTTCTGCCACTGATAGCCGCCTGCAAATCCACCAGCAGCGTTGCCCAATCGGAACGCCACAGTGCGGAAGCCCAAAGCCAATCACCAGCATCAACCACTCCGCCACAAACGGCGCAGACGCTGCCAAGCGGCGACCCTCAGCCATACTTCCCCACCGTTCCAGCAGATGCCGACACCGTAGTGACAATCAGCGGGCTGAAATATGTCGAGTATCAGATAGGGACCGGAGCCGAAGTGAAAAAAGGGATGAAAGTGAAAGTGGATTATGCAGGATACTTGCTTACTGGCAAACTGTTCGACACCTCCATCCGCTCCATTGGCCAGGACAACAGCTTCGACCGTGGCGGCTACCCGTTCCAACCTCTAGACCTAACCGTTGGGGTTGGGCAAGTGATTCAGGGATGGGACGAAGGGCTAACCACCAACATGCGCGTTGGCGGGATGCGCCGTTTGATTATCCCGGCAAATCTGGGCTACGGCCCGCAAGGGATGCGCCCCACCATTCCGCCAAACGCAACCCTGGTGTTTGATGTGAAAATGTTGGAAGCGAAATAACAAGCCGCATCGCCAGAAACAACAGCATCCCTCACTCCCCCGCTTTGATACATTCCACACGGAACATTTTCCCGATGTTTGATCCCCAATTTTAACTGAACAACATTATGGCAGAGACAACCAACACCAACCGCACAGCGGTTATCGAGACCACACTGGGCACCATCCGCTTTGAACTGCTGGAGCAGGATGCCCCAAAAACCACCGAAAATTTTGCAACCCTTGCCGGACGCGGCTACTACGACGGGGTAATCTTCCACCGCGTCATCTCCGGATTTATGATCCAAGGTGGGGACCCAACCGGAACGGGGCGCGGCGGAGAATCGGCATGGGGCGGGCGATTCGATGATGAGATTGACGGCAGTTCCGAGGTCTATCAGATTGGCTACCGCAAGGGGACCGTGGCAATGGCCAATGCCGGCCCAAACACCAACGGCTCGCAGTTCTTCATCATGCACGTTGATTATCCGTTGCCCCCCAACTACGCAATTTTTGGCCGCGTCACCGATGGCCTTGATGTGGTGGACGCTATCGCAGCCACCAAAACCGATTACAGCGACCGCCCCGTTGCCGCAGTAGTGATGAACAAAGTGACTATTGAGTAGGCCACACCACGTGAACCCAATCCTGATTACCGCGCCCAAACGGCTGACCTCCTTCCTTGCGAAGGAGGTCGCTGCGTTGGGCTATCCGGTGCTGGCCGAGCAAGTGACGGGGGTGCTGACCGAAGGGGAAATCACCGATGCCATGCGGCTGAACTTGTGGATTCGCACGGGGCACCGGGTGCTGTATCTGCTGAAGTCGTTCGCTGCGGAAAACGCCGATGACCTGTACCACAACGCCGTGCAGCTACCCTGGGAGGAATGGATTGATGTTGATGGCTACGTCAGTGTTGTTTCGGCGGTGGAGAACGCCACCATCCGCAATAGCCAGTTTGCGAACGTTCGGCTGAAGGACGCGCTTTGCGACCGGCTGCACCGCCTGTGTGGCCGCCGCCCCGATTCCGGCCCCGACACTAACCAAGCGGTGATCTTTCTGCATTGGCAGGGGGATGCCTGCTCGGTCTATCTGGACACCAGCGGCCAGCCGTTAATCAGGCGCGGCTACCGCCGGATTCCGTGGCGTGCACCAATGCAGGAATCGCTGGCCGCCGCAGTGGTGATGGCAACCGGATGGAACGGTGAAGGGAACTTCATCAACCCGATGTGCGGCAGCGGAACACTGGCAATCGAGGCCGCGCTGATCGCGCTTGGCAAAGCCCCCGGGTTGCTCCGGAGCAACTTCAGTTTTATGCACCTGTGTTGCACTGATGAAGAAGCTGAAGCATGGAAAATCATGCGTGCCGAAGCCAAACGCGCAGCACGCAAAACATTCCCCGGAAAAATTATCGCCACCGACATCTCACCGCAAGCAATCGAAGCTGCCCAGAAAAATGCGGCCACCGCTGGGGTGGATCATCTGATTGAGTTCCAAGTCTGCGATTTCCGCCAAACACCGGTGCCGGGCGACGGCGGTGTTCTGGTGCTGAATCCAGAGTATGGCGAGCGGTTGGGGGAAGAGCAGGAGCTGCAAGAGACCTATCGGGAAATTGGTGATTTCTTCAAGCAACGTTGCATGGGGTATCGTGGCTATGTCTTCACCGGAAACCCTGACCTTGCCAAGCGGATTGGGCTGCGGGCCAGCCGCCGCATCCCGATGTACAACACCACCATTGACTGCCGATTGTTAGAATATGAGTTGTACGAAGGGAGCAGAAAGAAGAAGGGAATTATCGGGGAAACAGAGGATGAAACGGACTCCAACATTGGGACGTTGCCGTAACGCCTTGCTGCTGGTAACGTTCAATCGGGCATGGCACATCGTTCTACAGTTCGCACTGCGCTGCGCGCGTGGCATTGCTAACACCAAGCCAAAACCTGCCAACGGGGGATACCGCAACCCTCTTCATCATGCTTCCTCCAGTCCTCACAATCCAGCACCCTGATTCGCCGAATGTGTGGTATCGGAGCAATTCTTCCTGGCGGAACAACACCGATACGCTGCGGATTGATTGTGTGGGGTGCAACGGTCGGGTTCAGCATCGGCCGGGCTGGTACATCGTTGGATACTGCAACAAACCCTGCATAAGCAGAAGAGCAGTGGCTTGGCTGTACCCCATTCTACTCCACGCCTGAATTACTATCAACACAACAGAAAAGGGCTTCAACGCAACCGTTGAAGCCCTTGATGATTTTTTCTTCTCTCCTCACTCTTTTTCTGGATGCGAATCCCAGTAGTTGTAGTAGGTGTATTCTTCCAAGCCTTTGGCGTAGGCTTCGGCGAAGCTGACACCTTGCGGGGGGCGTAGCTGCTTGCTGCGCACCTTCTCGCGGATAATCGCCTCCATCCGGGTCTTCAAATCGCTGGGGAAGTATTGCACTAACTTCAACGCTTCCACCACTGTGGTCCCCGGCACAATTTTCTCGATGTAGAAATCTTTCGGCTCGTCTTCATCGGCATAGACGTGAACCTCGTTCACCCGCCCGAACAGGTTGTGCATATCCCCCAAGATATCTTGGTACGCCCCGGTCAGGAACACCCCCAAGTAGTACGGGGAACCATCCAACGGATGAAGCGGCAGCGATGCCTCCTCACCATCGTCGCTGATGAACTGATCCACCTTGCCGTCGCTGTCGCAGGTGATGTCAACCAGTGTGCCGCGCCGCGTTGGCTCCTCCTTCAATCGGTGAATCGGCATGATGGGGAACAACTGGTCAATGGCCCAGTGATCCATGATGCTTTGGAACACCGAGAAATCGCACAGATACTGATCCACCAACATCCCCTCCACTTGGTACAAATCCGATGGCAATGATTCTTCCGGATCCATCTTCTTCATCGCCCGGTTCAGATGCTGCATGATGGCCCAGAACAACTGCTCGGTTTTCCCCTTGTCCTCCAGCGAAAGGTAGCCAAGCGAAAACAGCAGATCGGCCTCGCGGCGCTTCTCAATGGCATCGTGATAAATCTCCAGGAACCGTGCTTTCCGCTGCCCTTTTCCGGTTTTGCGGGTCTGTTTGTCGGAAAGCATCCCGTAGCTGTCGTACAGCTCGCGCACCACTGGTTGGTCCTGGTCGGTGACATCGGGGATGGTGTCGGCAACGTTTTTGTGGGTGGCACTTAGCACCCCCACCACCAGCATCGAGTGGTGCGCCGTCAGTGCGCGCCCGCTTTCGCTGATGATGATTGGATGCGGAACGCCTTCAATGTCGCAAATCTCCTTGATGGTATAAACCACACCGTTCACATACTCCTGCAAGGTGTAGTTGATGCTTTGCTCAAGCCCCGCTTCCGTCGAATCGTAGTTCACCCCCAAGCCGCCGCCAACATCAATGTACTTCACCCCCAGCCCCATCTTCACCAGCTTGGCATAGACGCGGGTGATCTCCTTCACCGCCGATTTTAACGAGATGATGTCTTGGATCTGCGAGCCGATGTGGAAATGCACCAGCTTGAAGGCATCGGTCTGGCCACGGTCGCGAAGGATGTTGATTAAGCGGAGCAAATCCGGGATGGAAACGCCGAACTTCGAGACATCGCCCCCCGATTCGGCCCAACGCCCTGTCCCACTGGTGGCAATCCGGACGCGCACGCCGAACTGCGTAGCGATTCCCATCGTGTCGGATTCGGCAATCAATTCCTCGAACTCACGGTACTTCTCGATGATCGGCAGGATATTTTTCCCAAGCTGCTGCCCCATCAGGATTGCGCGCAACATGGTGGCATCCTTGTAGCCGTTGCAGATCAGCAGCATGTTGTCCCGCTCAAGGTGTGCCAGCGCGGCAAACAACTCGGCTTTGGACCCACACTCTAGGCCGAAATTGTACTCGGCCCCGGCCTCCATAATCTCCAGCACCACTTCATGGAGTTGGTTGACCTTGATGGGATAGACACCCTGATAGGCGTTCTCATAATCGAACTCATCAATGGCCTTGCGGAAACTTTCGTTCAGTTCGATAACGCGGCGGCGCAGCAGGTCGTGGAAACGAATCAGCACCGGAAGCTGTACCCCCCGGCGCCGAATTTCTTTGACGACTTCGTGGATGTCAATCTCGGTGCTCTCGCCATAGACAGGGCGGACCGCAACGTGGCCCCGTTTGTTGATGCGGTAGTAGGGATATCCCCACTTGTCAATGTTGTAGAGGAGTGCTGAGTCTTCCAGCGACCATTGCCCCCCAGGCTCGTCGGGGGTGTCGGGAATGGTGGCGGTAGCCTCCAAAAAGGTCTGTTCCTTCATCCGTTTCTGTTCTGTCCAGCCTTAAAAAAAGTGAGTAAGAAGTTGGTGGCCCGAAGGCGCATCCGATGACGGTGGCAAAAGTAAAAGATTGGTGAGAATGGCCAATGTGAAGAAGGGATATTGAGGGGGGCGGTGGTTCTGTCATTCATCATTCCACGGTCAGTGGTCAGTGGTCAGTGGTCAGTAGTCAGTGGTCAGTAGTCAGTGGTCAGTAGTCAGTGGGTCAGTGGTCATTTTCACTCTTCACTCTTCACTCTTCACTCTTCATCCTTCATCCTTCATCCTTCATCCTTCATCCTTCACCACCGATACCCCACCCCCAGCTGCACCAACAGGTGATCTACCGAGAAATTGTTGTTGGCCAACACTGTGCTGCTGAAGACGTTGTTCAACGCAAGGGCGTAGCCGGCTTCGGCTTGCAGTTCCATGTGCGGAGAGAATGCGAACCGCAGCCCAGCGGCCAAACGCAACGCAACGGGGATCCGCAGCGGCTCGTTGTTCTCAAAACTTCCCACGCTTACCACTGGCTGGCCGGTGCTGTCGGTGCGGGTTACTTCCACCCGGTTGGCCATTGTTCCAAGCCCAATATCCAAGCCGCCATCAAGGTAGATTGCACGCAAGCCTTCCCCCCCTTTCGAGAAGGAACTGTAGAAGGTTTTTTCGTTGAAATAGAGGTTCCCTTGCAGCCCGAACCCAAGCTGTGCTGTTTGCGCGTGGTACTGAAGCCCCGGGGTAGCTGCCGTCGCCTGATACTCCACCAAGTGCTGCATCGAACCAACATCAACGCTTAGTCCAAGTTTGGTGTTGAAGGGGATCAGAAACGCTACGCCCCACCGGTAGCCCGTGGCACTGCGTGCGTTGCTGCTGGCGAAATCACCGGTCCCTTCCCCCCCTTCGCCAACAATAATGCTGGGGAATGCGCCGCGTGGCGAACTCAGCACAACGCCACCTTTTGCGGCAACCACTACGCCAATTTTGCTTGCAACAACATCAGGTCCGGGCAATGGATCCATATCCTGTGCACACAGGCTCAATGAAGTAAGGAATAGCCCTACCAGTAGGGCAACGATTGCTTGTGTGGTTTGCATTGTCTTCAGTTGTCTTCAATATGTAGTGCACTCTATTCCACAGTTAGAAGCGATACCCAAGCCCCAATTGCATGATTACCTGAGAGGCCGAATAATCGTTTGGCGCAGTGGTATCAGATACGCTGTTCACTGCTAACCGGGCAGAAACTTCAGCTTGCAACTCAAGCCACGGCGCGAACACCACTGTCCGAACTCCACCACTGAGATTGAGATAGAACGGCGTTTGCAGCTGTACATCGCTCTGAAATTTTCCCTGATGTTCTGTTTCTTTTCCAATGCTATCGGTAGTGGTTACGATCAGATTTGTGGAGATGGTGCTTACCCCTATTATCCCACCAGCTTTTAGGTAGCCAGCAAATATCCACGACTTTACGAGTGGGTCTGTTCTCAACCAAACATTCCACTGCACACCCATTCCTAACTCTGCCATTGCCACTCTGTAGAGAACAGCGGGATGTGCTACGTTTGGAGAATTAGCAGGCCAGCTTGGGTCCACAGTGTTAGCACGAAACTTGAGCGAATAAGAATTGATCCCAACATCAGCGGCAAGGCCAAACCGTGGGTGAAATGGGATCACTGCCGCAATACCTACATAGTAACCACGCCCTCCTTCTCGATCAACATGAGAGCTTGGAATTTCTCCCGTTTGCTCCCCTGTTTCTACCATACTCACATTGGGGAATGTTCCCGATGGATATGTTCCCAACAGCATCCCACCACGTAGCCCAATCACTGGGTCGGTGGCGGCAGTGGTATCAGTTTTTGCTGCATCACCAGCTTCTTGAGAGATAATGTTATGGCAAGGAACGACCATTAGCATAAGCACTACCCAACCGACCCAAACCAGTCTTCCTGTTTGCATTCTTGCCTCTCCTACACCATTAATGGTTAAAACGCCACCAGCGGCATTGTCACGCCGGCTCCTTCGTAGGTAGTGGTGGAGTCGTCTATCTGTAAATACCGTGAACTTCCGTTGTTGCCTGTGGTGTCCCGCTCGAAGTAATAGACCCCTGGCCCACCGATCTCATCCACCACAATGTTGGAGTTGCTGTGCCAGTAGAAATATGGCGAGTGGGTCAGCGAAAGGTTTTGGTTGCGGGGAACGATCAGTGTGCTGCGGAACTCATCGCTTTGTTGGTAGTTCGCCGTCAAGTTCAGATCGAACCCCGTGAGGTTGGCAAGGCGCGGGGTGAAGATTGTGCCGCCCGGCGCGTCGTCGTTCGCGATGGTGTATTCGGCGTTGATGGCGTACTGGATTCCAAGCTCGCCGGTGGGTTCAATCCCTGCCGGCTTGCCGTCAATTCCGCGCGGGGCCAGTATCCGCCACGCATGGCGGAACACCCCTTTTTCCCCCAACGGATAACTGCGGTCGGTGCGGGCCTCCAGTGTGTCTATCGGCGTGCTGTTGCGGAAGATGATGATGGGCGTAAGCAGCCGATTGCGGAGCGTGGTTGACTGCAACACCTGGTCGAACACCACGGGGTTGGGGGATTCATCCACGCAGGAGGCTACCCCCAACGCGAACAAGCAAGCCAAGCAAAAAAGGAGCAGCCGATTCATCGTTTGTTGATTGGATAGAGATGGTTCCGTAAGCAAGTGCAGGGCTTCAGTACCTTCCCATTGGTGCAGGTTTAGTTGGCTTGCTCCAGCCGCTGCTTCAGCAACTGCGAGACCATTTTCGGGTTGGCTTTCCCTTTGGTCAGCTTCATGGTTTCGCCAACGAAGTATCCGAACAGGTTCCCCTTTCCGCCGCGGTAGGCTTCCGCTTGGCCCGGGTTTGCGGCAATCACTTGTGCCACGGCTTCTTCCAGAAATGCGGTGTCGCTTACCTGCACAAACCCCTTCTCCTCGCTGATCTCCTTTGCCGATTTTGGCGATGTCAACATCTCGGCAAAAATGTCTTTCACGTTCTTGGAGCTTACCACGTCGTCGGCGAATAATTCGGCCAACTCCGCCAGCCGTTCGGGGGGGATGCCGAACCCAGCAATCTCCACTTTCTGCTCGGCCAACACCCGCAGCACTTCGGTCATCATGATGTTGCTGGCAATCTTGAAACGTTCGGGCGATTGCTGCTTGATGGCCCCGCAAACGCGCTCGAAGTAGTCCCCTAAGTCGCGGGTTTCCGTCAGGATTGCTGCATCGTACAGGGGCAACCCGTACTGGGTCGTGAACCGTTGTTTGCGGGCAATCGCAAGCTCGGGCAACCCGGCCCGAATCTCCTCGATCATCGCATCGGCAATCACCAGCGGGACAAGGTCCGGTTCCGGGAAGTAGCGGTAATCGTGGGCGAACTCCTTGCTTCGCATGGCGCGGGTGCTGCGTGCTCCGGCATCCCACAGCCGGGTTTCCTGGGTGATTGTTTCCCCCGACTCTATCGCCGCAATCTGCCGCAGAATCTCGTACTCAATCGCCTTCTCCACATTGCGGAAGGAGTTCAGGTTTTTCACCTCGGTCTTCACCCCGAAGGCTTCGGCACCGCGCCGCCGCACGCTGATATTGGCATCGCAACGGAGCGCGCCCTCCTCCATGTTGCCGGAGCAAATTTCCAAGTAGGTGAGGATGCTTTTCATCTGCATCAGGTAGCTGTAGGCTTCGCTGGCCGAGCGGATGTCTGGCTCGGAGACGATCTCGATCAGCGGTGTTCCGGCGCGGTTCAGGTCAACCAGGGTGTTGGTGATGTCCAGGTCGTGGATAGATTTCCCAGCATCTTCTTCCATGTGGATTCGGGTGATGCCGATCCGCTTGGTTTCGCCGCCGTCCAGCTCAATTTCAATCCAGCCTTCGTAGCAGATCGGTTCGTCGGATTGGGAAATTTGGTAGCCTTTGGGGAGGTCGGGGTAGAAGTAGTTTTTGCGGGCAAACCCGCAGCGGCGGCGTATCTGGGAGTTGGTGGCCAGCCCCATCCGAATCGCGAACTCCACCACGCGGCGGTTCAGCACCGGCAGCGTTCCCGGGTGGCCAAGCACCACGGGGTCGGTGTTGGTGTTGGGCCAGGGGCCGGCCTCGGTTGCAGCACGGCTGAAGGCTTTGGTGTTGGTAAGAAGCTGGGCGTGAATTTCTAGGCCGATCACCGGCTCGTAGCGGGCAATCAGTTCTGGTGTCAGCTCAATGGTGGCTGTGTCGGTCATGGCTTCGCTGCTTGGGATTCGGTGCTGTGATGCTATCGTTGATGCGGCACGCAAGCTACCACAAAACGTGGGTTCGGAAGAAAGGCCAGCGGGCGGCTTCACCAAACGAAAAAAGCCGACTGCGTGTGGCAGCCGGCTTTGCGCGCTCCTGAGGTAGGACTTGAACCTACGACCCTCTGATTAACAGTCAGATGCTCTAACCAACTGAGCTACTCAGGAATCAAATGGGCTGCAAATATAGCCCCGCAATCACCCCGCACAAGCATTTTTTTTGAAGAGATAAACTTTGAAAAATTTTGCCGAAAAGTTGCCACTGGTGCGCTTAACGCGGGAAAGCACCCGGCGTAACCGATGCTTGGTTGGCGGTACAATACTGCCATCACGTCCATGTAACGGTTTTTTGGGTCGGCTTTTCTTCTTAACATTGCGTCGGATTTTCTGCTGACACATTATCAAGCCGTTTTCCACAACTACTCTGCGCTCCGTTCGGTGGGCGCGCCGTCCGTTTGCTACGATGCCCAGCCTTTGTGCTAACCATGTGCGTATGATTGAACCTGCTCGGTACTTGCTACAACGCCGTTTGTACCTTCTGCCATTGCTGCTACTGCTGGCGGTTTCGCCAGCGCGTGCGCAGCGGGAGTGGAATATCTGGTACTTCGGCGAATATGCCGGGGTTGATTTCAACACTGGCCTCCCGGTCGCGCTTGGCAACGGGATGATGCGGCAGCTGGAAGGCTGCGCCAGCATCGCCCACCCGCGCACTGGTAAACTGCTGTTCTACACCAGTGGCGACACCGTCTGGAATGCCCTGCACCGCCCAATGCCAAACGGCTGGAAACTGAAATCTTCGGCACCGAACTGGACCAGCACCCAATCGGCAATTATCGTCCCCTTCCCGCGCGACACCAACCGCTACTACATCTTCACTGCCGACTGCGGCGACTACTGGGACGGATCGCACCCCACCACTGGCATCAGCTACTCCATCGTGGATATGCGCGCCGATAACGGCTTGGGTGATGTTGTGGTGAAGAACGTGAACATCATGCCGAAGGCCACCGAAAAATTGACCTTCACACGCCACGCCAATGGCCGCGATTTCTGGGTGGTGACCCATGAGTTTGGGAATCAGAATTTTCGCTCCTTCCTGGTCACCCCGGCGGGCGTTAATCCCACTCCGGTGATCTCCACCACTGGCTACCCCCACGCTGGCGATCCGTTCAACAACATCGGGGTGATGAAAATTTCCCCGAACGGGAAAAAACTGGCGCTGGCAATCTGGTACGAAGGGGTGGCCGAACTGCTTGACTTCAACAACCACACCGGACAAGTCAGCAACCCAATCCAACTGCCTACTGAGGGGTTAGAGTACGGCATCTGCTTCTCCCCCGATAACACCAAACTCTACGTCAGCCGCGCAAATCGTCTGGGGAGTGCGATTCACCAGTATGAGATCAGCACAAACTCACCGCTGCTGATCGTTTCTTCACGGATTAAAATTGCTGACTTTGCGCCGAACGAGTTAGGCGATTTGCAGATTGGCCCCGACCGAAAAATCTACGTGGCACAAGGGAACAGCGTCTGGCTTGGCGTGATCCACTCACCCAACGCTGGGGGGCTGGGGTGCAACTACCAAGCCAACGGTGTGATGCTTGCCGTCTCCAGCAACATCCGGCGCGGAAGCTACCTGGGGTTGCCCAATGTGTTGCTAACCGACCCCGCCGGGATTGACCCCCAACTTGTCCCGCCAGTAGCCCGATTCCAGCCAAGCCGCCAGGCAATTTGCGCGGGTGAGTCGGTTAGCTTCACCGATCTTTCGTTCGAGAATCCAACGGCGTGGGAATGGTTTTTCCCCGGTGGCGAGCCAGCGGTTTCCTACGAGCGGCATCCGCAGAACGTCCAGTATGCTACCCCGGGAACGTATCAGGCAATGCTTGTGGCATCCAGCCCCAAAGGGACCGACACGGCGCGAGTCCAAATCACCGTGAACCCACTTCCGGCAATTGATGTTGGCAGCGGAACGCGAGAAGTTGGGATTTGCGAAGGGGGAGCAATTCAACTGAACGTTACTGGCGGCGTGTCGTTCCAGTGGAGCCCTGCCGAAGGGTTAAGCTGTGCCGACTGCCCCAACCCGATTGCGCGCCCAGCCAAAACCACCACCTACACGCTGACCGCAGTCAACCAGTTTGGCTGCCGTGCAAACGATAACATCACCGTGAAAGTGGATCCAACCCCGGTGGCGGCCGCCGGGCCGGACCAAACCACCTGCCCCGCAACCAGTGTGGTGCTGGAAGGTTCGGGAAATGGAACGTATCAGTGGAGCCCCGCCGCCGGGCTAAGCTGCACCGATTGCGCCCAACCAGTAGCAACTCCGTCGGCATCCACCACCTACCAGCTTATCGTCACCAACGCCCAGGGGTGCAGCGATACCGACCAAGTGAACGTGACGGTGCTTCCCGCGCCAAGCATCACCGCTGAACCCGACACCACCGTTTGCCCAGGAACCCCTGTGCAACTGACGACAACCGAAGGGAAGGCGTATCGCTGGAGCCCCGCCGCCGGGCTAAGCTGCACCGACTGCCGCCAGCCAATCGCAACGCCCGACACCACCACCACCTACACCGTGCAAGTGACCGACGGCGCAGGATGCCCGGGTGTCGGGACCGTCACAATCTCCACAAGCCCGCGCCCCGATGTTGATGCTGGCCGGGCAATCACTATCTGCGAAGGGGACAGCATCCGGCTGGAGCCATCCGGGGCCAGCCGCTACCAGTGGGAACCCGCCGAAGGGTTAAGCTGCACCGATTGCGCAAACCCGCTGGCCAAGCCAACCCGCACCACCACCTACACCGTCACCGGCTACGGCCCGAACGGCTGTTGGGGGAAGGACACCATCACCGTCACGATCAATCCGGCCCCAGCGATTGTTCATGCCGAGATTGGGCGGCATTTCCGAGCATACCCCGGAACCCGAATTGATGTGCCAATCCAGTTGAATGAGTCGTTGGATGATGCGGGCGTTCGCGAGATTATCATCACGCTGAGCTTCCAGCCAGCAATGCTGCAACTTGCCAACGGAGGGGTTGGCCTTGCCAACACACTGTTGGCCGGAACGTTGTTAGATACGTGGCTGGCAATCCCGCTGGACACGGCGGAAGGGAGTTATCGGGTGCGGCTGGTGGCTCCGCCCGGCGAAACGCTTCGCGGCGGCGCGGGCACACTGCTGAAACTTCGGTTCCAAACATTCTTGGGCTATCCTGCTTCCAGCGAACTCCCCTTCACGGTTGAGCTTGTGGGGGCCGGCTGCACGCGGGTGATAACCTCACCCGGATTCGTGAAACTCGATTCGGTCTGCGGGCTGAACTTGCGGCTGATTACCGTTGGCGTTGATGACTACGCCCTGGATCAAAACCGCCCCAACCCGTTCAATCCAACAACGGATATCCCCTTCTCGCTTGGCTTGGACGGGCCAACCGAAGTAACAATCCACGACGCAAACGGAAGACTGGTGGCAACACTGGTGAACCAACACCTGCAACCCGGGAAGTACCAAGTAACATGGGATGCCACCGGATTCCCCAGCGGGCTGTACTACTACCGCCTGGCCAGCGGCCACTGGAGCAAAGTCCAGATGATGCTGCTGGTGAAGTAACTCACTGAACAAGGTGAGTGTTCAATTCCATCAACGTTTATCTCACCTGCCAACTGATGCCTCCCACCGAATCATTCGGCTCCGACTCACTCCTCCCCTTCCTCAATCGTGGGGTGCTGCCGTTTGTGGGGCACGATGCGGAGATTGAAACGATCACGCGATTCTGGGAGGGGACCGCACAGGCCGATGGGATGCGCGTTGCGTTGCTGGTTGGCGAAGCAGGACAAGGGAAAAGCCGATTACTTGAGGAAGCAAGGCCACTGATAACCGCACGCGGCGGAATTGTTGCTCACGTCAAAATCTATCCCGAATCCACCTCCTCCCTTCTCTCACTTCTCTCCCGTTCGCTTGCTGCTGACCCCGCCACTTCCGCAATGCTTCGTGCCGCCCCAGAGCCGACCCTTGCCTCGGTTGCCGATGCCTTGCGGCGGCTTTCGCGGCTGCGCCCGGTGATGTTTGCGGTGGAAGATATTCACCTTCTGGCGGGAAGCTCACTTGCCGAATTTGCGCAGCTGATAGAAGCCCTTGCCGACGAAACGATCTCCATTCTTTGCGCCGCCCGTCCGGTGGATATGGGCGCACGCGGGGTGATAGAACGCTGGCTAAGCGATGAAATAATCCTGCATGGGCTTGATGACACAGCCGTGGAACAGATATGGCAAACGTTGTTCCGGCAGCAGGTGGCGATGCCTTCGATTGGGGGGCTGCAAAGGGCAACATCAGGGAATCCGCTGGCCATTCGCTCGGCACTTCGGGGCGCGCTTGCTGGCGCGCTGCGCCAATCATCCGCCGATGCCGGAAGCCCCCCCTACCTGACGCTCTCGGCTACGGATCTGCTGCAATCGTTCCGCCGCAGCGTGGCGTTGCTGGCCGATGGGATGACAGCGCATTTATCACCAGAAGAGCTTGCAAACGCCACACAGCTTGCACTTCTTGGCGAGCTGTTTTCGGCAGAAGGAGCAAGCGTTGTGCTGGGGGAAAACGCCGCCGAAGCATTGCGGGCATTGCGATACCGTGGGATACTTGGCCACGCTGCCACGGGGTCAACGCCACTTCACAGAAACAGCGGCAGCCGCCAGCCGCCGCTTGCGTTCACCCACACACTGCTTCACCGGCGGCTGATTGAGTTAGCCGAAACCACCGCCCCACCGCAGCCCGAACTCCTCTGGAATCTTTGCACTCTTCCGCTCCCCCTCTACTCTTTCCAGCCATTCCTTCTGCTTACTCCAATCGCTGGCCAACTATCCAGCACAGCCTCCATCACAGCCCAAGAAGCAAGCAACGGCGTTGCTACGATTCTGGATCGAACAAGGGGGATGAGCGCTGCCTTACTGGAAACCGGTGGCCGCACGTTGCTGGGGTGTGGCACGGCGGTTTCGCAGGCGTTTGCAAGCCAATGGAACGCCAGCCAACAGCAGGAAAACGAGCTTCTGCGTATCGCAACTGACCTACGCATCCGCCGGATTGAGCTTTACACCGACCAATTCGAGCGGGATGTTGAGCGATACCTTCAGCTGACCACAGAGATACAATCCGAGGCCATTGCCCGGCATCGCCTGAACGCACTGGCCGCCAGCCATTCCATTAGCGCAATGCGCCACTACGTGCAACGCCACGACCGATGGGAGGAAGGAAAACGGATTGTGGAACGCTACCCCACACTGCGCCACAGCGACGACTGGATCAACTTCCTGCGCCAGCTGGCGCAGGCCTCAGCGCTGAACCACGTTATCATCCGCGCAGTGGAGCAGGAGATGGAGGCGTTGCTGGAATCCGAAGAACTTGGCGACCAACTCAAGGAAGCCTGCTGGCGCGAGATAGCCCCATTCCTGCTGGACACGTTTGCCAACGAATCGGAGCTGGCCAAACGGCGCACGCTGTGCCAACAGTTGCTGGCTTCCCCCCAGGCCTCCGATCCGCACACCCTTTCGCGGATTGCCTCCTTCTACCACAACACCGGCCAAGCCGACCGCACATTGCAGCTTCTGGAGCGGCTGCTTCCCCTGCTGAAATCCCACGGGATACTCACCAACTTCTACTCCCAACGGCTGAAACGTCTGCAGTTGCACGCAGGGTTTGGGATGCGCCCCAGCGCGATTGAGGCCGAGGTGGATCGCTTAATCGCCGAAACGCCCGACTCCATTCGCCAGGGATTCCGGCGATTTGTTGGGCTGCTGCTGCCGCAGATGTACGTCCAGCTTGGCGACGATGCAGCCCTGCACGACTGCATTGCACGGCGCACAGTGAACCGCGAACAGCTGTTCGACGACGTTGCCGCGTTGGCCGCCGAAACCAGCGAAGAGTACGATCAGATTTTACAGAACATCCGCCAGAAAGAGAGCCTCCCTGCCGACATTTCGCGATTGATTGAACTGCGTCGGAATCCAGAATCTCTCCAGAATGCGGACGTGGCTAAGGTGTTGACTCAGTTCGAGCTACCGTCGCTTCGGCTAACGGATCTGCTGTTTCTGCGGCTGGCGTTCCAGCTTATCGGCCAGTTGCCGGAACCTCTGCAGAAACGATTGCACGGCGCGGCAACGGTGTTATTCAGCAACGTGATGGAGTGGCTTAGCCGGCATGAGTTGTGGGCGTTCATGCTCCCCTTTCTGGATCGCTTTGGGGAAGGCTACTGCAACAAAAAGGAGATGAAAAGCTGGCGTGACCGAATCGCCCACATCGCTGCAAAACGCCACCCAACCGAAGGGGAGCAGAGTTCCAAAAAAATCTTGCTGACAATGATTGGGACCGTGGAGGCAGTGCTTCCCGATGGGGTGGTGATACCGATTCGTGGCGGGCGATTGCGGGCGGTGTTGGGGCTGATGGTTGCCGATCAATTACAGAAGCAACCGCTGGAACCGCGCGAGTTCCGCCACCTTGCTGCCGGCGGCGAGCTGGACCCCGAGCACGCCCGCAAGACGATGAACGCCGCGGTGTTCCGGCTGCGTGACCTGCTGGGGCCGCAGGTGATCCGCACCGAAGGGGAAACGCCAGCGCTCAATCTTGACGCTGTTCAGGTGGACTTACTTACCGCACACAGCCTACTTCGCGAGGCAGCGCGTGCCCTGCGCGATGGCGCGCTGCGGCGTGCCTTTCCGGCAACGATGCAAGCCTTGGAGATAGCGCGTGGCGAAGTCCCCTTCCCAACCTTGTACGAAGAATTGTTCGAGGCCGCACGCGAAGATTTCGAGCATCTGCTACGGGCCACAACCATCCGCGTGGCTTCGGGATTGCTGCGCGAGGATGACCCCGCCAGTGCCGAAGAACTTCTGCGCCGCGCCCACATGATGATGCCGGAAGATGAGGAGGTGATGGAGTTGCTGAACGATGCCTTATCGCAACAAGGGAAGCGAACCGAAGCCGCCCGGCTACGACTGCAAGCCATGATGGCGGAGTAAGGCGGTGCTCGGAAACGTCTTGTGTAACCCCCCACGCTCCCTTCCTGTTATATTTGGCCGCAGATAGCCGGCCATGTTGTTCTTGTTGGTGCAGCTATCCACCAATCCACTAACCATCTAATTGGAGTTTCCGAATGTCCGAAGCGGTGACGCCGCGCAGCCAAGATTATGCGGCATGGTACATCGAGGTGATTCAACGCGCAGAGCTTGTTGATTACGGCCCAGTGAAAGGAACCATGGTCATCAAGCCCTACGGCTACGCATTGTGGGAAAATATCCGCGACCAGCTTGACCGCAGGTTCAAAGCCACCGGCCACCAGAACGCATACTTCCCCATGTTCATCCCCTACTCCTTCATCCAAAAGGAAGCGGAACACGTTGAGGGATTTTCCCCCGAGCTTGCCCTGGTGACACACGCCGGCGGGAAGGAGTTAGAGGAGCCATTGGTGGTGCGGCCAACCAGCGAGACGATCATCAACTTCATGTTTGAGAAGTGGGTGAAATCATACCGCGACCTGCCGTTGCTGATTAACCAGTGGGCCAACGTGGTTCGGTGGGAACTTCGCCCGCGCCCGTTTTTACGCACCACTGAATTCTTGTGGCAGGAAGGCCACACCGCACACGCCACACCCGAAGAAGCCGAAGAGGAAACGCTGCGGATGCTGGATGTGTACGTTGATTTTGTGTACAACGAGGCAGCAATCCCAGTGATCCAGGGGCGAAAATCGGACAACGAAAAGTTTGCCGGGGCGACCCGCACCTACACCATCGAGGCGATGATGGGGGATGGAAAAGCGTTGCAAGCCGGAACCAGCCACAACCTTGGCCAAAACTTCTCCAAAGCCTTCGGCACCCGATTTCTGACGCAGGATGGAACGCTGGAACACCCGTGGCAGACCTCGTGGGGGGTAAGCACCCGCATGGTTGGCGGGGTGATTATGACCCACGGCGACGACAAGGGCCTTGTGCTTCCGCCACGGCTTGCACCAGTGCAGGCAATCATCGTCCCCATCTGGAAAAATGATACCGAGAAAGCAGCAGTGAAGGAGATGGTTCTGCGCGTGGAGCAGGCATTGATCGCCGCCGGCGTTCGCGCAAAAGCAGACCTTAGCGAACAAGAAACCGCTGGTTGGAAATTCAACGAGTACGAGATGCGTGGCGTTCCGCTGCGGATTGAGATTGGACCGAAAGATGTGGAGAAACAAGCCGTGGTGTTTGCCCGCCGCGACCGCCCGGGAAAGGAAGGAAAGCAGTTCGGAATCCCCGCCGATGACGTTGGGCGGGTGGCAACCGAATGGCTGGCTGATATTCAGCAATCGCTGCTGCAACGCGCAATTCAGTTCCGCGATTCCAACATCGTTGATGTGGAAGATCGTGAGCAATTCGCCCAGGTTATCGCCAACGGCCAATGGGCGCGCGCATGGTGGGCCGGAACCGGAACCGACGAGCGGAAGCTGAAAGATGAAACCGGCGCAACGCTCCGCTGCTTCCCACTATCCCAACCCGGCGGAACAGGCCGCTGTTTCCTGACGGGAGCCGAAGCCACGGAAGTAGCAGTGTTCGCAAAAGCGTACTAACGGCTTTTTATTCAAGGATTCCAAGCAATGAGCGATCCCACCAACAACCAGCAGAACGCCCAGCATAGATTGATTGATCTACGCCAAGCAGATGCTAACTACAGGCCCATTCCACGCTTTGCTGAATGGGGAGTTGAGCCTATCCGCTCGGCACGGTGGGATCGCTACATGGCGCGGCTTGAGAGCCTTCAGAGTACCTCCACAGAAGCATTGCAGCGTGCATATCACTCCGTCCGCCGCGCTGCTGCCATTGATACCGGCGCGCTGGAGGGCTTGTACGATGTTGATCGTGGGTTCACTTTCACCGTGGCAATGCAAACGGCGATGTGGGAAGATGCGCTGAACCAGAAAGGTGCAGAAGCTCGCCAGATGATCGAAACACAGATTGAGGTCTATGATTATCTGCTGGACTTCGTCACCAAAAAAGAACCGATTGTGCCAGCGTGGATCCGGGAACTTCATGCACAGTTGACAGCCGCACAAGCGACCTACAAAGTGCTCACAGAAGTTGGCTGGCAGGAACACGCAATTGTTGGCGGCCAGTACAAAAGCCTTCCGAACCATGTGATTACGCCAACGGATACGGTTCACTCATACGCGCCAGTGGATATGGTCGCTGCCGAGGTGAGACAGCTTTGCCAACAGCTTGAGTCGCCAGAGTTTTTAGATGCACACCCTGCGTTGCAGGCGGCCTACGCCCACTATGCGTTTGTCTGCATCCACCCCTTTGCCGATGGCAACGGGCGTGTTGCCCGGGCGTTGGCTTCGGTCTTCACCTACCGCGCTGCGCGGGTTCCGGTGCTGATTCTTTCCGAACACCGCGCAGCATATCTGCAGGCCTTACGCGCTGCCGATCAAGGGGAAGCCACCCCGTTCGCACAGTTCATTCTTGAGCGCACCTTGGATTCGATGCAGCTGGTTGAGGAGAGCATGAAAGAGCTTGAGCAGGGAGTGATTGAAGAATCGGCCCAGCGGATCTATTCTCTGTTTCACACACAAGGGGGATTCACTCACGCTGAAGTGGATGGTGCGGCATATTCGTTGATGAAGTTACTTGCACAAGCATTGAACAAAACCGCAGCGGAATTCAATCGCCCGCAACAGATCCAGATTGGTGCACAGGTTGAGCGATATGGCCAGTATGAACCATCCAACGAACACCTTCGGCTGCCAGTTACCAGCGGCGGGCGCCAGCTGGTTCTTCACGCCAGCACGTACGCCCCAGCAAAAGCTGATATCCGCTACACCATGTTTGTGGAAGTGCCAAAAAACTGCGACACTGAAGACGACCTTATTGTTCGCGACGAGCATAATCAGCTCATCTTTGAAGCACGAATGGCAGAGCTTGTTCCGCAAGCATCAGCGGTTGTGCAACTGCGTGCCGAAATGGCGGCGCGGCGCGTTATCACCCGTCGGCTAACAGAGTTACGCCAGCAGGCCGAGCAGAATTTGAGAACAAGAGGATACTAAGCCAACCGTTCGCCTCCCGTGATGAACATTGCGGTTGCACACCCCTTGCAACTTCCCTCTACTTTCCCCCGAACTTGCGCCCCTTCTTTCTGAATGACACACCAACAACCAACCCGCCGCCGCTCGCTGTTGCGCCGCTCGGACGAGCGGTCCAGCGATGTCCCACTTTGGAAATTGCTTCTGCTGATTCCCAGCGGCTTCATGGCGTTTTTTTTGCTGATGAACCTGGTGAATGGCGGGGCCATTCCTGAGTTATCCATTGTGCGAAAAGTGGCGGTGATTGTCATCATCTTCTCTATCCCCATCACCACGATTGCCCACCTTGCCACGCTGTATGTGGGGCGGTTCCGCACCACAATTTCTGCGGGGCTGCGGCTGTTCGTGATCCCGCTGGTGTGGCTGGCAAGCGGGCTTGTGGGGTCCGGAGTTGGCATCGGGTTGGCACTGCTGATTCAGCAATTTGGCTATGTGGTGATAGACCCGTTAGCAGCAGGTTTGTCGGCGGCAGCTGTGGTACCGCTTTTTATGGGGAATAGCGTTGTAGCGGTTGCTATCGGGTTGGTGATCGCCTTCGTCCGCTCGGCCAAACAGGAAGGATTGGCCGATCAAGAAGAGTTGCTCACCAACGAATTCCAAGCTGCGCGAAGCGTGCAGCTAAGCCTTCTTCCCGATGACGACGCACGCATTTTTGGATTCGACATCGGCGCAACAATGGTTCCGGCGGTGGAGATTGGCGGCGATTATTACGACTTCCTTTCGTTCGCAAACGGGAGCAAAGGGATTATCGTGGCCGATGCCGCTGGCAAGGGAATTCCCGCAGCGTTGGTGATGGCAAAATTCCAAGGGATGACCCAAGCACTCTCCATCCACGTCAGCAATCCTGCCGACTTGTTTGTTGGGCTGAACGACACGCTACGGGTGCGATTGCACCGCCGCAATTTCATCACCGCCGCACTGCTAAACATTGACTTCGACGACAACTGCACATTCTTCCGGGCCGGGCATAATCCCTTGCTGTTGTTCCGCAATGCCACCGGAACGGTGGAAGAACTTCGCCCCCCAGGAATGGCGTTAGGGCTGGCACATGGTGCTGCGTTGGGAAGCTCGCTGCAACCAGTGCTTTTCACCATGAACCCGGGTGACGTTGCCTTGATAACCTCCGACGGATTTACCGAAGCCGAGAACACCAACGGCGAACAATTCGGCGAACAACGGCTGCAAACTACGCTGCGGCAAGCAAGCCAAACATTGGCAAGCGCAGCCAACATCCGTAGCCAGCTGCTGAATGATCTTCACGATTTTGTTTCCGGTGCCGAGCAGCACGACGACATCACCGTGGTGGTGATTCGGAAAAGTGAGTAAACACCAGACCAGATGTGATTGGTCTCAGGATAGCTGAAAGGTGATGGAGATCATCGCCTCCTCGGTTCCCCCCAGCGAAGCATATAATTGGCGCGCAGGGGTGTTTTCCTCTTCGGTTCCAAGCCAAGCTTGGCGGCAGCCCAACACGCCTGCAAACGCTCGGTGTTCCCCTTCCTTTCCCTAACTTCGCCCCCCTATTCAACAACCGATAGCTACGTCACCGAACTCTCTTTCATGAAACTCACGTTCTACACACTACTGGTGCTGGCCGCCGCCGCGCTGCCGCTACGCGCCCAAGAAATGGCCGGCCCAACATACGATTTGGAAGAGTACGAAGGTGGGCAAAAAGCTGCGCGAGAATATCAGGAGCGGCTACGCGAGGCGGGGATGAACGGTGCAACAATCCATGCAGCATGGCAAACCGCACGCGCACGGATGAGGCAAAAACCGGGCGCAACCCTTGCCGCCGCGCCCGCATGGGAGTTCATCGGCCCGCGAAACCAAGCTGGCAGGATGAAGGGATTGGCGGTTGCCCGCAAGGATACCGCGCTGTGGTACAGTGCCGCCGATGGGGGCGGTGTCTGGCGTTCCAGCAACTCCGGCCAAACCTGGGTTCCGCTTACCGACACCCTTCCGTCGCTTCGGATGTCCACGCTGGCAATGTCTCCTCACGACGACGCATTGCTGCTTGCCGGAACCCACGAGGGGATGCTCTACCGCACCAACGATGCCGGAACCAGTTGGAGCGTTATCACCATCCCCGACATCAGTTTTGTGTACGACCTCAAGTTCGATCCAATCACCCCAACAACCGTTTGGCTTGCCGCCGAAGGTGGGGTGGCCAAATCGTCCGATGCCGGGGCTACATGGACGGTGGTGCGCAAAGGCGGGCGCGCAACCAGCCTAAGCATTGACCAATCAAACCCCAACAACATCCTGTACGGCTACAACAATTTGGAGGGGAAAGGAAGAATCTACCGCACAACCGATGGCGGCGAGAACTGGGAAGCGGTGCTGGAGCGTTCGGTTGGATATTGGGAGCGGGTGAATGTGCGGATTGCGCCATCGGACCCCACGGTTGCCTACTGCTGCACCAACGGCGGAAAAGGGACGTTCTATACATCGCTGAACGCAGGGGCCACGTGGGACACGCTCCCCGGACAGCCCTACCGCGACGGCTACCACCGTGGCTACGATGTGTTCGAGATTTCCCCGATAAACCCCGATATTCTGATTGCCGGGGGAACCTCACTCTACCGCACTACCAATGGCGGGCTGACCTGGCAAGGTGGGGATACCGTCAACGATGATCTTCACGTAGATCAGCACGCTTTTTTGTTCCCGCCACACCTTGAAGGGACCTTCATTGCTGGAAACGATGGTGGCATCTATCGAACCTCCGAATACAGCGACAACCGCCTTCGCTGGACGATGCTGGATAACGACTTGGTGACGCTGCAGATCTACAACTGCGCAATCCACCCCGACCGAACCGACACGGTGATTGTTGGCTGCCAAGACAACGGCTACGATAAGTTCAGCGGCAACGAGTACAAGTGGAAAATTGTTGGAGGCGATGGCTTCTGCACAATTTACGACTACGAGCAGCCCGGCTATTTCTACCACGAATATGTGTACCACAACCTGCACCGCGCCGACGACGGATTTAACTGGTGGTCCGCAAAAAAAATGAACGGGCTGCCAACCGACACCAGCAACGATGGTTTCTATACCGGCTTCACCGACCCCGACCGCGCCGACTGGTACGGCCAAGCAATCACTATCTCGCCGAACGATCCCAAAACCCTCTACATCGGCTCGAACAAACTGTACCGCACCGATGACCGTGCCGAGAATTGGCGCGCCGTGGCAAGCCGCGAATTTGCCGCCAACCAGTATGACGTTATCACCACGATTGAGGTGACGAAGGAGAGCCAACCGAAGGTCTATCTTGGAACAAACGCTGGAAAACTGTACCGCGTGGCCGAAGGGAAAGATAGCGCAGCCACGGTTGATATCACTCCATCGTTTGGGGCAATCGGGCGGATACGGGGCATTGTGGCACTGCCGGAAAACCCCGCCACCGTTTGGGTTGGCGGCGATGGCGGCTGGCAAAACAAAGGGGTGATGCTAACCACCAACAGCGGCGCAACCTGGACTGTCCGTTCCGAAGGGCTGCCACGTGGTGGAGTCAACCGCCTGCTGGCCGATCCCGACAGCGCAGGGACGCTGTACGCCGGAACCTCCTTCGGTCTATTTTTCACCCGCGATAACGGCCTGCACTGGTACGCCATGCCGAACTTCCCCAATGTGGAAGTCTGGGATTTTTCGTTCGACCAGAAAACCCGCACTCTGCTTGCTGGCACCTACGGTCGCGGCGCAATTCGCGCCCAGGGATTTATCCCCCCCGCACCGCCCCCCTTGCCGTCGGGAATTACCGAGCCAGCCAATCGCGCCAGCCAAGTAAGCGTGCTTACCTCTCCCGCTGGCCAAACCACCATTCGGGTGGAGCTTGACAAAGAATGTGCGGTTGATCTTGGGTTATTCAACATTGTGGGGGAACGTGTTGCCACGCTGCATTCGGGGGAACTGGGAATGGGGGTGCATGAGTTTGGGGTGGCCAACCAGCCGCCAGGAAATTACGTGTTGCTGCTACGGGTTGCCGGGGCAGTGCATCCCGAAAAAATCATCCTGAAATAAGCCGATAGAACTCCATCGTTGAAAAAAGATCATCATCGGGTTCGCTGAGAAAGAGAGCGGTTCCCCTCTCTTTCTTCCCCTCTGTGTTTTCTGTGCCTCTGTGGTTTCCCTCTCTTGAATGAACCACAGAGACACAGAGGGCACAGAGGTAGGGAGAAGAGAGAGAGAGAGAGAGCCGACAATGCTGGCATCAGCCAACCACTACTCGCCGAAAGAACTATCAACATCAACCTATGCCAACTCAATCAACCATCATGCCGATTGGAACCGCTGCCCCTGATTTCACCCTTCCCGATACCGTTTCGGGGGAAGTAATGTCGCTGCGGTCGGGCCGCCCGGCAGCTGCAACTGTGGTGATGTTTCTCTGCAATCATTGCCCCTACGTTGTTCACATCCAGCACCAGATTGCCACGCTGGCCGCGGAGTATATCGGGCGCGGGGCTGCATTTTTCGCAATCAACTCCAACGATATCCAAAATTACCCCGATGACTCCCCCGACAACATGAAGCGGATTGCTGCCGAAATTGGCTACCCGTTCCCCTATCTGTTTGACGAAACCCAGCAGGTTGCACGCGCTTACGGAGCCGCCTGCACCCCGGAGTTTTTTGTTTTTGATGCCAACCTAACGCTGGCCTACCACGGCCAAATGGATGATTCCCGCCCACGCACCGATATCCCCGTCACCGGCCACGATCTGCGGAACGCGCTGGATGCAGTGCTTGAAGGCCGCCCAGTTGCGGGGGTCCAGAAACCGGTGATTGGATGCGGGATAAAATGGAAACGTGGTTGAGGTGAGCGCCACTACTTCCTCACCACCATCCGCTTTGTTGCTTGGTACTGGCCTGCGGTCAGCGTGTAGAAGTAGGTTCCATCGGGAAGATCGGAGAGATCGAGCAGAAGGCTGTAGCTGCCGCCACGAAGCTCTTCATCCAGTGGCCGCAGCAGCTGGCGGCCATTGGCATCGAACAGACTGATTGTGGTACGGGCATCCTCAAGCTGCTGGAAGGCTATCGTCACCGTCCCGTTGGCGGGGTTGGGCGTGGGGTCTTGCAAATCATTCCGGTATTTGCCCAGCCCAATGCTGGTCAGCACGCAACGGCTTCCAATCTGGATCAATGCTGAATCGGCGCACACCGTTGGGAGCAAGAACGTGGCGTTGCTCCCCGCCGAATCCAGCTTCACCACTGCATCACCATTGCCGCCGGTGAGTGCTAAAAATCGGAGGCGCGCAGGCTGAGTAGAGATTGCGCTCCCCCCTTGCAACCTCAGTGTCAAGCGGCCATTTCCATCGGGGGTTGCTTGCACGCCGGATGGCATCACCTCAAGAAACTGAAGCATCGCTACGGGGTAGCGCACCTGCCATTCAAGGTCGGCGGGGGAAGGGAACTGGAGGGCTTGCGTGGCCTGCATCGCTACCTCAATCGTATCCCCCGCAATCGCCCTCGTGCGGCCAGCAATGCAGAACTGAACATCCATCCCCGATTCCACCCCAATCCCCACCAGCCCCACCGGAATGGAGTCGCGGCAAGGGATGCTGAACATTGCCAGCGGTGTGATTTGGTAGCTTCCCGGCGCGGTGGGGGCAAACTCCAACTCCATCACCACCGAATCCCCCGGCTGCAACAGTTGCGGCAGCGGTGGCTGGGACGACACCACCCGGAAGGCAACCGGAAGCCCCCCCAACGAATCGAGTTGCAGCGGAAGTTGCGTAGTGTTGGTTAGCGTAAGCGTGGTGCGTGCGGCGGTGCGAACCGGCACCGCGCCAAAATCCCCCCCCGACGCAGCAATCGTTGGTGGGATCACCAGCGCCGACACATCCAGTAGAAGCGTGTCGTTGCAGGGTTCCAGCACCACTGCAAACCGTGCGGCGGCATCGCCAACGGCAGTGGGGGTGAACTGAATCGGTAGCGTGATGGAGTCGCCGGAAGCAACCGCCGCGCCGATGCTTGCCGGATCCGCCACAAACCCCGAATCGCCAGAGACCCGAACAACCGAGACGACACGCGCTGGCGTTGGGCTGTTGCCACGGTTCCGCACGATTGCGGCCAGCGTGAAGGTGCCGGGGATTGCGCAACGAAGCATCGGCGGAAGCGCGACGCTGCTTTGCGCGAACGACAAGATGAACCCCGTTTTTACGCCACGGACTTCCACCACAATCGGCGTGCTGCATCCGTCCACAACGTAGCGGATGCTATCAACGTTCAACCCCGCTTTCTGCGGCGTAAACCGAATCGTGACTTGCCGCGCCCCCCCGGCTGGAATATCAAATGGAAGCTGGGGCCGCAGATGCGCCAGCCCCAGCGTCGCCGCCAGCGAATCCACCCGCACCACCCCAACGGAATTGTTGGTAAGGGTGATTGTGGTGTCGGTGAAGGACGTGCATTGCAGCAACGATCCCACATCCACTTGGGCCGGGGCAGCGGTCAGCTGCAGATCCACACGCTGGGCAAGCACCACCAAGCGAAGCGTGTCGGCACAGCCATCGGCATCGAACGGGATCAAGAGGTTCAGCGCATCGCTGCCGGAAGCAACCGAGCGGTAGCGAATCAGCAACGGAAGATTCCCCCCCGATGGAACGGAAACCGGAAAGTTTGCCGGATCAACCACACTGAATTGCGGGTTGTTCAGCGTGGGCGTTGCAGCAATCAGCCCCCCCGCAGCAAGGCTTTCCAGCAGAATTGTGGTGTCGCGCAGGATCGTATCGCCAGCACACGCGGCGAACGTTGGGATCCGAATCGTATCGGCAGGGGGACGCAACCCGCCACGCCCAAGCCGTTTCCCCCGAAGCTCAACCGTTGCCGAAACAGCACAAGGGCCGCCACGCAGTTGCAGTATTTCGGTTACATCGTTGATCCCCGGGCCGGGGCGGAATCGGAGACGGAGAGTAAAATTTCCACCAGGAGGGATCACGAATGGCGGAGGGTTCAGCAGTTGGAACTCAGCCAATGCCGATGCCGAAGCAATAGAGATGGGGGCAGTCCCATCGTTGAACAGAGTGAGGGTTGTATCGGACTGGCTTCCGCAAAAACTGATAGTTGGGAAGGAGAGCGCCGCCGGAATCGGGCGCAGCTGCACGGTATCGGCAACCCCCTCGATCGGAACCCGCAGCACGCCACCGCATTCGGCCAACCGGATCACCAACGTGTCGCGGAAAACGCCGCTGGCTGTGGGGTTGAATCGCACTCGTAAAGCTGGCAGCAACTGCTCCAGCTCTTTCAACGGCTTGGGGAACGTTGGCTTGTTCAGCAGTGTGAAATGGGTTCCAGCAAGAAGGTCAATCGCGGTGATTCGCAAGCCACCGCTGCCGCTGTTGGCAATCGTGAGGGCTGTATCAATCCCACCAGCACGGCAGGGGAGCACGGTGCGGAAAGCAATCGCAGACGGCAGAGCCGTTACCCCCGGTGCCGAGCGAACGGCGGTGAACGGAATCCGCAGCGGATTCCCCTGCACCGAATCGTTGGTGAAGACCAGCAGAGTGTCGTTAAACGTGTTCTGCTGCGAGGCCGATTGGAACTGCACGATGTACCGAAGCGAATCCTTCGGCCTGATGGTATCGGGGGGATTGCGAACCACCCCCGATGGCGGGAAGTTTCCGATCCGCACCACCGAGAACGTTGGGTTCGGTTCGCTGCTGATTTTGAAGATGTTCCGGTCAAGCACCAGATCAGATTCACCGGCGTTGTAGATGTGGAACGTGTCCAGCCGCACGGTTTCGCAGCGGAGCGTATCCAGCCAGCGGGGGAACTGCGCAATGGCATGCGGACGGCGTTCAAACCCGTAGCGAAGCAGGAACGCATCGGTTGCTGGGCTTGCGCCATCGTTCAACGTGCGATCCAACGCAAAGCGGGTAACGGGGAAGTTTGCCGATTGCGTGGTTCCGCTTATCAGCAAATCGCCCTGGCGGTTCAGGTGGCTAACGTGTGCGGGGAAATCATCCCCCGACCCACCAGTAACAACAGCGTGGCGGATTGTGCTTCCATCAGGACTAAGCTGCACCAGGGCAATCTCCATCCCCCCGCGCGACCGCTGCGTTGGCGCGTCCGCCGAGACTGGGAAAGGGTTTGCCGGAAGGTTATCGGTGGTTCCGGCAAGGAAGACATTCCGCCCGGCATCCACTTGGATTGTTGCCGGAACGCCCGCGTCGTTCGGGCCCAGGTAGCGGCTCCAGGCAATTTTCCCCGTCAGCGTATCCAACCGGGTAACAAACCACGCGCCGGAAGGGGTTGGAATTGTTGTTGGGAAATCGCCGGAGACCGTCACCCCTACGATGTACGGAGTAAACAGGCTATCAAGGGCAATCGCCGTTGCGTGGTCTTGCGCGCTTCCACCAACGAAGGTTCCGTACAGCAGTTTGGTTCCGGTAAAATCAATCCGCACCAGGAACGCATCGTGGCCGCCGGCCAGGGCTTGGGCAACGGCATTGGGCGATGTTGGGAAGTCGCCAGAAGCAGTCCAGCCAGTAACCCAAACGGCTCCGCCAGGCTCCGCCACAATTCCGGCAGCACGCTCATCGCCGATTCCCCCCACGTAGCTGCTGTACATCAGCGATGAACCGTTCGCGCTCATCTTCCCCACAACCACATCTTCCCCCCCCTGCTGCGTGGTGGATAGACTGCCAAACGTCACGGGGAAATCGTCGGAAGAAGTCCAGCCAGCAAAATGGATATTGCCAGCCGCATCCAGCCGGATATCCTCGATTCGATCGCGCAACTTCCCCCCCACGTAGGTGATGAAATTGAGAACATTGCCGCGTGGTGCAAGCGAGAGGATGAAGCCATCGGGACCGCCGGCACGCACGGTTTGCAGCGCGCCCGGGGTGAAGAAATTATCCGAGGTGGTAACGCCCCCCACCACAACATCGCCACGGCGTGTCAGCCGAACGGTGGTGGGTTCGTCGTCGCCACGCCCGCCGATGTAGGTTCCGTAAATCAAGGTGCTCCCGGTAGGGTCCAGCTTGGCAACAAAAATATCCTGGGCCAGCGTCACCGGGTCGCTGATGGTTCGGCGGATTGCCCCGGCAGTGGTGGGGAAATCTTGCGAGCGTGTGCTTCCCACCACCACGATATTCCCGAACGTATCCACCGCAACGCCCCGCCCTTGCTCGGCCCCAGCGCCGCCGATGTAGCTGCTAAACTTCACCGATGGATCAATGATGAACTTCATCCTATGGTCGTACTCGCCAAACTGAAACCCGACCATCTCCCCTTCCAAAATGAACCTTGCTGCAACATATCGGCGCGCACCGTTCGGTTCCACTTGCCAACACACCGGAGGGGCTTCGCGCAGTTGGCCAACGGAGGTTTCCACCACCAGCGTGCCATCGGCGGCAATGCTGAGTGAGTCGGCACCTTCGTACAGATAGCGGAGGTTTTTTGGTGCTGATCCGGGGGCGGCGATCAGATCATATTTCAACTCACCTTGCTGGGTCTGATAGAACCGTCCGGTGATCCCGGGGGCAATGGCGGAGTAGTGGAGTTCGGCAAAGGCAGGGATGCCGGTGTGTGGCGTTGCTTCGGTGAAAAAATTCCAGCTGCTGGGGAGCTTCTTTTTGCCGGAAGCAACGCTGGCCGCGCCAACAAACCGCTGGCGAAGGATGTGGCGATTGCCCTGCTGGTTGGCCAAATCATACACCACTTCGCGGTTGGCAAACCAGACCCGTTGGCCCGGGCGATCCAGCAAGAACCGCACCGCAGCATCCCACTGCCCACGGTTGGCAACAAACGGCATGGAAATCGTGGCTTGCGCTCCGTCAATGTGCGCCGCACCGCCGCGCTCCGGTTTCTGCCCCCCCCCCTGGGCCAGGGAACCATACGTCACCACGCACAGAAGCAACAGCCTCCATGCAAGAACATGGCGAAGATGGTTCGGAAGGGTCATGAGTCGTTCTTGTTGGTTGGGGTTCGGATTTCGATCATCACCGTTCGGCAGTGCGAGCGGCCTTCGGGGGTGTTGTAGGGGAAGCGTTCCCGCTCGCCGCAGGCCGATTCGTCAACCATCACGCTTATCCCTTGTGGAGCAAGCGAGCGGAAGATTTTGGCGACCTCGTTGGCCCGCTGGATTGCAAGCTGGCGGTTGTGGTTGTCCTCACCCAACGAATCGGTGTAGCCAACCAGCCGAACGATTGCCCTATCCTGAGTTTGGGCAATAATCGCTTTCAGCAACGCCATGTCGCTGCGGCTGATTGTTGGGCTATCGAAGTTGAACAGCAGGAGTGAGTAGTTTTCAATGGCCGTGTCATCCTGCGGGGTGTCGCGCAGGGCGTTGTAGGTAACGTCAATCTGGCGCAACGGGGTTGCGGCGTTGGCCCCGGTGCTGTCGGTAACACGAAGCGCGTACTGAAGTTGCATTGGCAGCGATGGAAGCTCACCACGGTCGTTGCGCCACTCCCAGACGATAGAGTCGGGCAGTTGCTGCTGGCCGCCAGCAAAGGATTTCCAATGGCTTGATTGCTCCAGCACGTCAAGGCTCCATTGGGCCAATCCCCCTTCGGCCACCACGCTGGGATAGAAGGTGATTGATGGCGGCGTGGCCGTGCGTTGGATATGCCGCCGGATTACCGGACCGATGATATTCAGGTCGCTGCTGGCAATCTCCACGCGGGCATTTTCTTCGGCCCCTTCCGGCATTGCTTCGCTTGCGGGGTTGGCGGGCATCCCACCGCCAACCACTTGGATCCGCCGCGATGGAACCCGCCAGACTTCCACCAGATATTGCTTCACACTTTCGGCACGCTGCCGCCCAAGCCGTGGCTGGGTTTCCCCCCCGCTGCGGTGGCCGGTGATTGTTAGGATTGCATCGGGGGCGCGCCGCATCCTCATGCCGATGATATTCAGCAATTGATAGTACACGTCCAGTGCCGAGCCAACTAACTGTGTGTTCCCAAAACCTTCCACCTCCTGCGGCTCCAACTGGCGGTATCGCTCCGGAATTTGGCTGCTTCCTTCGGTAAAAAAAATCTGATTCAGCAACGGCAATGTTTCGATGGAGTCTTGCTCCTCGATCCTTACCCGAACAGTATCCGGGTTGGTGCGGATTGCTGCGGCCAACGCTGGCGGCGGCGGCGGTGGTGGTGGCGGTGGAACCCTGGGCGTGTCGGGCGGCGGCGGTGGCGCGTTGGCAGGGAACCCAAAACGGAGCGCGCCGCCAACAACAAACTGAACGCTGCGCCAATCGTTCCCCTGCGCCAACGAGGTGAGTGAGTAGCTGATGGAGAGTTCCGGCTCCAGCCATGAGTTCTCTCCAATCGGGAACCCGTATCCAACCCCGCCCGACAACCGTGCGGTAAACCCCGATGCCGAGAATATCTCCCCCTGCTGAATTGGTTGCTGGCGCCGCCCGGCCAGAAGCAGATTTGGCGGAGTTACGGCACGTTGGCTGTAGCGGTATTCTTGGCTGAGCGCAACTTGCAATCCCAGCCCGGCGCGGCCACGCAACCGGCCAACCAGCGGGGAAACGATGGAGAGATCCATCACTCCATCCAGGCGGGTAGCCTCCAGAACGTTATCAATAATTGCGCGGGTCAGTTGGCCATCGGCGGCGCGGATTGGGCCGGCATCGAAGGTGTGCGTGAAAGTCCCTGAAAAAGGGGAAACGCCAATTCGCAACTGAAGCAATGGCGACCACTCGGCAGGCTGGAACTCTATCAATCCGCCAGCGGCAATCACCGCACCGTTGCCGCTGCTGAACTGGGCGCAGTCGGCGTAATCGGGGATTGCCAATCGCCCGTTGTGCCACGCTGGCCCAATAGCACCAAACAACCCGAACGACTGAAAGAACTTGGCCGAAGGATCAAGTGTTGCCTGCTGTGTCCCCCCCCCTTGCGGCAAGGCTTGCGATTGCAGCGCGACAAGCAGCGCGGCAGTTGCAAACAAGCGGTATCGGGAACAAGGTTTCACTAACTGGAGTTGTTTGTTGAGTTTATTGGTTCGCTGACTTCCCCCTCACCTCCCGCGCACTCCCAAACCGGTGGTGCTTCTGCTTCCACACTCTATTCGTTCGCTGGGAGAGAAAGAGAGGGATCAGCACCGAAGGGTGTGGCCCTGCTTCCCTCTTATCTATCCATCGGCATCGGGGTAAGCTGCACCGGCGCAGATTGCACGGCATCGGTGGTTCCCCTTCCGGTTTTTGCTGAAGCAACCCACTGCTGCATCCGCGTTTCCAGAAGGTCCAGCGGGAGCGCGCCGGCCCCCAGCAGGTAATCGTGGAAAGCGCGGATGTTGAACTGTGGGCCAAGCTCACGCTGGGCATTGGCACGCAGTTCAGCGATTTTCAGCTGGCCAACTTTGTAGGTCAACGCTTGGCCAGGCCAAACGATGTAGCGATCCACTTCGACGGTGATATCATGCTCAGATTTGCCGCTGTTCTCCATAAAATAGGCTATCGCCTGCTCACGTGTCCAGCCCATGGAGTGGATACCAGTATCCACCACTAACCGGATTGCCCGCCACATCTCGTACATCAACTGCCCGAACCGTGAGTAGGGGTCTTGGTAGAAACCCATTTCGTAGCCCAAGCTTTCGGCATACAGCCCCCACCCTTCCACGTAGGCGGTGTACTGCCCTTCGCGGCGGAACTCCGGCAATCCTTCCAACTCCTGCGCAATCGCAATCTGCAAGTGGTGGCCGGGGACGGCTTCGTGCAACGTCAGAGCCTCCATTTCCCATTTGAGGCGGGCGGCAAGGTTGTAGGTGTTGGCGTAGAAATAGCCCGGGCGGCCTGCCTTCAAGGACCCTGGATTGTAGTAGGCGGTGGTTTGCGATTTGGCGGCGTAGGAAGGAATCGCCGTCACCCCGTAGGGCAATCGGGGAAGCCGCCCAAACAACCGAATTAGCTCGGGATCGGCCCGCTTGGCAATGTCGCGGTAGCCTTGCAGAAGGGCGGCGGAATCGGTGTAAAAAAATCGCGGGTCGCTTCGCAAAAAGCGGATAAATTCCTGGAACCCACCACTGAACTTCACTTCACTTATCAGCTTCTCCATCTCGCTACGGATTCGTTTCACCTCGCGCAATCCAAGCTCGTGGATCTGCTGGGGGGTCATGGTGGTGGTGGTTTCCTGGCGCGCACGGAGGGCGTACCATGCGGCCCCGTTCGGCAAGCTGTTCATGCCGATTGTGGTTCGGGCGTTGGGGATATACTTGTTCGTCAAAAAATCCCACAGCCTGCGGAATGCTGGCACAACATCATCTTGGTAGATGGTTGCCGCCTGCTTCCGGAACGCTGCGGCTTGGTCGGCTGGGATTGTTGGCGGCAGCGTGACAAAGGCTTCCAGCAGCGGGCTTTGCAATGGGTTATCGGGGATCAGATTGCTGACCTGTTCGGGGATGTCGCGCAGGGTGATTTTTGGCGGGGTGATCCCCTTTTCCAGCCCAATCTTCATCAACTCAATGGCTTGGTCAACGGCTACCGGAAGAGCTTTCAGCCGTGCAAGAATCGCCTCCACTTGATACGGCTGGCCGGTTGGCATATCGGATAGCATCTGCGGTGCTTCCTGGTGGATACCGCTCAGTTGGGTAATCGGCATCAGTTCGCCGGGGAAAGCATTCCCTTGCTGCTCGCTCAGAAGGTTGTAGCGGAAGAGGTCGTAGCTGAGTTGATCTTGCGGGTTCAGTGCGTTGCGGTTGATCGCTTCCAACGCCCGCAACGGAAGCTCGACTTCCCGTTTGCGCTGCTCGATTGCGCCAATGGAGTTATCGGTCCAGCGGTCATCCATCCCGGGGAAGCCGACATCGGTGGCCCATTCGGGGAAGTTGAACATCGTCCGGGTCCAGTCGGTTTCGAACAAGCGATGCAGCCGCGCCGAATCGCTTCCGCCAGCGCGGGTGACATCGGTGTACAGGTCATCGAACTGCTTCCGTTCGGTGCGTGGTTGCCCCAACACCGGAAGCCAAGCCGCCAATGCCAAAACAGCAACTGGCAAGGCAATCCGGCAAACAGAAGCGACAGCATGATGGGCAGCAAAAGAGTTCATGGCGTTGTTGTTAAGAGAGAACATGAAGGGTGGCAAAGATACAACCGTTGGAATGTTGGAATGCCGAATGTCGAATGTCGAATGCCAAATGAAAAATGCCAACTTGGCTCTTGCAACTGACCACTAACCACGGACGACAATCCATCAGTGAGGGAAATGCCGAATCCCAAATGCCGAATCCCAAATGCCGAATGTCGAATGCCAAATGAAGAATGCCAACTTGGCTCTTGCAACTGACTACTGACTACTGCCCATTCTCCCCCGCTGCCTTCATCACCCGATCCAGCAGGCCAGCCGAGATTGCCGAGACGCTGGTGAGGTGAATGATGATTTCATCAATCGCTTCCTCTTCAGCTTGGCGGAGCAGTTGGTAGAATGTTGATTCCATCAACGGCTCCACACGCAGTTCTTTGCTTGAGCGACCAGGGCTGGCGGTAGTGAGCAGCAACCGGCGTGTGCCGTCGGCCACAAGCAGCGGGACCTGGCCAACCACCAACTGGATCGGGATGTTGGGGGCGTAGTGCCGGTATTTCATCCCGGGCGAGCGGGGCGTTTCGGCATGGGCGGATGACTTCACCACCCGTTCCCCCAGCAACTCGGCAACGGCTTCGGGGGAAATCGCCCCGGCGCGCAGCAGCACCGGAACATCACCACTCAGGTCAATCACCGTGGACTCAATTCCAAGACGGCAGGGACCGCCGTCCAACACCGCTGCAATCCGTCCAGAAAGATCATCCAAAACGTGCCGTGCGGTTGTGGGGCTGGGCCGGCCCGAAGTGTTGGCCGACGGAGCCACCAGCGGCCCCGATTCCCGCAGCAACTGGTTGGCCACCGGATGATCCGGCATCCGCACGGCCACCGTTGGCAACCCAGCGCGAACAATGGCGGGGATTTCGGGCCGGGTGGGAAGAACCAGCGTTAGCGGGCCAGGCATGAGTTTCTCAATCAACCGTTCGGCGCGAGGGGAAAGGAATGCACAGCGTTCGAACTCGGCTGGCGTGGCCAGATGCACAATCAACGGGTTATCGGAAGGGCGGCCTTTGGCAAGAAACACCTGGGCCACGGCATCCGGGCTGAAGGCATCGGCCCCCAGGCCATACACCGTTTCGGTTGGGAAGGCAACCACTTGGCCAGCACGAAGCAGCCGCGCAGCTTCGGCGATTGCGGTTGCTTCGGCAGCGGCATCAAGCAAAGAGGTTTTCATGTTGGGAAGAAATAGCACCGAAGGCTTGGTTTGTAAGACTTTTTACTTTGCGGCGACCCTTGCCAGCCCTATGTTTGTGGCTCATTTCTTTGGAGTACCCCCTTCATCGGAATATTTCCAACGGCTGATAGAGCAACAACATACATTCAACGAACCTGAAAAGGAGACACCAGCAATGGCACGTCGCTGTGAACTAACTGGCCTGGGGCCAAGCTACGGCAAAAGCATCTCGCACGCGCACAACGTGAGCAACCGCCGTTTTATGCCGAACCTGCAAACCAAGCGGATTTGGCTGGACGATGAGAAAAAATGGATAACGGTGAAGGCCACCGCCAAAGCACTGAAGACCCTTGACAAAAAAGGCTACCGTGCAATGATGGCCGAACTGAAGCAGAAGACTGGGAAGTAATTCCCATCCTTTTCCCGCTGGCAATTTTGGATAGCAATGCAACGCCCGGTTTTGCGCAAACAAGCGCACAGCCGGGCGTTTTGTTTTGCGGCATCTGTAACTTGCGGGCGTTGGCCAGCGAAGCAGCGGGGAACCATCAACCTTCCATCAACCTTCCACCGAATTTTTTCACCGGCATCCGGCAGCACCATGATTGATATTGAAGCAATTCTCCACTCGCTACAAGGGCTTCCCCCGATTGGGGTCTATGCCGCGCTTTGGCTTGTCTGCTTCATCGAGAACGTCTTCCCCCCCTCACCCAGCGATCTGCTGATGCTGTTTATCGCCACGCTGATCGGCTTCGGAACCATTGATTTTCTTCCTGCGGTCGCCGTGGCAACCGCAGGAAGCGTGATGGGGTTTATCGCCGCATTCTACTTGGGGCGAACCTATGGCCGCCGGCTGATGGAGTGGGGGAAACTTCCGTTCCTCACCCCCGAGTCGCTGAAAAAAGTGGAGACGTGGTTTGCCAAGTATGGCTACTGGGTGATTATCGCCAACCGTTTTCTGGCGGGGACACGAGCGGTGATTAGCTTCTTTGCTGGGATTGCACAGCTGCAACCGCTGCGCACCACAATCCTTTGCGCAATCTCGGCACTGGCATGGAACGTTGGGGTGATTTGGCTGGGATCATTTCTGGGAAGCAACTGGCAGTATGGTGAGGAAATCCTACGTCGCTACGGCATTGTGGTGACGATACTGCTGGCGGCTATCGTCCTGTTTGTGGTGGTGCGGAAAGTTCTGCAAAAGCGGAAGGAGGATAAGCAACCGCCAGCATCAATTTCTTCATAGTCAGTGGTCAGTAGTCAGTGGTCAGTAGATCGCTGGTGGCTTCTGTTTTGCATTGTGCTTCAGCGCGGAGCTTGCGAGCCACCTCACAACCCCCCTCTTCCGTTCCTTCTCGGCTTTGGCTCCCTCTCCCACCCACCAAATGTGAGGCAACCAGAACTTTCACACGCTTGGGAGAGGGCGGGGGGTGAGGGCTGGCAGCAAAGGCGGCTCGGTTCGGTGGCTCCGCTTCATACTTCGACGGGGCTTCAGCATGAGCGGAGGCCGACGTTCGGAAGAGGTTCCAGTATTCCCAGCTTCCCATTCCTCACTCTTCAATTCGGCATTCGACATTTGGCATTCGACATTCCGGTGGCTTCTCAAATATCCTGCACAATTCCCACCATCAGCGATTGGCGAATCTGCGTTCGTAGCGACTGCTTTACGTCATGCACCACCGTGAAATTCCACGTGATTCCCAACGACTTCCACACTTTCATCCGTAGCTCGTTCTCCGAACGCACCGTCCACACACCCAATTCATCGAACGTTCCCAACATCCCAAACCGCCCCGTGTAGCTGATCGAAGAATCCAACTGTGCGTTCATCTCGTTCACCCACTCCACCCCCGATTGCGCCCGGTACGCTTCCACTTCCGGCGTTCGTGCGTCGTTGGTTTGTTGGGTGTGGTGGCGGGCGCGGATCTGTTGCAGCGTCAAACCCAATCGGGTACTCCATCCGGCAGTGTGATCTCCAAGAAAGTAGGTGCAGCCAAGTGCTTGTTGCGAAGTCACCGGGTCCCAGAGTTTGGCGGTGCGGGTTCGCAGCGGCCCGGCAACCGCAAAGGATTCTGTGATTGGTGTGCGGGCGTTGGCACTGAAATACGGATCAACCCGCCAGCCGAGTGGGAGGGTTAGCACTCCTTCGGCAAAGGCTTCGTTCTCGGCAAGGCGGAAAGCGTTTTGTGGGATGGAGTCATCGCGGTAGCTGCCGCCGAGGGTGATGGTGAGGTTGCCGCGAAGTTGAAACGGCTGAACAACCCACTGGTACTTGCTGCGGGTTGCAAACCGCGCCGACAGCAGAAGTTCATCCCCCTGTGTGGTGTTCCATGAGGAGGATTGGACGATTGAGCAGTTGAGGTTGGTGCCTGATGGCAGGATCACAGCAGACGACAGAACAGGCACAGGCAACTGAGCCAGTAGCACACCTCTGCACAGCAACCACAATACTTCATACTGTGCTGCTACTGCAATGATATGCCAGCAGATTGGAAGTATTCGCATGGTGTACAACGGTCTCATTCTCAGCAATAACGACACTGGCTCGTACTCTCATTCAGACAGGCCACGGCTTCTATTTAACCACTACCAACCTCCCAACACTCTGAGTGTTATCGCCGCTGACGACGACCTCGTACACCCCCGCAGCAACATCCGCCACGCTCAACTCCACTGTTTGATATTCTTCTGACCACCCCACATTCTCTACAGGGATTGCTCGTACCATTCGGCCAAGGATATCACGAAGAATTATGCTCCGAATGACGATATTCCCCGGCACTTCCACCCGCCGCCGATCGTTTGTGGAAATTGTTGGCACTATTCGCACTTCCATACTATTCCCCCCATTGTGCTCACGTTCGTTTGGTACTGAGGTTACTGGCGTAGCAAACTCGCCACGAACCAGTACACCGTGTCCATATACAATCATTGTTCGGGCGCTTGGTGTTAATACTCCACCCCGAAACACCACACTGCTATCGCTTGCTTGTGGTGGCCATACATATTCTCGTTCCCATGTCTTTCCTGCATTAGTGGTCTTCATCAGCAATGCGTTGCCCCCAAAAATGTAGCCAACAGAATCACTGAAAAATTGAATTTTCTCAACAGAACCATCCACTTCAACAGAATCCCAATTATTTCCGCCATCTGCTGTATAATAAATTCCTCCCATCTTTGGTGGATATGCGCTTCTATCTCCTAAACCATAGCTTATCCAACATCTGTTTTCATCTTGACAGGCAATGCTTGTGAGCCAAAATGAAAATTTTTTATTAAATATCTCTTTTTTCATTTGCCACGATCTACCGCCATCTATTGTTCGATATAATCGTGAAGCAAATACAGTATCACCATCATACACTTCTTTAGGTAAGGATAGAAGTCCTATCCAACCTTGCGTATGATCTAAAAAATGAAAACTAGTAATAAGAGTTTGCTCTGCTGGTGACTGGATGCTATTTACCCAACTTCTACCTCCATCGGTTGTTGTGAAAATCATACTGTCAGTAGCTAAAACACCTGTCTGTGAATTTAAGAACTGCATTCCCGAAGCATAACTGTACTGTAACCCATTAAATGAAGATTCAACTAAGCTCCATTTGCTTCCTTGATCTTTACCACGAAGAAGAAAACCGCTGTTATAAATTCCATTCCATGGTAATGCAAGGATAGTGCCTATCTTATCCTCTACATATAACTGCTTTAATCTCCGAGGAGCCTCAATTGATGTCCATGATAAACCGCCATCTGTTGTCCGTAAAACAACTCCAGAAACACTCCCCCCAACAACAATTCCTGTTCTATCATTAAAAAAATACCCATCGGAGTATTGAAGATTATCATCAGGAGGAATCTCTAATTGCCATAATTTCAGATATAATAATTCACGCCATGTTTTTCCATTATCTTTACTTATAACTATACAACTATTTTGGCCAATCCCTATCAAATTATTATTTGCATTTATAGCAATATCGCTAAACTCGTATACTTCTGTTCGTATCCCTGATTTAATTCCTTTCCATGTTTTTCCGCCATCTTCTGTTAATACAGCAAGTACGCCAAGAGTGTCGGTAAATCGTGGTAATTGTCCCATGGCTATAATCCGTTGTGAATCTATTACTTCAACAGTGTTAGGATAATGATTTAATCCGGTGGTATCAGCTAATCGCCAACTTGCAAACTTATCATTACTAATAAGGACAACTCCTGCGCGCGATGGGCCAACCCGATACCCAACAACAACACACGTATTCCCTTTGCAACTTACGCCTGTATAGCGGGGCAAAGAATCAACTCCTAATCGCTCCCATGTGTCTCCACCATCTGTTGTCCGCAATACATATCCATTATTTTGCTTGCCACCAACGATAACCCCATGCAGGCTATCTGAAAATGCGATATCAACTAATGGTTGCGAAGACTCTTGATAAATCTGTACTACACTCCAAGTATTTCCCCCATCATTAGTACGAAGTACGCGCCCGCTATCGGCAAGGATAAATCCCTGCTGAGAAGTTGCAAAGGCAATTCGAGTAAGGATATTCTGTTTTGGTGCGTTTTGTGGTTGCCATTTCTCTCCACCATCTGTTGTTTGCAAGATTGTTCCAGAAATAGATGATGCAAAACCATGCAACGAATCAATAAAATAAAGGCCAAGCAAGTGATCAGTGATCCCGCTTTCTATATACCTCCATGTTTCTCCAGCATCAATTGATTTCATAATCACACCATGCCAGCCTACAGAAATCACTGTAGAGTTCGATAACCATTTTACAGCCCTTTGGTGTGTACCAATACGCTGCCAATGGGACTGTGCTAAAGTTACTGTTGTTTCAATAATTAGAAACAACAACAACCAGAAATATGACAATAGATGCTGAAATTGTGGTTTCATAATAGGTTGAGGTATCTATGATTTGTTTATTTCTAATTTTAATTTACTTAGATTGTGATGCCATTTTTTTACAAATACCCCTCTGCCTATTACTTTTTATTGTAATAGGCAGAGGGTATGTCATTATTTTTCTATGAAGATTTAGGGACATACAACAGGTTCAACAGGCCCTACCCCAGGACACATTGTTGTACAGCCAGTTTGGTACTCACACTGATCAGAGGTTGCTGTCCCTTGATAAAACGGAGTAAGAGTGCCGTCGCACCGGCAGCAAATTTGAAAAAGGTCTGCGCATCCTTGGTTAGCTCCCGCAGGACAAGGATCCCACTGGCCATTAATCCCTGTCCAGCATGTTCCCCAACTTACCTGAAATGAAGTAATAATTTCAGGGCAATTTTTGCAGGTTAATCCAATTGGGTTTTGGGTGATTAGTACTTTCGCGATTTCCCTCATCCTTTGTCCAGTTAAGGTGCACCCCGAACCTGTCGGTATTGTCACCTGTAGAATATGGTATTGATTTGATGGAAAAATCGTAGGCCCAGGGATACAGTACTTAACCTGAATTGCAACCCCAGGACAACTGGGTACGGTCATCGTGGTTGTAAAAGGTCCCAAAAAACCTGTCGGACACTGCGCCTGCAATGAGCCAGCCGATAGAAGCACCATCGCCATGATGCCCATACCAACTATGCACAACTTGCTTAGCGTTTTACTACACTCCCTGCGCCACAGTCCCACTATTGCTACCGTTCTATCTTGTTTCATGATCTGCTCCTTTAAGAGTATGATTTGTTTGTTCTATACTGAAACCAGATTGGAATGCAAGGATTAGGGTATGTGGAAATTCAGGGTTAGAAGACTTTCTAACTCTGCCCGGTAGTTCCCGATGTTCTTGAAGAAATTCAGTATCGCTTCCCGGAATT
>JADZEY010000090.1 GCA_020850315.1 Armatimonadota bacterium | reverse complement strand
TCGCGCTGGTGGCGTTCGGCTCAAATCGCATCACTCGCTGGTTGCCGCCAGTTGCAGCACCAGCGTTATTCACACGAATCTCGAAGGCTTGGTTGTCGGTGGTTCCCAGGAAGTTGGTTCCGGGTGTTGTTCCGGCGTTGCCGGTTAGCGACCAACCGCTGCTTCCTGCCGCCCACTCCAACGTTGCCGTTGTGGCCGTTGGTGTTGGCGTGCTGGCAATCTGAAGCACTTGCCCAGCAGCCCCGTTGGCGGCTGGCAATGTGTAGGTGATATCGTTGCCTTGCGTTTGTGCTTTGAATGCTGTGTAGTTGGCCGTGTTCGGGAATGCCCCGGCGGTGTTGTACGCCTCGAAGAACCGAAGCTCGCTTGCTGCGCCGTCGTTGTTGGCAAGCCAGAGATCGGTGTTGCCGAAGACGGCGACATCCGAGGCACTGATGGTCATGTCCCGATCAGCTGCTGCGGTGTTGGCGTGGAAGCCGAAGCTGCGGTCGGCAGTCGCATCAAGCGTTAGGCCAATGCCGCCGGGGATAGCCGAGAAATCTCCCGAAGCCGTGTTGGTTTGTCCCCCCCCCACCGTCGAAGCGTATCCTGAAGCCGAGTTGGTCGAGCCCCCCCCCACCGTCGAATAGGTTGCCGAAGCCGTGTTGGTCGAGCCCCCTCCTACCGTCGAAGAGGGTCCCGATGCCGTGTTGCCCACGCCCCCCCCCACCGTCGAAATGAAGCCCGAAGCCGAGTTGTTCCCGCCCCCCCCCACCGTCGAAGCGTCTGCCGAAGCCGAGTTGGTCTAGCCCCCCCCCACCGTCGAAGAGGGTCCCGATGCCGAGTTGTCCACGCCCCCCCCCACCGTCGAAAACGGGGCATCGTTTACCGTTCCGACGTTGTTACCTGCACGGTTGTTTTGGCCGCCACTCACCACTCCATAATCATCAGTCACACTGTTGGTGGCACTGGTGGCACCGCCGCCAGCAATGGTTGCGCCCACCGCACCCGCCGTCACGCTGTTGCCATTGAACCCGCCGATGATGTTCGCGCTGGTGGCGTTCGGCTCGAACCGCATCACCCTGCGGCGGCCTTCGGTGGCTACTCCACCGTTGTCCACGTGAATCTCGAAGGCTTGGTTGTCGGTGGTTCCCAGGAAGTCGGTTCCGGGTGTTGTTCCGGCGTTGCCAAGCAACTGCCAGTACAACCCGCTTCCGCTGCTGATGGTCACCACCGGATCCCAGATCGGCGCAAACGTGGTTCCGATGTTGAACTCAATGGTTTTCGTGTCGGTGTTGAAGATCATCAGCCCAGTAGCAGGGTTGACGATAGCGTTGCGTTCGGCGTTGGTCAGCCGTGGCATCAAAAAGCCAGCACTGGTGCTGGATAAATCGAGCAGAGCTGATTTATCTGGAGTCACCGTTCCGATTCCCATGTGGCCGTAGATGTCGGTCATCGGGTGGGATCCCGGTGTTTGAGCCAGCGCGTATGGCGCGGCAAAGAGCAGAAGCAGGAATGAGCGAAGCGATAGGCGTAACAGGAATGGCAGTTTCATGTTGAGTCTGAGGAAGTGGTACAAGCACTATTTGTTTGGAAAATCGGGGCAAAGATGAGGAAATATCAGCAACTAACGAAGGGGAAAATAGTACGCTGGCAAAATGAGCGGAGGCATAACGGTAAGAGCTTCTTCCGAGAATTTGCGATTTCCCGTATTCCAGCCCCCGCCATTCCGGCCCCCCTCTCCCAGCACACCAAACCAAGCGCAAACAGTAGAGGCATACTGGGGTGCATTGAGATTGCGAGATACTCTATTGAGTGGCACCTCATGGATGCGCTTGACCTCAACAGAATCGGAACACTGACGGCAACACCATCACTCTCCACGCCCCAACGGGGCACACTACCATAGCCCAGGGCAACGCCCTGGGTAGCAGAGCAAACCAACTCCAAGCCCTGAAAGGGCGGCACAAAAATGCCACCACCACCTCCATGTGCTGAACATGGGATACGACAGCGTGTTGAATTGCCCCTTCAGGGCGTTGAAGTCGTTGGGAGGATTGTGCCCCAGGGCGTTGCCCTGGGCTGGCGTATGCTGCCCCTTCAGGGCGGAAGCTGGATGTTCGTAATCTCATACCAGTTCATTGTATTGCCCGATCATTACCGTAGGCTCGGAATCCTTGTCCGTAACCCCGAAGGGGCGGCAGAATCCGTCGTGTGGGTCATCTTCCGCCCCTTCGGGGCTAGGGGAAATGGGGATGGGTGCGAGCGTCCCCAGGGCTTACGCCGCTGGGCTGAGGGACTTCCGCCCCATTCGGGGCTAGGGAAACCAAGCCCCCCTGGGATCGCCGAGCGTTGCTCGGCCACCGAACAGTCGGGCTATCCTTGCAGCCACCATTCTATCCCTCTCTCCCAGCACACCAACAAAGCACAAACAGTAGAGGCCGCTACTCTGGGAGATGGCGTGCCGGTGAATCGGCATCTTCGAGGGGCGAGGGCCCACCGGAAACAACAATGCTGCATTTCTCATTCGACACTCGCCATTCGACACTCGCCATTCGACACTCGACACTCAACATTCCTCTTCCTCCCCCTCGCCCGCCCAGCAGACGCTTGTATCTGTGTGGCGAATCGGGAGAGGGGGCCGGGGGGGGGTGAGGGCCACTTCAGAAAAAGCCCGCCATTCGACATTCGACACTCGACATTCCTCTTCCTCTTCCTCTTCCTCCCCCTCGCCCGCCCAGCAGACGCTTGTATCTGTGTGGCGAATCGGGAGAGGGGGCCGGGGGGGGTGAGGGCCACTTCAGAAAAAGCCCGCCATTCGACACTCGACACTCAACATTCCTCTTCCTCCCCCTCGCCCGCCCAGCAGATGCTCGTATCTGTGTGGCGAATCGGGAGAGGGGGCCGGGGGGTGAGGGCCACTTCAGAAAAAGCCCGCCATTCGACACTCGCCATTCAACATTCGACATTTTTCATTCTCCACTCTCCTCCCTCTCGTATCTTTGGCCCCGTTGTAGCCTCCGGACGCTTGATGCAAGCGGCGGGGGCATTCGTTCTCACGAACAATTCGACCAGATGGGAATCCAGATCAAGCGCGAGGACGCGCTGGAATATCACAAGATGGGGCGGCCTGGGAAGATGGAGATCGTCTCCACCAAACCAGTATCCACCCAGCGGGATTTGTCGTTGGCCTACACCCCCGGCGTTGCCGAACCCTGCCGCGAAATCGCGCTTGACGAAGAGAAGGTGTACGACTACACCGCCAAGGGGAATTTGGTGGCGGTCATCACCAACGGCACTGCGGTGTTGGGGTTGGGGAATATCGGCCCGGAAGCCGGAAAGCCAGTGATGGAAGGGAAAGGAGTCCTGTTCAAGAAGTTCGCCGACATTGACGTGTTCGATATTGAGTTGAACGTGACCGATGAGCAAGCGGTGATTGATACAGTTGCAGCAATGGAGCCAACGTTCGGCGGCATCAACCTTGAAGACATCAAGGCCCCTGAGTGCTTTGCGATTGAGGCCACGCTGAAGGAGCGGATGAACATCCCAGTGTTCCACGACGACCAGCACGGGACCGCCATTATCTCCGGCGCGGCACTGGTAAACGCTGTGGAGTTGCAGGGGAAGAAGATTGACGAAGTAAAAATTGTGGTCAGTGGTGCCGGCGCGGCGGCCATCAGTTGCTCACGGTTCTACCTTCTGCTTGGGGCGCGCCGCCAGAACATCTTCATGTGCGATAAGGAAGGGCTGCTGTACGAAGGGCGCGAGGAGATGGACATCTACAAAGCTGAGTTCGCCAACGGGACCACACCGATGACGTTATCGGAGGTGATGGAAGGGGCTGATGTTTTTATCGGGTTATCGGCGGCGGGGGTGGTAACGCAGGAGATGATTGCGGCGATGGGGCCGAAGCCGATTGCCTTTGCAATGGCCAACCCCGATCCCGAAATCGGCTACGAGGAAGCCACCAGCGTCCGCGACGACATCATCATGGCCACCGGACGAAGCGACTACCCGAACCAAGTCAACAACGTGTTGGGGTTCCCGTTCATCTTCCGTGGCGCGCTGGATGTCCGCGCCCGTGCAATCAACGATGAGATGAAATTGGCAGCCGCAAAAGCCCTTGCCCAACTTGCCCGCGAGGACGTTCCCGATGCGGTGATCCGCAGCTACGACGACCAGCCGATCAGCTTCGGGCCGGAGTACATCATCCCCAAACCCTTCGACCAGCGGGTGCTGCTCTGGGTGGCCCCGGCGGTGGCGCGCGCGGCAATGGAGACCGGCGTTGCCCGCCGCCCAATCCAAGATTGGGATGAATACCGCCACCAGTTAGAAGCGCGGCTTGGGAAGCGGCAAGGGTTCATGGTCCCGATCATCAACCTTGCACAAACACGCCAACGGAAGAAGCGAATTGTGATGCCAGAAGGTGAGGAACTCCCGATTCTTCGCGCGGCGCAACGGTTGGTGGAGGAGCGCATCTGCCGACCGATTCTGCTGGGGCGGCCACAGGTGATTAACGAGCTTGCCGAGCAGTACCACGTTGATTTAAGCGGCGTTGAGATTGTGAACCCGCTGGAGGACGAACGCCGATTCACCTACCGCAATGCCTTCTTCCAGCTGCGCGCCCGCAAAGGCGTAACCGAAGCCGCAGCGGGGCGGATGCTGATCCGCACCATCTTTTTTGGGATGATGATGGTGCGCCGTGGCGATGCCGATGGCGTGGTGGCGGGGGTCTCCATGTCCTATCCTGACGTTATCCGCCCGGCGTTGCAGGTCATCGGGCGGGACCCGCGCTACTCACGTGTGGCGGGGCTGTACGTGATGATGCCGAAATCGGGTGGGCAGTACTTCCTTGCCGACACCACCGTGAACATTGACCCCACCGCCGATGACCTTGCCGAGATTGCGCTGATGGCAGCCGAAACCGCCGCCCGGTTCAACGTTGTGCCCCGTGTGGCAATGCTCTCGTTCAGCAACTTCGGCGAATCGAAGCACCCGCACGCTGTGAAAATGAGGCGAGCAACCGAGCTTGTGAAACTCACCCACCCCCACCTTCTGGTGGATGGCGAAATGCAGGCCGACGCAGCGGTGATGACCGATATTCTGAATCACTTCTATCCGTTCAACACACTGGGGGGCCAGGCGGCAAACGTGCTGATCTTCCCGAACATTGACTCCGGCAACATCGCCTACAAACTGCTGATGCGGATTGGAGAATGCGAGGCAATCGGTCCGCTACTGATGGGGATGAACAAACCGGTCCACGTACTGCAACGCAGCAGTGACGTTCAGGACATCGTGAATGTGGTGGCACTGACCGTGGCGGAATCGTGGGAATCGGGGCGGAGGTAGCGTTCGGAGGTTTGTCGTTATCGCAGAAATATCACCCTGCCATTGCGACGGTGGCTGGCTATACACGGGAGGCTTGGTGTGCAACCAAGCCTCCCGTTTTCACATTATCGCGTGATCTGCACCCCCTCCGTTCTTCGCTTCCCACCCTGCTGCACCGTGATGAAATAGGTCCCCGATGGCAGACCACCAATATCTATCTGGATGCTTTGCTTCCCTGCCCTACCCTCCACCGTTCGTTCGGCGATTACACGCCGGCCCTGTAGGTCATCGCACCACACTTCCAATTTCCCTACCTCTGTGCTGCTGAACGCTACTTCCACATATTCCCCAAACGATTTCACCACAATTTCCCCAATGCTTTCCCGTGCGGGTGGCGGTGCTGGCTCTGCGCTGCTTACTTCATCTACATAGGCTATCAACCCCACGCCGCTAGCAATGATGCTTGGTTCTTGCTTTTGCATTGCTATATATGTGGTTGAGCCTTTATGTAGCAGGAAACTATCAACACTCCATGAAGCACCGCCATCGGTGGTGCGGCATATTCGGCCTTCTGTTGTGCCAATTCCATGCAATAGGTCAGTAAAAATCATTGACTGGAATCCGAATAATTTCAGCGGTAACGTGTCTTGGTACACGACTGCCCAACTCTCCCCTCCATTGTTTGTTCGTGCAATTAAAGTTGGATAACCATCCAGCTTTTTGTCGAAAGATTCGGGGAGACTAAACCATCCGTTAAGGCTATCAAGAAAGAAGAACTCTCCATCGCCTCGTAGCCCACTCAGTAACGGAAAAGGGTTGAGTTTTTGATCCCAAGTTTTTCCATAATTACTTGTTCGATTTATTGCAAAGCCTTCTGCTCCTGTTTCAAACCCAATAAATTTCCCAGGAGCAATGCAAGCACCACAGGTCATAATGGTTTGACTCCCTTCTACCGAATCCTTTGGGCCAGGTATTGTTTGCCAGGTTGCGCCGCCATCCGAGGTCACCATCGGACGATTAAACTCCTCATTCGGTATCTCTTTGGTCTCAAACAATACCCCATGAAGGCTATCGCAGAAATACATCGGCTTTGCATATGGGAAGCCATCATAGACTCGGGTTTTTGTCCACGTTTTTCCTCCATCAACTGAGCGGATAATGTAGCTACTGTCGGCACTGGCAACAATAACATCCGGTGCAATCCATGCAAGGTTTTTTAACTGCAACGCCACCTTGGGAAATATGCTTGTATCCGCATAGATTTTTCTCCATGTTTTTCCTCCATCTACTGTTTGGTATATGAAGGTGTCATCGAACATTACTTCTTGCCCACCAACCACACAACGTTGTTGGTCGAAGCAGGCAATGCACGATATTCCACGCTCCACTATTTTTTGGATTTTCCATTCTTTTTGCTGTGCTGTTGTTTCCGACCATGTTGCACATAGGCAACACAGTAGCAAACCCCAAATATAATGTTGTTGTTTCATGGCAGTATCCGATGTTATTATGGTTGTGGCTCACTATAAGGAAAGTTTGGGCAGGGGGAATAATCACAGCCAAACGCCCAAGGGGCATTGGGGTCATTAGGATCTGCACTACAAGTCACCTCTGTTTTTTCAACCAATGTGACCCTTACTACTCCTCCTGCATAATGACAGACTTTATATTTTGCAAAGCAACAAGTCTCAGCCGATGCACATGAGTAGCCGACACTAAAATCTGGAATCCCCGAAGGTTGGCCTATTTTCCAACATGAGGATATCCCTACTGATAGATTTTCAACACAACTATTTGGATCACTTGGTGGACCTTCAATTGGTTTACATTTTTGAGGTCTGCTTGGATCTGAAATTGCTACGAATATTGCAGCCTCAATGATTCTACCAAATTTGTGCGGAGCATTTGGTGCAGTACATGGGCAGGGATTCTTATACGTTATTTTATCGATTGATATTTCGCAACTTGAACATCCCTCTCGTATTCGATATTCAACAGTAAATGTGCACCATTTACAAAGCTCGTCGAAGAATACGGCATTACCAGTGGCTGTTCTTGATTCCCAGGGTGCTGTACATTCTGGGTTTTGTGTGCATGGAGGTTGTACATATTGATCTTGACTTCGGCCAACATTGCTGCTCGCACATATAAAAAATAAGATATATACTACAGGCCATAACCATGATAGTGGGTTAATTGCTGATTGCTGATTGCTGATTGCTGATTGATAGACATGGTAAAATCTTTGTTCTTTGTTGATTGAGATACAGGTTACGATTACGCTTTTGGGTACAGACAGAAGACGGTAGGTGCACGCCATTGAGAATACTGGCAGTACACAAACAGCAGCGTTACGGTGGATCCATAATACCCTCCAAGAATATTTAATGAACGGGTGCGGGACAATGATACGGCAGCAACCAAAACGAAACAACAGGAAGCATGAAAAAAGCAATTATGAAGAACTCTATCCATGAAATCATAGTGTGAGTACAGAATAATTCGGCACTCACATTGTGGCATTTATACTCGAAATAAAAATAGCTTGCGAAATCCCTTATTTATTTATAGATGCGCCCTGGTACAACCTCCATAATTCTGCTCAGCAAACACCAATGCCCAGCCTGGCAGCGCGCGGGGCTGGGCATTGGGTGTTGTGTGAAGCGGGCAAATTGCAGGTTATTAGCGTAGGTTCACCACGGTTCCCGTTCCCACCACTTCCCCCTTGCTGTTCCGCACCTCCATCAAGTGACGGCCCCCTGGAAGCTCGTTCGATTGAATCGTGGTTTGCGTTCCCTCAATCGCTCCGATGGTTCGCAGAATCTGGCCGTTGCTGGAAATAATCCGCAACGTGAACGGGCCGTTGGCGGTGGGGAGCCACTCCACCCACAGACTGCCCCTTCCATCGGCAACCGGATTGGGGAGCGCGCGCACCGTGGCGAACAAATCCGCCACGCTGGCTTCCACCCCGCTGGCCGACGAGCGTAGCCGAAGGTCATCCACCGTCAGGTAGCAGCAGTTGCCCGATGACTCAGAAGCACAGAAACAGCTATCGCTAGAGATGATGGCAATCACCATGGTGTCGGGCATCACCCCGGGGGCGTAATCGGGAATGGAAAGGGTGAAGGGCCTGAACGTTGGCGATGGAGCCAGCCGCTGCTCGGCAAAACCGACGGTATCGGGGCGTTGTGTTTGTGGGTTCCAACGCCGTAGCATCACCGCAACAATCCCCGATGTGTTTTGGCGGCTGTTGCTGTCGGTGTTGTAGCGGTAGTATCCGGTTAGGGTGGCCGGCTTCCACGCGATTGGTGTCCCCCCTCGATTCATCTCAAGCCAGAACGCTTCCCCCGCGCCGCTCATCAAATATCCTTTGCCGTAGTAGTACCAATTCCACACCGTTGCGGCAAATTTCCCGTTGCGTGCTTGCTCCGATTTCCCCACTCCAAACGGGCTTCCCCGCCATCCCACCGGCTGCTCCCTCCCCTGCGATTCTTCCCACATCTCAAAGTCCTGATTCTCCTGCGCCAGCGTTGTCCGGGGCGCAAGCGTCAGTGCCCCAAGCAGCATCAGTCCAAACATCCATCGTTGCATAGCGTTCTCCACAAATGGTGATACCACCATGGTGATACCGTAAAAGGGGAAATCCCATTGGCCAACATACGCGTTTGGAAGTCGGCGTGGATAGGATAAACAGGGGAGAAAGTAGGAGGAAGGAAAGAGCACATAGAGAGATGCGTTTTCGCTGATTCGGGGTGCTTCACCGCCAGTGACTTGTCGAAAATCCCGACTCATTTTCGGGGGCGGTGGCAATGACCGAGCTTCGCAGATACCCCGCATTCTCAATTCTCAATTCTCCATCACGGCCACGCGATAAATAGCATGCCATCAACGCGGTAGAAATAGAGGTTGCCGCCGGAATCTTCGATGGTGGAAATTAGGCGAACTTGGCACTGGATAACCGGGGTTGTCATACCACCGTTTTGGGTGTTGCTGAATTGCATCACGGCGTTGGACAGCGATAGCGATGCAGGAACGGCGTTCACCGCCACCACCCTTCCGTTCGCGTCGTACTCGGCAAGGGAGATGGTTGCTGCCCCTTCTGCTTCGTCTGCCGAAACGGTTGTGATCCGTAGCGAATCCACTGGCATATCGGCCACATTCAGCGTAAGCCCAACCGCTTGGTAGGGGATAAAACTGCCGGCCCCGTAGTACGATTTCACGGGGTCGTGCTGAAGGTTCAGCGTCATCTTCACGCTGGTGTGGCCAGCGCGGCGGGTTAGTGTGCCGGCAAACGTTTCCGTCGTTGCCACATCCCCCCCCAACGGCAAGTCCCGAAAGAACATGAAGCCGTTCACCGCAATCGTTTGGGTGAAGGGGGAAACGAACATACTGCCGGAGGCAAAGGGAAGGACCGTATCGCCCGCCTGTGTGGAGTCAACGCGTTGGGGGATATCGAACTCCGTTGGCGATTTGCAGGCCGAAGCCAACACCGCCAGCATGGCGAGGATCACGGCCCCAACCGCCAAGCGATATGTGATTGTGTTCTGGTTCATTCTTTGAAGCATCGGATTCGCCATCATCAAATTCATCACCATTAATCTTCCATCAGCCGGAACGTCACGCCGCCGCCAACGCCAATCCGCTGCGAGTACCACGTGCGATCCTGGAAGGCGAAGGTCAGCAGGCTGTAATCTACCCCAAAGGTTAGCCCTGCCGAACGGCTGAACTGCCAATCGAGGCCGACCATCGAGCGAACCAGCGGGCCGCCTTCGGATCCCCCAATCATCCCCTGAACAAACGGATTGAATGTTGATTCCGGGGCAGCGGCATACCGCACACCAATCCCCCCCCACAGCACCGATGGAGCCTGCTCAACGTGAAAAATACGCCCGTCCGATTTCAGTTGATCGAACTTCTGCACGTAGGATTCCCGCCCGGCTTCAATCACTGCCGCAAAATTCTGCGAAAACCCACGCACCACCAACGAAGCTGTAACGTTGTTCATGTTATCCTCGGTTGGCAACGGCTGCGATGGCTTGGTAAGATGCACCGGCGCAACGACCCGCAGCCCTAACCGAAGATCGGGACGGAACGAACGCCCGGTGGCGGCCGGGGCCACCGCCGAACTGGAGATCAGCGATGAGTGCCCCAATCCCAAGCTGCTATCTGGGCCAGATACTGTGGGCCCATCGGGCGATTGGCGAAGCTGAACATCGGTGATTGAGGTGGAAACCTGAGCCAAAAATTCCGATTCCTGGTTCTGCAGAGCGATCTCCGTTGCGAACGCTGCCGAGTCGTTGCCCCGAACGCTTGTGAGATTGCTGGTTGCTGCGTTGCTGGCTTGGTTGCTTGTTGCTGGGTTGGCATTGGAGGAAGCGATTGTTGCTGGAATCGCGCCGATTCTGCTGCCCCGATTTCCACTGCCCGACTGAAGTCCCAACGGAGTTCTGCTTGTGGCCTCGCTGCCGGAAAGTGATGGAACTGCACCGCTACCCGATGGTGATGATTGCGCCAGCACCATTCCATCGTTCCCCCCATCCGATTGCAACCGCAACGGAGTTTGCTGAACCGTTTGTGAGGTTGTGGCAATGCTTCCTGTTTGTTCGCGGCGGTTGCCATCGCCCCACAGAAACCAACTGCTTGCAAGGACAATCCCCAACACCACGGCTGCGGTGTGTGTACCGAACGTGCGGAAGAATGCGGCGGCCCCGCTTCCGGCAGCAGCCCCCGCGCCAACGCCGGGCGCCATGTAGCCAAGCCGGCTGAAGATTTGCGCGGTTGAGCTGAACGGCACGGCCATTGCGCGGTCGTCGTCGCGGACGGCATCGCGCATTTTCAGGAGTGCTTTGAACTCAAACCGAAGATCGTCATCGGCGGCCAGTGCGTGGAACAGGGTTTCCTCGCGTGCCGACGGCAGCGAACCTTCCAGCAGATCATGCAGCATTTCGGAGTAGGTCATGGCAATTCTAACCGTTTGGTAGTGTGGTATCCATCGGTGCCGGCTAATCGTTCAACTGGCTATCCCGCAAGTACGGTTCCAGAATCTTGCGGAGTTTTTCCTTTGCGCGGAACACCCGGATTTTTGCTGTTGCCAGCGAAGCCCCGGTAAGTTCGGCAATCTCGTTGTAGGGCAGGCCATCGTACTCCCGCAGGACGAACGCCTCGCGGTAATCTTCCGGCAGCAATTCCAGCGCGGTGGTGATAAGCTCCACCATCTCCTTCTGTTCGTAGGGCTTATCCCAAGCGTGCAGCATATCGCTTTCCACCTGCTCGGCCTGCCAGCGGATGTTTCGTTGTTTCTGGTTCAGGCAAAGGTTGCGGGCGATAGTGAACAGCAGCCCTGAGGTATTGCGGTTCACGTTCGGCTCCGCTTCGTCGGTATTGTTTTTGCGCAGGGTGTGGTGAAATCGGATGAAGGTCTCCTGGAACATATCCTCGGCATCTTGCTGGTCGCTTAAAATGCGCGAGCAATAGGCGTGGATGCGCCGGGCATACCGCCCGTACAACTCGGTAAACGCCGCCTCCGCCTCGCGATTCTTGCCCGTGGCAATCAAAGCGCACAGGTCGTCATCGGGAAGCTCCCGCACAGCAGGAGTTGTATGGCGACGAAAGAATTTCAAGCAGTTATCGCGAAGTTGGTAGCAGACACCAGTGAGGTACAATCGTACTGGTTAAAGGATACAAGCCTTGCAACGGCAGAACGGCTTGCAACCATGATGCCCGCATCCCCCTATTGAAGCAATAGGATAGCAAGCATGGGTTCTATTTCCTAATTCCGCGTTCTTCTTTTCCTCTCGTTTCATTCCTTCCCCCTTTGCTCCCCGTATCTTTGCACCTTTCCAGCAATCATCAACGATTTACCAGTAACACCGATATGGCCTTTACGCTTCAGCCGCCAACCGTTGGCGAACCAATCACCATGCAGCAGGGGCAACTCAGCGTCCCGAACAATCCGATCATTCCATTCATCGAGGGGGACGGGACTGGGGCCGACATCTGGCGTGCCAGCGTCCGGGTGCTGGATGCCGCCGTTGAGAAAGCCTACAACGGAACAAAGAACATCGCTTGGTACGAAGTCTATGCTGGCGAGAAAGCGAACGAGGTGTACGGCGAAGCAATCTGGCTGCCAGAGGATACGCTGGATGCGTTCAAGAAGTACTTGGTTGGCATCAAGGGGCCGCTCACCACGCCGGTTGGCGGCGGCATCCGAAGCCTGAATGTGGCACTGCGCCAGATGCTTGATCTGTACGTTTGCCTGCGTCCGGTCCGCTGGTTCGAAGGTGTCCCAAGCCCTGTGCGCCATCCAGAAAAAGTAGATATGGTGATCTTCCGCGAGAACACCGAGGACATCTACGCTGGGATTGAGTGGGCAGCCGGAACCGACGAAGCACAGAAAATGCTCGATTTCCTGAAGGCTGAGTTCCCGAAGATGTTCGACAAAATCCGTTTTGGAACTAGCGAAAAGGCCGTGGGATTTTGGGAGACTGTTGGCGCGCCGGAATCATTCGACGAAGTAATGGTGGGTTTGGGAATCAAGCCAGTAAGCCGCAGCGGAAGCGTCCGGCTGATCCACAGCGCAATCAGCTACGCCATTGCCAACAACCGCAAAAGCGTCACGCTGGTCCACAAGGGGAACATCATGAAGTTCACCGAAGGGGCGTTCCGCGATTGGGGATACGACGTAGCCAAACGCTACTTCGGTGCCGAGGAAATTGACGGTGGCCCATGGTGCCGCATCCCCGAAGGGAAGCCAGGCGCGGGCATTATCATCAAAGATGCGATTGCCGACATCACCCTTCAGCAAGTGCTGACCCGCCCAGATGAGTTCGACGTAATCGCCACATTGAACCTGAATGGCGACTATCTAAGCGACGCGCTGGCGGCACAAGTTGGTGGGATTGGGATTGCGCCGGGGGCGAACATCAACTACATCAGCGGCGCAGCAATTTTCGAGGCAACCCACGGAACCGCACCGAAATATGCCAACCTCGATAAGGTCAACCCTGGGTCGGTGATCCTCAGCGGCGAGATGATGCTTCGCTACATGGGGTGGACCGAAGCCGCCGACTTAATCATTACGGGGATGGATGGTGCTATCGCAAACAAGCGGGTAACGTATGACTTCGCCCGTTTAATGGAAGGAGCAACGGAGATCAAATGCAGCGAGTTCGGCGATGCGATCATCGCCGCCATGTAAACGCTGTTTTGCCGAAGAACGCTACACGCAGGCATGGAGATTTCCCCTCTCCATGCCTGCTTCGTTTCCTCCCCTAAAAATTTTTCTGGGGCGCTGCTAACCTTTTTTTCCGACGTGCCGTTCTTCCCCCTGAGGCCGGTACACAACAGAACGTACCTTGAAAATAGATCCAACACTTCTTGGCGGAGGTTATCAGATGGATACCTCAGAAGGCTCAGATAATAGCACAACGAAGAACGAGAGAGAGCACTGAGAGCAACGATGAATATGAGAACATCACGAACACATGACATGGTGTTCATCGCCTCCGCCAAAACCTTTTTACAAGCACCCACCACATAGATCGCGAGAGAGAGATGAGAGAGCAGGAAGCACAACGCAGTGTTTCCACCAAGCAAAACAAGATGCAATGTCAGTCAGGACTGAGATTGGACTGTACGACTGAACGATGACAAGACAACGCTGATGGTGCATCTTAGAAATAGAACGGGAGCCTAAAAGAATTAGGCTCCCGTTCTATTTTTATTCATACGGTACAACGTCTGTTCAACGGTCTGTTAGCTCGAAGACCACTGTCACGGAATAGCGAACATTCAGTTTTCCGGGCATCATGCTCCCTCTGCTCATCGTACCGATATCGCCACCGCGCAAGGCAGCAACACCGCTATAATCATCTTCATCATACCGTGAAGAAGCCCCATCCCGTTCGCGGATATAGATAGGGTCACCGACCCCGGCCCCGATTTCAGCAGCAAGGCTAACGGCTCGTTCTTTAGCGTTGCGGATTGCGGCCAGCCGTAATTCTTCCCGTGTAGCATCTATTGTGGAAAGGCGCACAATTGGGGAAGTGCTGATTTTCACATCCAGCTTCAGGATGTTCGCCAACAGTTCGGTGTAGCGGCTCAGATCTTTCAGCGTGACAGCAACGCGGCGTTCTACGGAGTACTCATGGACGGTTGGTTCGTCCGATTCCTTGTAGGAGCTTTTACCGCGAGCGATGCTGTATTCTGGGGTTTTCCCCAAGTACTCAGGCTCAATTTCCACCCTATCGGACTGGACAAGCTCGGTAGCAATGCCCATTGTTTTCATCAGATCAAGGAATTTCTCCCAGATTTTGGCATTTTTATCCAATGCCGAATCAATGTTCACATCCTTCGTTTGAATCAGCACCAGGAAGAGAGCCTCATCCGGCTGAACCACCGATTCGGCCACCCCAGTAACATAGATAGTTTTCTGGGCGGGGTCGTCGGGGGATTGGGCAAACGTTGGGAGGGAGAATAAAAGTAGAAGCAAGCAGACCGACAGAAGCGATGTCATTGGCTGTTGTTGTATGGGTTAATGATTAGCACAGCGAAAGCACCGATGAAGCTACAACTTTTGATCTTCATAACGCTTTATCAGTATCTACAAACATATACGCTCCAACATCAAGAAGAAATGCAAGTTTCGGCTGCAAGCCAATACATAGCCAGACCGTAAGCCATATGCTCGAATTCATCAACGACAATCGTGTAGGGGTAATTCAGGGAGAAAGCCGTTATCCTAACAGTGCTGTAAATCCAGCTTTTCATCCCTCAACCCAATATCCTGAGTATCCATTTCAAGAGATCAGCATAGAAAAAAACAGCGTTTACGACGCTGTGCGCCAGCTTTTCTATGAACTTGGCTTCGATAAGGAGCGATATGGAAGTAGCCAGTGGAACCCATTAGGTGAATTAATACGGCCAGGCGATAATGTGGTATTAAAACCAAATTTTGTTCGACATCACCACCGGCTTGGGAAACCGATTGAGTGCGTGATTACTCACGGCTCGGTAATCCGCGCTATTATGGATTATGCTTGGATTGCCTTACAAGGCAAAGGTGAAATTGTTGTTGCGGATGCTCCACAAGGCGATGCCGATTTTAAAAAACTTATTTCTGTTAATGGTGTTAATACCTTATTTGAATATTATCAACAAAAGGCAACATCAGATCTAATTATTGAGCTTCGCGACCTTCGTAAGGAATGGACTGTATATCGCCATGGTGGTGTTATTTGGGAGCGAGTCAAGCTACAAGGCGACCCGCACGGCTATACTACTGTTCCACTTGATCAGGATAGCGAGTATGTCCACGCAAAAAATAAAAACTATTATGGTGCTGACTATGATCGGGATAGAACTCGGCAATTTCACAACGACAAACAGAACCGATACAATGTTGCTCAGACTATCCTCAATGCAGACGTTTTTATTAGCATCCCTAAACTTAAAGTTCATCGCAAAGTTGGCGTTACACTGAACATTAAAAATCTCATAGGCATCAATGGAGAAAAAAACTACCTCCCTCATTTCACAATAGGATCGCCTGGAAAAGGAGGTGATGAATTTTCCAATGACACGTTCAACAACAAGATTGATCGGAAATTGAAAGATTTCCTGCTATGGAAGCATCATTCTTGGGGGAAGTATCTTTACGTTGCTTGGCATGGGGTTGACAAGTTTATTCTACGAAAATTTCAATCCAAACAAAATTTTGTAAAAGGGGATTGGTGGGGGAATGATACCACTTGGCGTTCAGCTGTGGATCTTACTAAGGTTATTCTATATGCCGATCGTAATGGTATTATGCACCAAACACCTCAACGTAGATACTTCTCTATTATTGATGGGATTATAGGAGGCGAAGGTGAAGGTCCATTAACGCCAGACCCCGTGAACAGCGGGCTTATTATTGGAGGCGCAAACCCATTATTAGTAGATATTGCTTCTTCAACAATAATAGGAGTTGATTGGAAAAAGGTTCAGATGCTGGCAAATGCAGTACGATTACACAAGTATGCTATTTCTTCGGTCATGCCAGAAGATATACAATGGCATTCAAATAGTGGCTACAAAGGCGATACTCCATTATTCCAATTTCAACTACCAGCTGGATGGGTGGGCCATGTGGAGATAGAAAAAGTCAGTGACTGATTTCACTCGAAATTATCAATCTTTAGTTTTTGCATTAAAAAACGTGCTTTCCCGCGCGCTGTAGTCTCAATGCTATCAACTGACTGGTACTCTATCTCAAATTGATTACTGAGTTTAAGTCCTAATTCATAGTCTATTTTCTTTAAATCTTCATCACTAAAAGTAAGTTTTCGCAGCTGCTTCATTATTAATTTTCCAGGAGTATCCTGATAAAATTGGAATTGATAGAGGTTGTCGAACACGTCAGAGTGCATATTGATCGCGGTCATTGAAATTAAATTTCCACTTTTTGCAACGATCATTTCTTGCAGTCTTCCATCTATTCGCTCTATCAGCAAATAATTGCGTCCACAAGCGCATTGCTGATGCGCTGACAGCGTAGCAATATCTTGTGTTCGATACCGAATTAAAGGAAAAGCGAAATTATTGAAACCTGTAGCTATAATTTCTCCAGAATCACCGAATTGTGCTGGCAACCCATTTTCCTTAATCACCTCAACGATACCATACTCAGAATAGCAGTGATAATTCTGCGAATGCTCGCATTCGCCTGCTAAGGCCACATATTCACTTAAACCATACCAGCTATAAACCTTACAGCCAAAGGCTTGTTCAATAATTTTTCTTTGCCAGGAGTACATATTTTCAGAACCACACAAGACCACTTTTAAGGAAGGGAATTTGGTACTATGCTCGTTAAGAATGTGTTGGGCAACAACATATGCTACCGAAGGATATGCTTGAAGGGCTTGCGGCTGAAAATCTTGAATAATTGCAATGTACTGCCCTATTGTTTCTGGCGTTAAATAATAGCTTGATAGTCGTAACGTCGTAGAATTCACTCTTTCAATATACCTACCGGATGATGTTGGGATCCCACGCAGTATAATCGAGCGATCTTTTGCCATATCAAAACCCGCCCATTTCCACTGCCTTTGCATGAATGCCTTTTCTAAAGGCACAGTCCTATCAGCCTCCCAAAACAGGCCAACTGGCTGCCCTGTTGAGCCTCCAGTTGTATGATACTGAAATTTTGATGGAGGATAATTTTCTGCTTTTATCTCATGCAAATGCTGCTGCAGATCACTTTTTTGTACAGTGGGCAGCCGTTGCAGGTCATCTAAAGATCGAATATCACCAGCGGTTATTCCATAATCACCATACATTTTTCTGTAAAAAGGGACATGATGAATGGCGTGTTGCACCAATGACCGTAGCATTGTGGCTTGATATTCCTCATGCTGCTCTTTGCTCCAATGCTGCGATTGCTGAAGGAAGCCAACTGCCTTTCGGTATATGCTGCCATAGCGGATTCCCATCGGTAATGACTCATAGCAGAAGGTTCCCAATCGTCGCAGTGACGTGGGAACCTTTTTTTCTAACGCCTGTAAAAAATTTCGCACGATCGGTTACGCTACTGTTGTACGGTAATCGCTTCCACAAGTCGCATAGCCCCTGACTGTAGGACAATGGAGTATCTTCCAGAAGATAATGTAGGCGACCCGATAGGGATCAAATTATTTCCTGAGTAGATTTTTTGATTGGCCATCTCTATCACCGTGCGTCCATGTTCATCTACAACAAGGATTGTTCCGGTTAACGTATGGGATGCTTGCAGCAGCAACGTCATCTCGCCCATGTTTGGGTTCGGGAAAACAGCCATCTTCAACCTACCATTCCCAGTTACAGGCTCATCTTCTGCCGACGAAATCATCGGTCTTGGTGGCCGAGTACTCACTTCGATTGGCTGATAAAAGCATGCAAGGCAATTATTAGGCGCGTTTTCTGCCGCAATAAATACTGTATCCATTGCAGTAGCGGCCAGTGGTTCAATGCGGAAACAGAGTTGAGCGGAGCCTTTAGAGCCGATGTAAAAAGGCAAAGCAGGCGCAGTAATCTTGAAGGAATGGCCGCGTCCCAACCAAACAGTATCCTTCAACGTCACCCCGGCATCAAGTAGGTTCGTCACAGTCAGGCAAGTATCAAATACTGCTGATTGTGGTCCAACTCTTACCTCGCTCAGATTTAAGAATGGCGTAATTGCATTACCGACAGGCGTTTTTAATAGAATACGATGCTGGCGGCCCGATGACGTAGAAAGCGTCATCACTACTTTCTGGCTTCCAGGTTTTACCCAACGGAAGGTGATTGGTAACAACACTGGGGTAGTGGGAGGAAGATACTTGGGGAATGTACCATTATAGGAAAATGCCGAGGCACTGCTTCCCGTAAAACTGACACTGGTTAGCGTATCTGAATAATACGTGTTCACGAAAGGGATGGTCATACGTTCAGTGTGCCCTGGGCAATTACTACGGATATTGATGGTGAAATCGCCAGTTGCAGTATCTGGGCTACAATTGAGTACTGTAACATCCACTGAGTCTTGGGCAACAATGCAGCCGTCGGCATCATAGCCAGTTAAGCGATAATTTCCCGATGTGTTCACAGTGATAGAAGAAGTAGTAGCACCATTAGACCACTGATACGAGCGAATGCATTGCGGCGCAGTTAGGGTAACACTCTGGCCTTCACAAAACTCCGTTGGTCCATTGGGAATAATCTTCAAACTTGGTACAGCGTTTGGCCATCCATTTTCATGGTATAACGCTTGAACAGCCGAATCAGACAAAGCACCACGGTAAATACGAATATCATCAATAGAACCCTTGAAAAACCGCACCGAGTTTCGGTCTTTGCCGATGAAGAGGGGGTCTAAAGATTTATATGAAGGGTTCATAACTGGTGCTGCTATTTCACTAATCATCACCCCGTCAACGAATAACCTAATTCGTTTTTTACTGGTTGAAAATTCTACTGCAACAAAATACCATTTACATATATCCATAACATTACTGCCCGTAATTCGCACAAAGTCATTATCCGGGATCGTTGCCTCGGCAGCAATCCTATTGCTATTGATAATAAAAAATTGGAATCCAGGGCGATTTATGTTTGTTGGCCCCTTCACAACAATTCCGGCAAAATCTGATTGATTTTGAGAGAATTTTATCCATGCTGTTATAAAAAGATCGTCATTATCATCAAACATCAAAGAATTAGAGTGGTTTACTTTAATAAAGTTATTGCCATTAAAAGCATAAGCAGAAGAAGGTATGCCAAAACGATTACAAGTTAAGGTTGCTCCAAACACCTCCCCATTATTATTATTTCCACTTTCATCTTTAGCGTTATTATTAAACGGATAATAAGCAACCAAGTCTTGCCCATACAAATTATTTGCAAATAGATATAGTAAAAATATAGAAATCGCGACAAAAAACAGATTTGAGTTAGCGTTTGCAAATCGGCGATATAATGTCATGTTGTCACCTATACGGTTAGATGATTAGTGAGCTATCAAGAATGGCAATCTATTAATTTTATCACCAATACATATTATGCAGTAATACAATCCATTCGATAAACCAGATATAGAGTACGAATTTTTGTATAATCCATTTTTTTGTTTTTCATTTAACAAAGCTCTCACTATTGAACCAGATACATTCATAATTTTTATATCTACATGTTCATCAAAAGAATGAGAATACTCTATGTCTATTTGAGATTGCACTATATTATTTTTGATTTTAATCATATTACTTTCTTGCGTTACTTCAATTAGCCTATGACGCAAACCACATATAGAAGTATCTATACCCATTAACCCTGTGTTATAAGAATATGAGATACATGGTAAATTATTTAAAGATTGAAATTCAGCTGAGATGGGACACATTAAGGCATCACCAATAAAGATTCGGACGTTCAAAATCAAGGCTAAATTAAAAGAATTAATTACAAGTCCGCTACCGAACGACTGCAACTCAAATGTTATAGAGTCATTGAATGTTTTCTTATTATTAACATTCCATCCTGAAAATACGGTTCCCTCAGTTAATATATTTTCAATAAGACACGAATTCGATTTAAATCTAATTACGCATTTAATTTTATCAATTGACTTCGTAATAATAGAATTAACGAAAGATATTGGGATTGAAATCAATGCTCCAGGATAAATATTCTCTACCGATTCGGTATAAGTGTTTAACGACTGTTCCGGATTAACCGTCACAGTAACAGTATCAGTACTAATGCATCCATATTTTGAAGTGGTTTTAAGATAGTATGTGGTTGTTTTGCTCGGTTGGATTGTGATACTTGCAGATGTAGAAAGCAATTGACTTGGGGCTATATACCATTGATATTCTGTTATACTGGAGTCTGCTGGCAACGATATTGCAGATAAATTCACTGTATCCCCTACACAGATTGTACGATCCGAGCCAATAGATACATCCGTTTTATATTTATTTACAACTACAAAAGAATCCATACTCTGGCATCCATTATCATCAGTGCCAATTACCCAATACTTCCCTTCCTTATTTATTTGAAGACTTACTGTATTAATCCCGGTAGACCATGTATAAGGAGGCTTAAGGCGACGACTTTGTAAGACAACCAATTCAGTACATTCTTTGATTATGGTATCAACATCTTTTTCCCCGCAATTCCTACGTGATTCTGGCCATGATTTCTCGTTATATAAACTACGTATTTGATTTTGGCTAAGTATCCCTCTATAGATACGAACATCATCAATTACCCCTGTGAAAAACACGCTGGAATTACGTTCTTTGCCTATGTAAATAGGATAGTTATTATTGTAGCTTACATCAATACCTGGCTGGGTAACTGATCCAGCAACAACACCATCAATATACAAGGTAACCTCTGAACGCTTTGTGGAGACCGTTACCGTTAAAAAATGCCAACTACACTTATATAGAGACCTGTCCGCCATCAACCTAACAAAGTTATCATTAGGTATTGTTGCCTCTGCTGCAGGGAGAAATCGAGATAAAATTACAAGCTGGAAGCCCGGCCGATTAGTATTTGTGGGGCCTTTTACAACAATTCCAGCAAAATCAGGTTGATCGGTTGAAATTTTTACCCATGCCGCTACCGACATGCTATCGGTAGGACCGAATGAAAAATCTTGGTTATCCGCTATTGATATAAAGCTATTTCCATTAAAGTAATATGCGCTTTTGTCGTTCCCAAAACGGTCACATGTTAACTCGCACCCATTTACTACTCCATGGTGTTCCTTACCACTATAATCTTGTGCATTACCATTGAAAGGGTAATATCCCACCAGTGTCGCCTGCGCATTAACGACACAGCTTCCTGCAAGAAGCCACACTAAAATTAATAACGGTTTTACATTCACGGCGGTTAACGCTTTTGAGCAATCACCATTTTTCCTATTGAAATTGGGAAAACGATATTGCCGACACTAGGAAATTCTGACATTTCATGTATAATCACCAACCCTGCATCCTTTAACATCTGATTTACATCAGTAGCCGTAAGCCCTCGATAGGCATCTTTTGGGCGCATAAATTTCACCTCTTTATTTTTAGATTTTTCTAAGGAGCCGATTGTCTCATCTACCGTACTTAGCATTACCGTATCACGCTTAAATTTCCTTCTTAGAATACCTCGAGTAAGTGCTACCATAGTGTCAATGGGATAAGTGACTTTAGGAGCACGTGGGTAATCATAATTCGTAATAAAAATACCATTAGGTTTGAGATAATTTGATAGATTTTTTATTACTGATACGGGATCAGGAAGGTGGACAAGAACTTCCATTAATGATATGACATCAAATGAGTTTGCAGTAAGATTCAGATCCGCAGCATTGCCAACTTTAAATTCTATTTTATCTCCTGTATTTTCTTGAAGAGCATTATTTTTTGCCTTTTCTATCATTGACGCTGAAATATCAATCCCAACAACCTTATTAGCTCCTGATTTAGCAAAATCAATTGCAAACCTACCTAGTCCAGTAGCAACATCTAACGCAGTTAAATTTTTTATTGAGACATTTTTTCGAATAAATTGAATTTGCTTTCCATATCGCCCTCCAGTTTTCGAATCAATATTCCACCACTGTGAAGCTGCATCATCACGTGAGAAATACTCGGTTATTCTTGAGCTAAGCTGGTTTTCCATGCGTTTTATGTTTTATTGTTTGTTGGCTATCTGTTGTAAAGAACCATGATTTGGCTTTGGGTCATAGCAGATTTATATATCTGAACATCATCAATATAACCGCTAAAGGAAATGGTTTTATTTCGTTCAATCCCTATTAAAATAGGTTCGGAATTTTTATATCCAGGATATAAGTCTCCGGGCGTTGTTTGTCTTGCGACTTCAACTCCATCAACATATAAACTTATACTTTTATTTACTGCATGAACTACTCCTGAAATAAAATGCCACTTATCATCTTGAATACTCAAGCTGCTAGTACAACGAATAAAGTCTTTATAGCCATTCAGATTCGATGTAGTAACCTCAAATGCAGGGTAACCACCATTAGCAATATACAATTGAAATCCAGGATAATTTGTTTTTTGTGGCCCCTTAACAACGATTCCAGCAAAATTATCTTGTGAAATTGAAAATTTCACCCATCCTGTTATAGTTATACTCACGTGCTTTCAGTTTGCGAAATTGCTACCCGCGAAGCCGAGTATCTACAAGGCCCACAGGGATCGAATTTCGCAATCTCAACGCACCCGAGTATAATGAGGTTAATGAATCAAAAACGAGATGAGGTGCATGAGGAATACTTATCATAGCCATATTATCAAAAAACATAGCTGCGTTAGTATCGTTTTTTCTATTCATCGCAGAATTTGTCTTAAAAAATTGACCATGATTTTTATATTGACTTTCATCTTTTGCTGAATTATTCAAAGGGTAATAACCTATCAATCCAGAATTTGAATTTATATCAAACATTTGAAAACTAACAGATACGTCTTTATCCACAGCAATCTGGATATTACTGCTAGTGTATCCATCTTTATCAGCAGTAATTTGATAAGTGCCAGGCTCCACGTTTAAGTGAAAAGCACCTTCACTATTCGTTAATACGCTTTGAGATTGAGGTGTAATTCTAATAGTCACACCATTAATGGGTTGATTTGTCAACAAGTCAGTCACCTTCCCAGTAATGCGAAAAGTATTCGTAGAATCAGTGGAATTGCTACCACAACTAATCAGAGTGAAAATTGTGATGAGCAGCAGGCAAAGATTTAGCTTGTTTGTGTTCATGACGATTGTATATATGCTTCCCCCCCTCAAAACACCACCTGTTCCTCATAAATCCCAAACACTTCTTCCAGCAATCGGCACATTTCGCCGACGGTGACGTAGGCGCGGGCGCAGTCTAGGACACGGGGCATTAGGTTGGTTCCGTCTTCGGCGGATTGCCGCAATGCCGCCAATGTCTCTTCTACACGCTCCGCGTTTCGGCTGGCGCGTAGCTCCCGCATTCGCGCAATCTGCTTTGCTTCTACGTCCTTGGTGATCTGCAGAATTGGGATGTCTATCTTCTCGTTCTCTTCCACAAAATCGTTTACCCCAACGATGATTTTCTCCTTTGCGTCCAGCTCGCGCTGATACCGGTATGCGGCATCGGCAATCTCACGCTGGAAAAATCCCATCTCAATTGCCGGAATCACTCCACCAAGCGAGTCTATTTTGTCGAAATAGGCTTCGGCTTCGGCTTCAATTTTATCTGTTAACGCCTCAATGTAATAACTGCCACCCAACGGATCAATAGCATTTATTGTCCCTGTCTCGTAGGCAATCACTTGTTGAGTCCGTAACGCGATTTTTACGGCTTTTTCCGAAGGAAGAGCCAGCGTTTCGTCCATTGAGTTTGTGTGCAGCGATTGCGTTCCACCCAGCACCGCCGCCAATGCCTCGACTGCTGTGCGGACGATGTTGTTTTCTGGTTGCTGGGCCGTTAGGCTGCATCCCGCCGTTTGTGTGTGGAATCGGAGCATCCAAGAACGCGGATTTTTTGCCCCATATTTTTCCTTCATTCGCCGTGCGTAAATCCGGCGGGCTGCACGGAATTTTGCGATTTCTTCAAAAAAATCAATGTGAGAGTTGAAGAAGTGGCTGAGGCGCGGCGCGAACGCATCAATATCCATCCCCCGCGCCAAACATTCTTCCACGTACGCAAAACCATCGGCAAGGGTGAATGCAAGCTCTTGTGCGGCGGTGGAGCCGGCTTCGCGGATGTGATAGCCACTGATGGAAACCGGGTTCCATTGTGGTGCTTCGGTTGTGCACCACTCGATCATATCGGCAATAATCCGAACCGATGGGCGCGGCGGGAAAAGGTATTCTTTTTGGGCAATGTATTCCTTCAGAATGTCGTTCTGAAGCGTGCCACGCAGCTTGCTAAACGGAATCCCCTGCTTTTCGGCAACTGCCAGATAGTAGGCAAATACCATGATTGCAGGGGAGTTGATGGTCATTGAGGTGGAGACTTTATCGAGCGGGATGCCGTCGAACAGAAGCTCCATATCGGCCAACGAACTGACCGCCACGCCACAGATACCAACCTCACCCTCGGACATCGGGTCGTCGGAGTCGCGCCCCATCAGGGTTGGAAGATCGAACGCTGTGGATAGCCCCGTTTGCCCGTGTGCCAGCAGGTATTTGAACCGCTCGTTGGTGTCTTCCGGCGTGCCGAACCCAGCAAATTGGCGCATGGTCCAGACCTTCCCACGGTACATATTGGCGTGAACGCCACGGGTAAATGGATACTCGCCCGGGAAGCCCAATTTCTCCATGTACTTCCACCCCTTCACGTCATCGGGGGTGTACATCTGCTGGACTTCTTCGCCAGAAAGGGAGGTGTGCTTAAATCCTGTGGTTTTTGCGGCCGCAGCCGCACTCTCCCACGCGGATTTTGCTTCGTGGAAATCGAAGCTCAGTTGCTCCCCTTCGGAAGCGTGGCCGTTAGCATGATAGCCGTTGATACCCATGGTCGGTTCTGTGCTTTGTATCGTGTGTTTTGAATAACTGTCGGCAAGATACACAAGGAAGTGCCAGCAGCAAACCAGCGCAGCAAGAATCGGGGCGGGTGTTGGCTTAAAACTGTATGTTTGCGCCTTCATTTTGGCCGATTACCTGCCAATTACCAGATCATCCATCAAAACAAAACTGTATCCTTCATGCGCCAATTCTCGACCTTCGTTGTTTGCTGTTGCTTGATTGTGGCCGCACCTCCGCTCTGGTCGCAAGGGATCGTAGGAGGGTTTGTGGAGAACCGTGGGCAATGGGATAGCAACGCGCTGTATCGCTTGCAGGGGGCGCAAACCACCACGTGGATTACCCCCAATGGCTGGCTGACAGATCTTCAGGTTGCTTCTGGAACTGAATCGCCAGTTTCAACCTCACTCCCCATCCGCAGGCAAGGCGCGGTTATCCGAACCACGTTTCTGGGGGCGAACACCAGACCAACGATTATCACCTCGGGCCAGAAATCTGCCCGTAGCAATTTTTTCCGTGGCTCCGTACCCAACCGGTGGCGTTCCAACGTTCCGGCTTGGGGGGAAGTCTATGTGGATGAACTCTATCCCGGAATTGATGTTCGCTACTACCTTCAAAGCGGGGCGTTACGCTACGATCTGGTGATTGCTTCCGGGGCCAACCCACAGCAAATTCGGTTTGCCGTAAGCGGCGCAACCGGGATCCAGATCACGCCGCAGGGAGCACTGTTGATAGCAACACCTGTGGGAATCATTGAGCAGAAAGAATTGCTGGCATATCAGGGGGAAGGGGAGCGGCGGACGGAGGTAGAGTGCACGTTTATCCAAACCGATGCAGGGACGATTGCGTTTGATGTTGGCAGCTACGATCCCGAACAGCCGTTGGTGATTGACCCGTTGGTGTTCTCCACGCTGGTGGGCGGCGCCCAGGATGACCTGATGCTCACCGTCTGCCGCGATTCTTCCGGCAATATCTTCACCGGCGGATACTCACTCTCCACCGACTTCCCCACCAACGATGGAGCCTACGACATCACCTACCAAGCCGGGCGCGACGTTGTGATCTGCAAATACAGCAGCGACGCAAGCCGAATGCTGTTCGCGACGTATCTGGGGGGGGAAGGAGACGATATGCCGCAGGGATTGGCAAGCGATGCAACGGGTTCGTTGCTGATAACCGGCTGGACACGCTCGCGGCAATTCCCAACAACCGATGGAGCGTTCCGCCGCACGATTGATTCGGCCAATACCGCCAGCTTTTTAACACGGCTTTCGCCAACCGGAGATGTGTTGATCTTCTCCACCTTTGTCACTGCTTCGTATGGAGATTTTGCGTTCAGCTTGGCCACCGATCCGCAGGGCTACGCCTACCTTACCGGGCGGACGCTGAATCAAGATTTCCCGACCACTGCTGGCGCGTTCGATTCGGTGCTGCGGGCCAACTACGACACCTACATCCTGAAGATGAACCCTTCTGGAGATTCGATTGTGGCGGCAACACTGATCGGCGGGGATAATGTTGATGAAGCCAACTCCATCGCTCTGGATAGAGGTGGAAACGTCTATATCACAGGAGCCACACGGTCGTCGGATTTTCCGGTAACGCCCAACGCCTACACCAATGCACGCGGCGGCAACAGCGAGGTGTTTATCAGCAAGTTCAATCCCGCGCTCTCGCAACTTCTGTACTCCACGGTGTTCGGTGGCGATGGCGATGATTATGCCAATGCGATTGCCGTAACAGCCGATGGCGCGGCGATTGTTGCAGGGCGGACCCTTTCGGCTAATTTCCCAACCACTCCATCGGCGTTGCTGGCCGCGCCGCCAGCCCTGGAAAATGGATGGATCACCCGGCTTTCCGCCGACGGCTCGGCACTGGAATTTTCCTCCTTTGTGGGGGGGGCTGGGGTAGATCGGATTACCGGAATGGGACTGGATGACCGGGGCAACCCCTACGTGGTGGGGCAAACTTCATCTGCCGATTTCCCCACCACACCCGATGCCGATTTCCGAACAATCAGTGGTGGGGATGATGCGTTTGTGGCCAAAATTCACTCCACTGGCACTCGATTACTCTATTCCTCCTTTTTCGGAAGCGACCTGCGTGATGAGGCAATCGCTGTTGCGGTGGATCAACCCGGCAACGCTTACGTGGCCGGATATACCAGCGCCCCCAACTTCCCCACCACCGCCGGTGCCGAAAACCGCACCCACGCCGGCAATCGCGATGGCTTCTTGCTGAAACTCCCCCTGGTGAACCCTTCGCTGAACGTTGATAACAACCCCGCCACCGCTGGCCTTCTGGTTTCGGAACCTGTGGTTGCGCCGCTTGCTCACCAGGTAACCTTCACGGTGCAACTCCCCTTCCGGTCGGCTATCTCGGCCCAACTGTTCGGCATCGGCGGCAACAGCGTTGGCGAACCATTGCCGGAAACTGAGTACTCTTCGGGCATCCATCGCCTATCAATGCCGCTGCATCAACTCCCTTCCGGCAGCTATCTGCTTCGCGTTCGTAGCCTGGGCAGTGGCCGGCCCGCTCAAGAATCTATCCGGCAGGTGGTGGTGGTTCGCTAACGGCTACAACCGCCGCCGAGCAACCGTTGGCGGAATATCGGGCCAACGTTGCCGCCCCCCTTTGATGGTGTCAAGCTGCGATTGCACCGTGTAGCGGGCACGCTGCTTCCCTGCGTAGGGGATCCCTTCCGGCGCGTTCCACTCGATCATTCCCCAGCGGGCGTAGCGGCGGTAGTTCAGCTTCATGTAGTTGTTGTAGGTGATGCTGAGGACCCCCGTCGGATTCCGCAAATCGGGGGTCCAACCAACCGATAGCAGGTCATACTTGGCGGTGTCAATCGTGAATCCCATGCCGTGCGGGTCGTCGGGGATGAAGTAGCTGATGCGCGAACCGCTGATGGTTGCGTCGTACTGGCCAAGCTCCGGTATCACCGGCATCTGGTTGCGGAAATAGGCGATCATCTGGTGGAACTCCAACGGAATCCACATCGCTACCTGGAACGCCCGGGCCGTTGGCTCACCTTCGTAGGCCACCGAATCACGTGTGTTGAAATAGAGGAACCGCTCCGCCGTGGCGCAGATAATCCGTGACTCCCCGCCGCGTGGATTGTTCAGCACCACCTTCAGCGAATCGTTGTTGGTGATGTAGGCTTCCCAGTAGTAGAGCGTCGAGTCGGGGTAGTAATTGATTTTGCCGTACAACGTCAGTCGCCGGACGCTTCGCCACTGATCTTGGATGGTTGCCAGCGTCCGCACCGCTGGATCGGGGGGCAGATAGCGTGGGGCGCAGCAAAGGCCACAGCAAAAAAGAATCAGCGAAGCGATGGTTGTGCGTATCATTGCCGAGCGGATGAATCACGAACAGCAAAGATACACGAGTGGAGTTTGGCAACAGAGCCGGAACTCCAGATTTGAATCTACCCCCACCATGCACCACACACTTCAACGCCCGTTTCCCCGAAGCTACTGGGTTGTGCCGGAACTGTTTCTGGCAGGGTTTTTCCCGGGAGCCAGCAGCCCCGCCGAAACCGAAGAGCATGGCCGCGCACTGCTCCGTTGCGGCATCCGCCAGATCATCAACCTGATGGAAGCCGATGAACGGGATCGCACCGGAAAACTTTTCACCCCCTACGGGCCAGCGTTCTGCCAGCTTGCTGCCGAAGCCACCACAGAGCTGCATTGCCAGCGAATGCCGATTCCAGATTTTTCGGTTCCATCACCCGAACAAATGAGCGCGATTCTTACCCAGATTGATACGGCCATTGCAGCAAGCCGTCCGCTGTATCTGCATTGTTTGGGGGGGAAAGGGCGAACCGGAACGGTTGTGGGATGCTGGCTGGTGCGGCACGGAAAAGCAGCGGGGGACGAAGCCATTGCCTTGCTGAACCAGCTTCGGGTGGGGCAAGATTCGCAAGCTCACATCCCCGCGCCGGAAACCGAGGTGCAGCGGCAGATGATCCGAACCTGGCAGCCCGGACAGTAAGCTGCACAAACAGATGCCGCACTCGACACTCGACACTCCATCACGCCCCCCTTGATCGTGCTGCAAGCAGCCGATCGTTCCCCCCAAGATTGGTGGGAAGTGGGAGGTCGGGGTTGCATTCTCAATTCTCAATTCTCCACTCGACATTCCCCCGATAGACGGCTTTGGTTATCTTTGCGCCGTCCGTTTTGGGGCAACCACGCCGCCTGTCGGCTGGGCGTTGTTGTTTCAACAGTACAACCCATCGCCCCCGGCTTGTCTTCGGGGCGGTGTGATGTGTGCATCACCAACGTCTCAACATCCATTTCCCAGATAGAGAGAGCGTGAGAGAACCCAATCCTTCTGTGAACTTCCTCCGACTGTTCCCATACTTCCTTCTGCTGATCCCGATTGCCCTGCAAGCGCAACCGCGAACCGAAGAAGACCGCCCGCTTGCACGCGCAACCCGTGCAGCCCAAACGCTGATTCAGGAGCAACATTTCTCCGTTGCCATCACCACCCTCACCGAGGCACTTGATTCGGCAACGGCTGCCCAAGATCGCTCCGACGCGCTCTTCCTGCTGGCCGATGCCCAGTTTCGGGCCGCGCGGTTCCGTGGGGTGCTGATAACCACCAGTGATATCCTGTTCCACTATCCCGACGACCCACGCACCATCCAACTGTGGTATCTGCGTGGCGTTGCGGCCTACCAAGAAGGGAAGCCAGACACCGCCGAACAAAGTTTCCGGAACGCGCTGGCCGGTGGCACAACCCAGATTGCCGAAGCCGAGTACTGGATTGCCCGCACCAACGCCGATGCAGGGCGATTGGACACCGCCGAGAAGTACGCCTGGCGTTCGCTAACGGCCCCACAGCATGAATTCAGCGACGACGCATTGTACCTGCAAGGATGGATCAACGAAGGGCGCGACTCGGTTGCGCTTGCCGCCGAATTTTACCGCCGTCTGCTGGAAAAATTCCCCCAAAGCGACCTTGCACAAGATGCCCAGCTGCGGTTGGGCGTTCTGGAGGCGCGGCGCGGAAACTACGAATCGGCCTACCGGCTGTTGCTGGCGTTTATCCCCCGAAGCGAACGCCAACGCGAGGAGCAAACCTTCTACCTTGCCGAGGCCACCAGCGCGCTGAACCGCCACGACGACGCGCTCCGCTACTACACCGATTTCCTTCGGCAGTACCCCGAAAGCCGCCGCACCCGCAGCGCACGCTACGGCAGCGGTTGGTCCCAGCTGCAACTGCGCCGCTACGACGACGCAATCAACTCCTTCCGGAAAGTGGAGCAGGGGTTGGATTCGGTTGCGGCAGCGGCCAGCTACCAAATTGGCGCAATCCAAACCTTGCGCGGCGACACCGCAGCAGCAATCGCAACATTCCAAGCCGTGCTCTATCGGCTGCCGTACGAATCCTTCAGCGATAACGCCTACTACCAGCTTGGCCGCATCCACTACCGCAGGGCGAACTACGATTCGGCACGGCATTACTTCCAGATTGTGGCGCGGCAGTTTCCGCAAAGTGAGCTTCGGCAGGATGCCTACTATCTGCTTGGCGAATCCTACGCTTCGCTTGGCGATTATCCCAACGCCGAATATGCCTTTGCGCGCACACGCCGCATCACCGAGCAAGGGCCATTGCTGCAACGCGCACTCTACCGCGAAGGGGTGATGCTCTACAAGGAAGGGCGATTCACCAGCTCGGTGGATCGCTTGCGCCAGTACGTGAGCGAACACCCCAACGGGGCCGATATCGACAATGCCACGTTCTGGTTGGCCGAAGCACTCTACCAAGCCCGCTCCTACCCGGAAGCCGAACGCTACTATGCGGAGGTTCACGAACAGCGGGAGACCTCACCCTGGCGCGATGAAGCATTGTACGGGCTGGCATGGGCGCAATTCCAACAGAAAAAATTCAAACTGGCAGCCGAAACGTTTCTAGAGTTCACCAAAGCCTATCCGCAAAGCGAGCGTGCAATCGAGGCAACGCTGCGCCTTGCCGACTGCTACCGGCTGATGGGGGATCGCGCAAAAGCTGTCGAGACCTACTCCTCAATTGGGAAGGTTGCCGGAAAAGGGGTGCGCGACGAAGAAGCACGATTCCGGCTGGCCGATGTCTTCCTGCAGATGAACGAGGTTGACCGTGCGGTGGATACCTACCGTTCGCTGATCCGCGACTACCCGAAATCCCAACGCCGGGATGCCTACGCCTACAACATCGGCGTGATCTACCACGAACGCGAACGCGACTCGGTGGCGGTGATGGAGTTGAAAAACTTCCTGATAACCTTCCCCGAAAGCCAGCTTCTGCCGCAAGCCCACTTCACCATTGGCGATGCCTACTACAACATGGGCCAGTATGACAGTGCCTACGTCTGGTATTACTCCGTTTTGGAGCAATACCCGAACAGCACCGCCGTGCCGGAAGCGATTGACCAAGTTCGGTTCACGCTGGAAGCCCTGGGCCGCGGGCGCGAAGCCGTAGCGGTGATTGATAGCTTCATGCTGAAAAACCCGAACCGCCTTCCCGCCGACTCGCTATCGTTCAAGAAGGCAGGGATTTTATTTGATAACGGAGCCTATCCCGAAGCTGCTACCGAGTATCGGAAACTGATTGCTGGATTCCCCGAAACCCCGCTCCGCCCGGAAGCCTTGTTCCAGATAGGCCGCTGCTACGAGTATATCAACCAGCAGGATAGCGCGGTGACAACCTACACGCAGGTGATTACCGATTTCCCGCAAACCGGGGCCGCCGCGCAAGCATTGATGGCGCGCGGGACAATCCGGCTGTACAACCGCATCTGGGCCGAAGCCGCCGCTGATTTTGGATTGATGGTGGAACGATTCCCGGAATCCAGTCGCGCGGTTGAAGCACGGTTCCGCCTTGGTGAATCGCGCTTGGGATTGGCCGACACCACAGGCGCGTTGGCCCAGTTCCACGCCATTCTTGACTCAGCCGGGAACGCTGGCGAGGACGACCTGATATTCACCGACAAAAGCCGGCTGATGGTTGGCCAGATACTATCGGCACGGAAACAAACCGACAGCGCGCTGGCCATCACCGCCCCAATCGTCAGCCGCCGCAAGGATGACATTGCCGCCGAGGCACTGCTGTTCCGTGGCCGATTACTCACCCAGGTCAACGACCTTTCCGCCGCGCTTGCCGAGCTGCGCCGACTGACCGACCCAGAAGGGGATTTTAAAGATTTTGTGGAGTATGTGGAGCCGGGGTTGCTGGCACTGGGAACGGTGTACGAACGGCTAACCAACTACGCCGCCGCCCGCGACATCTACACCCAGCTGCTGGAATCGCTGGACGAAAGCATCAAAACCGAAGCCGACAGCCGATTGAAGAAATTGAAGAAGTAACCCCGCCCCCCCCTGGAACCGCCGAGCGTCTGCTCGGCCACCGAACCGGCGGGAGGCTCGATAAAAACTTCTCACTCAACATTCGACACTCGACATTCCCAGACTTTCCTATGCTTATTCATCGCACACTGTTGTTGGTCGTTCTGCTGCTTGTGGCGGCGGCGGTTTCACTGCTGGCCCAAACGCCCGGGGGCCAATTGCCATCGTTAGAGATCGAGGAAGTGGTCGTCACCCGCGACCGCACAATCTCGCTTCCACCCGCCAAGAAAGGGGAGGTGTACGATAGCACCATCTACCGGCTTCCAGCTGGCGATACGGTGATGTTTGGCGAGCGGGTTTCCAACCTTGCCCGCTCCGGCGGCGCGCTGCCAACTTATCGTGAGTTCACCTCGCCGATGGTCATTGATCTGGAAGCCAGTTTGGGTAGCTACCTTTCGCCACGCGCACTGCTGCGGGGTGAGTATCAGCAGCGAACGTTTGACGTTGCTGGGATGTTGGATTATCGCGGAACGGAAGGGCATTTGGATAGCGCGCGCGCCGGCTCAATTCTGCTGCAAGCAACCGGCGGGCTGCTGATCGGAGCCGATGAGATCACCCCCGCCCGTTTCCGTGCTTCGGCGGATGTCTCTTACTTGGGGGATAGCTACTTTCTGTACGGCAACCGCACTGGTGCTGCCGATCGAACACGCTCCACCACACGGTTTATCGCCATGATAGAAAGTCAGGAAGATCAAGAGCTGGGGGTCAGTGTGAAGTTGGATGTTGGAAGCACCTCCGTTTCCGACCGCCTGCGCGACACCACACGGGAAGCATCGGGGCTAACGCCAGCGTTTGCCGGGCGCGTCAGCTACGGCAGTGATTCGCTTCGGGTCAGCGGCGGGATTCAGTACATCACCACATCGCTTGACTACGGCGTGCAAACCCAAACCCCTGCCTACCTCCATCTGCGTGGCGACGTTGACTGGCGGCCTGCCGAACGGCTGTACCTTTCGCTTGGTGGATTTTATGCCAATGGTGGATTGAGCGACAGCGGGTCAGCCACGGTAGTGTCGGGGCGGGTTGGGGCGCGGTATATCATCTCTCCATTGCTTTCGGCAAACGTGTGGTTTGCCCCCGAGCTTCGCCCGGCTTCATACCGTGATATGCTGATGCGCGCACCCTACGTTGCACGCACCATCACCCTGCGTCCAGAAAGCGTGCCGATACGGCTTGGCGGTGGTGTTCGGCTCAACAAAGAATCGTTCAGCTTGGAAGCAGGTGTGGTGATTGAGCAAGCCGAGAACACCCCAGTGGTTGTGGCCGACACCAGCGGTGAACTTCGCTACGATTACGCCAAATCCCGCACCGTTGGCGGCCAAGCAACCATGCGGATGAAACTGATAGAGAAACTGAATCTTGATGCCGATCTCTTTATCGGCGCAGCCACCAATCGCGATGATGATGAGCTGCTGCCGATGCGCCCTTCGGTAGATATGCGTAGCCGTGCAGAGTACGCCTTCACCCCGCAGTTCAGCGGGAGTGCAACGCTTCAATTCCAAACCGAGCAGCGGACAGCGATTGTGCCAACCGCGCTCCCAACCAACCAACAGACGATTGCTGCGCGGTTTCTGCTTGGCATCGGAGCCAACTACCGGATGAACGATAATTTCCAAGCCTTCGCCGAAGCCACGAACCTGCTGGGAACCCAGTACGACCTGTGGCACGGCTACCAAGCCCCCGGCATCGAGCTTCGCGCTGGGGTTCGGGTGAAATTTTAAGGTGAGGGCCAACGATGCAAGCCACCGTCAGTCGCGGGAGCCAGCAAAAACCAAACGCTACCCCCTCCCTCCTTTGCAACTGACAACTGACCACTGACCACTGACAAATTTGCGAATGCGTCTGCAAAAAGTGATGCGCTACGGCGCGCCAGAACTACAAGCAACCTACCCACGCCGCCTGCTGATCGGCGCGGTGGTTTCCCTTACGCTGCATCTGCTTGTGTTAGCCCTATTTTTCTGGTTCCGCGATTCCCCAACCATGCGCTCGCCATTTGCTCACCATTATCACAACGACACCCTAAGCCTTCCGATCACCCTGATGGACCTTGGCCCAGCCGGCGGCGGTGGCGGTGCGCCAGACCGAACCGAGCCAGTTGGCCCCGCAAAAAAAGGCTCACCCGACGCTAACCCTGCGCTCCCCAAACAGACAGCATCGCTTGCGCCAAAGCAGATCGGAAAAGTGAAAGTAGTGGCCGATGCAAAGAAGCCGGAGAAGAAAGAGACGGGGAAAGCAATCCGCGACACAGCCAAAATCACCGACCGCGCTGGCGGCGAAGTCGGCCAGCACTCGAAAGGGTCGGGTGATAAGCCAGCATCGGGAAGCGGGGGCGAAGGGACAGGGAAGGGAACCGGAAGTGGAGTTGGGGATTTTGCTGCCGAAGGGATGGGAAGCCGCGGCTGGACCGTGCGCCCAACCGCACGCTACCCGGATAACGCCGATGCCAGCGGAAGCGTGAAGCTGCGGTTTACGGTGCTGCCGGATGGCTCAATCACCAGCATCACCCCAATCCGCAGCCCAAACAAAGCACTGTTGGATGCGGCCATTGCGGGGCTTCGCCGGGCGCGGGCGCGCGCGCTTCCGCCAACATCGCCGCAGATACCGCAACAAGCAACCATCACCTACAACTTTGTGCTGAAGTGAGTGGCTTGGTGCAGAATTTGAACAGTGAGCACTTGTCCGTTCGGTGGCTCCACTCATACCCTTCGGCAGGCTCAGGGCAGGCTTCGACGGGACTCAGCATGAGCGGAGGGGTTATTCCGGTGAAACACCGAGGCACTCCAATCACCAAGCTCCAGCATGGTTTTGCGGAAGGTGAGTGAGGACGGGAGGAAGTGGAGGTCTGAAATTTTTGCGGCATGGCATTGCTCACCACAATACCATGCCGCGAAAATTTTGTATTGCCACAGGGGAAAAAAATGAGAGTTTACAAGCCGCTGTCAGTGTGCCTCTCTAACTCTCAATTTCCACACAACCTCCATGAAACACTTCTCTCTGGTTGCCGCCGCCATGTTGGCAGCAACCACCACCGCCCTTGCACAACGCTCCGCCGGAACCATCACCGGAACAATCCTGAACCTCCCAAGCGCAAGCGCGCCAGTACGCGCCGAACTGATCGAAATCCGAAGCGGGGCTGTGGTGCAATCGCTTCCGGTTGCGGCGGCGGGGGCCTTCACCTTCTACGATGTCCCGTTTGCCAGCTACCGCATCCAGATGTACAGCGATAATCTTCCCGTAGCCAATCAACTGGTTGCTGTTCAATCGGCCATTCCGGTGGCCGTGACGATGGATGCCACGCCCACCGTGCAAGCGCGCGAGGTAGTTGTCACCGAGGATCGCATCAGCCGCGACCGTTTGGGAACCGCAACCTTCTTCACCGCCCATGCCTTGCAGGAGCTTCCGGTGATTGACGGGGGCAAGCGGATTGAGTCCGCGCTGCTGGCAACCCCCGGCGTTGTGCCGGACGAAGATGGCCGCCTGCACGTCCGCGGCGAAGATGCCCAGCTTCAGTACGTGGTGGATGGTATCCCGATCACCACCAACCTCACCCGGGTTTATTCCAGCTTGTTCGATGCCAACACTCTCAAAGCCGTCAACATCCAAACCGGCGGGCTGGATGCGCGCTACGGCGTGGCCGCCGCTGGGGTGCTGGCCATTACCACCAAATCGGGGTTCGACGCGCCAAGTTTCCTGACAGCCTCGGCGGGTGTTGGAAGCTACCACACCAACGATTTCTCCGTCACTGGCGGCGGCAATCTGGATGGCCAACTTGCCGGATGCTTCACCGTCAGCGGCTCCAGCAGCGAACACTATCTGGACCCCATTGCCGAAGGGGATCCAATCCACGATGATGGAGATGGGCTACACGCCTTCGGGAAAATCAACGCAATCCTGAGCAACTCGGCCAGCCTAAGCGTGCTGGGGGCGTACAACACCACAAACTATTCCATCCCCAACGGGAAAATTGCCACACCAGCACAGGATCAGCGGCAAGAATTGCGCGATTACATGGCCGGCGCACGGCTGGGAATTTCAGTTGGGGAAACCGCTCAGCTTAGCCTGATGGCCTATCACCGCAACGCCACGGCAAAGGCCACCAGCGGCGGGCTGATGCGAATCGCCACCCCGCAAGATTCCGCAAAAGCCGTTGCCGAAAACGAGAAGTTTTTTATCGGTGCCGACCGGTCGAACGGCGCAACCGGGGGCCAGTTGGAACTGACCTCACCAACCGATTGGTTCGGCCACAGCAACACACTGAACGCTGGCATCGGCGGTGAGTCCTTCCCGCTCAAGGAGTTTTTCACCTTTGCAGTCGTCAACCCCGCGCTCTCGGATCCGAACATTGCTGGCGGGGATAATCGCTACCGCCCGTACGACCTCACGCAGGGCGGCACGCCGTTTCTGGTGGATCAGCAGAAAACCGGAACGCGCGCTTCGGCATGGATACAGGATCGGATTGCTGTTGATGAATGGATAGTGAACGCAGGTGTTCGCTTCGATATGTTCGACCTGTTCGAGCAAGAAATTGCCATTTCGCCACGGCTGGCGGCAAGCTACCGCTACAACGATCAGCTGGTGTTCCGCGGAAGCTACGGGCGGATTGTGATGCAAGCTCCAATCGAGAACATCCTGGTCTCCAGCTCGCCACAGGCCCAGATGCTGAGCGGCATCGAACAAGGGGACGTACCGACGCAGGTCCGCAGCGAGAAATCCCACGTGATAGAGCTTGGCGCGGGGTGGGCCGCAAACGAATATCTCGATGTTGATGTAGCAACGTTCGGCAAGCTGATTGATGACTTTATCGTGAAGGCCGAGCTTGGCAACTCCGGCATCATCTTCCCGCTGAACCTGAAACAGGGGGTGGTGGCCGGCGGTGAGGTTCGCGCATCGCTGCACAAATGGCACAACCTTGAGGGGGCACTTTCGGTCAGCAGTTGCGTGGCGTTGGGGATGAAACCGGAGGATGGGTCGTCGCCGATTGCCGCAGGGTTGATCTTCGGTGAAGAAGGGCACAACTACTCGCACCCGTTCGCCGGGGAAGACATCTTCCCAACCGAACACAACCAAATCTTGACGGCTGTGCTGAACATGGGCTGGCATCTTCCGGTGGGGTTGTTTGTCCTGTTCGATGCCCGCTTCGATTCCGGGTTGCCGTTCGATCTGACCGATGCCAACGGCAACGGCCTGGCCCCCGAAGCATCCCGCGCCGAATTGCGCGCCCGTGGCTACTCCGATGCCGTGCTTGACCTCCTCGCGCTGGAAAGCGAGGAACCCGGCTCGCCCGATAAATCGGTTGCCCCGCACGCAACGGTGGATTTGGCTGTTGGATATGAGTTCCAGGCACTGCATACGCTGCATGGCCGCCTTGCCGTCACCGCAACCAACCTGCTGGATACCCCCTACCTCTACAAATTTGAATCCAGTTTCGGGGGCACACACTTTGGGCACCCACGGATGATTGGGGCGCGGGTAGAGCTTGGGATATAAGCGATGGAGACGGAACGCCGTTCGTAGGCCTGGCAAAACAGAAAGAGAAAGGGGTGGTATGGGATCTCAGATGTTCATAGGCTGGCTTCGATACCATCCCTTTGTTTGTTATTTTCTCCTAATCGCTCCTCAAATCAAGGGTGATTTCTCTGCATTGTGCTGGTTTTCTCCTCTCCGTATCGTTGCGCCGTTCCTTCTGGCAACACTCTAAACATGATGAAAAAGAAACACATTGCCTCCATAGTGCTGTTCTGCTTAGCGGTAACTGCTACGAATACTTATGCTCAAAAGGTCTGGCAGAAAATAGAATTTGGTCTTGATGACAAGATTCCTAGTAATGAACGATCTCCCTCTGGTATTTTTTTTCGAGATACTATGAATGGTTTCATTTCAGCAAATGCTCGTGGATTCCGAACTATTGATGGTGGGCAGTCATGGAATTTCGGGAATGCTCCAATCCCTCACTCTTTGTTTTCAGATGGATATGGTTCCTCGTTTGGCAATGATAGGATTGGCTATTATACTCAAGATAATGGAGAGACATGGAGCTTAATTCAACCATCTATTGCTGACCCTTCCATTAATTTGAATTATACAAGCAGCTCGAATGGTGGGCCAAATGGAACGCTTATTGCTTTAGCCGAAACATCCCAGCAACTGACAACACCAGATTCTGATACGATTACAGGGTATAATCGTCGGTTGTTAATTTCTACCGATGCTGGTACAACTTGGCAATTCGGTGATAGCATCCAACTGTACAAGTATAATGGCGCATATTATTCTGAGATTTCACGAACAACTCCATTTGGATCATTTCCAATCCCATCTGACTTTGACCAACAAGCTGGTATCATTGTAGATTGGTATCGAACATTTGATGTCCCAGATTCGCAAACTGTTCGTGTTATTGCTTTGGTGAAGGGCTTAAAAAACAATCAGCCTATCACCGTTTACTACCTTGCGCAAATTCATTTGAATCTAAAAACTATAGAATGGAATCGTCTGCCATTTTGGCAAGACACCCACCCCACGCTGATTGATCTACGTATCAAGAACTATTTTCGCCGTAGCGTAGATAATTCTCTTTTTATTGTAGATCACATTCAAGACACAACCCGCCCTGGCGTAGAGCTTCACTACATCTACCATTCAAGTGATGATGGGAAATCTTGGGCTTCCAATGTATTGCCTGATTTTATTGATGCACGGAACCTCAATTTTATTTCAAAATATCATTGGGTTGCTTTCAGAGTCTCGAATAATTTTTTTGGTGGATCCGTAAGCTATCGCACTTATGATGCAGGCAAGACTTGGCAATCATTCTATCATCCAATTTCACTTGGATCTGCTGCCTCTGGCTATGCTCTTGATTCGCTCCATTATTACATGGTTGGTGCCGGCATCGTTGTTGCGCGGAGTAATGATGCTGGTATAACATGGCAACGCAACACCCCAGTGTATGTGCCAATTACGGCCGTAGCTACTTGCCGTGATAGAGTTATTGTAGGTCGCTATCATCGCAGCATTCTACGTAGTAGCGATCGTGGGGACTCTTGGAAAGATATTGGAAAAGGCACCGAAATACCTTCCGGTTTCATGTCGCTTGTAGCTGCTACGTTTGTAGATACGGCAAGGGATCAACAGAGTATTGTAGGTATCGCGCAATTCAGTGGCGACACATCAGATTATGTTGCAGCAGTAACCACACATGATGGAGGTGAAACATGGCAGATTGGGGGTGCTATATTTAGCGGCTATGCAAATGAACCACAATTAATAGCTATTCCATCTAACGATCTAACGATCAACAACACGATCGATTATTCCTTTTTGGTGAAAACTTCAGAGGGTTATCTCAAAGCAATGACAATGGGGCAACTTGGAATCAAATATCAGCTATTGATTTCCAAGAAATTAGCATGATGGATCGTGATACTGGAATTGGCCGAATCATCAAAAACCGCGTTAATGATCCCGATACATTGCTACGAACAACAGATGGGGGCAAATCATGGGCATTATCCTATGTGGGAAAAGGTTATGGAATACATAAATTCAGCAACGGTGAATGGGTAGCTATTAGCGAGACCGGGGATGCCAACAACCAGTGGCTACTTCTACGATCAAATAATTATGGAAAAACTTGGTCTGTTACTAACAAGTCTTCCATACCAACCTCGTTTAGAGTACAAGCTGCTAAATGGGGAAAATTTGGCGAATTATACTTGTTTGGAAAAAATGCCTCCATCTATTACTCCGCAGATAGCTTGCAATCCACAGTGCTTCTCCAAGGGGAAGTCACTGAATTAACTTCTAACTTGAGAGTAGCAGTAAATGATGATGATGCATACTTGTATAACTGGAATGGCGGTTGGAATGATGATCCTTTTTTTGCCCGACGCAGCTTAGCACCAAGCTATACAACTACTGTAGCAGATCAAGTAGTGCCGCATATCAGTTACGGAATACGTGATGGAAGTATTATTGTCCATGGAGGGATAGATGGGATGAAAATAGAATTGTACGACGTGGTTGGAATAATCGTTTTTCAAGCCACATTGCACGGCTTTGATAAAGAACAGATCCAATTACCTCAACAATTACACGGATTGTATTTCTGCTTATTAGGCTTTGGATCGCAAAATCTAACGCACCCAACACCATTTCCCTTCCCCGCGTTAGGGCTGGTTTTTTAGCACAAATTGCTGCTGGCGCACCACTGATGCCGAGCCAAATACACCGATGCCATCCCCCCGCACAGTAGAAAGGAGTGCGTTGAACTCATTCGGCCCAAACCGTGTTTGCTTGAACCATTCCACCATGTTCGGATCGGGGGCGTACAACGTGAGTTCATGCAGGCCATACCACTTGTAGGCGAACCAAACCAACGGCAGTTTGGTGGTCTGCACAAATGCCCAACGTGTGGTTTCGTCGTACCGCCGCCGCGCGTTCTGATTGATAACACTGCTGGTGCGCCGGTTCTTCTCCGCAGTTGCTGGGGTCAAGTAGCGGCCATATTCCAACGAATCCAAGCAGGAAACGCTGATGATATACTCACGGATCCCCTGCATCGCCGTCCACGCAAAACTGAGGGAATCGGGGGAAGGGAGATTGGCGGTGTCGGCTGGGTATTGCAGCATCTGGCGCGGCGGCTTCACCCAAGCAACCCGCGCAGGGGTCACGGTTTCGCCGGTGATGCGCCCGCCATCGCTTAACGTAATCTCCAATCGGTAGCGCGTTTCCGGTTTCACCAACATGGCGGTGTCGGGAAGGTAGTACTGGCCGATGTTGTTGTGGTCGTTCCGGTACTGCAACTGGTGAACCTGCTCCCCCTCGATAATCCGAACATCGGCATCGCGGATAACGCTGTTGGCGTACTTGAAGGAATCGGCAACCGCCTGCGATCGCGAGACCGTAATGCCGTGGATCGGCGCATCCACAATCAAATATGCCGTGACGACGTTCTGCGGAATGTAGTCGGTTGGCGCGGGGTCTTCGCAGCCAGCAAACGCCAGCAGCAAGGCGATGGAACTGAGAGCAGGAAGCAGGCGATAGTGGCGGCGTTTCATCAGAATTTCACCTCCAGCGCGACCGATGGAATGATTGGTAGCAGGCGAACATCCGTGACCTTCGTTTCGTCGGTGGTGGTGTCGTAGTAGCGGAACCAGATGTCGCGCCGGGAATAGACGTTGTACAGATCAATCAGCAGCCGCATCGGTAGACCAAACAGGGTGGAGTTGTAGTTGGCGTTGATGTTCAGTTGGTGCGATGCCGGCAGCCGCAGCCCAAACCGCTCGGAAGGGATCACAACATCGGCAGCAACGGTGTCACCGGGCAGGTTTGTTCGGAACCGCGAGGTTGCCCCGGTGTACGATTGCCCGGATTGAAACGTGAACGACGCGCCAACTTCCCAGCGGTCGTTGATCTTGTACTGCGCCACCAGTTTTACGTCGTGCCGGCGGTCGTACTTTGGCCGAAATTCCCTTCCGCCATTGATGCTGTCGAACCGCGAAGCAATAAATCCCAAGCCGTATCCCACCCATCCCGTTAGCCGGCCCGCCCGTTTTTGCACAAACAACTCGGCACCGTACGAGTGCCCATCGCCCGTGTAAAAAATCTGCGATACTGTTCCCGACCGCGTGTTGAAGCGATTCAGTTCGGTGATGTTCTCCATCGTCTTGTAGTACAGATCCAAGTTCACATCTACCCCCTCCCACGGTTCGGTTTCCAGGCCAAGAATGTAGTGGGTGCCGATGCTGGGAATCGAGCTGGAGTCGGTGGGAAGCCAGGTGTCGAAGAAGGAGAAATCCGGAAGCGAGGCAAGGTGCAGATACTGATGGAATATCCCCCACGCCCCTTTCACAGCAACGCCGGGCTGAACTTGCAGCCGCAGTGCCAACCGTGGATCGAAATAGGTTTGCTGCAACTGGCCGTAGTGGTCAACGCGCAATCCCGCTTGCAGCCCCAGCAGGTCCGCCACCTGGTAGTTTCCCTGAAGAAACGCCGCGTAGGTCCAGTCCCGAATCTCCACATTCGTCAACCCGGCCTGCTGCGTTCCGCTGGCGATTGCCGTGTCGCTTCCGGTGGTGTTCTGGTAGTAATCGAACGTGTAGTTCGTGACCTCGAATCCCCCTTTCAGCGTGGCATCGTTGGTGATAAACCACTCGGTGCTCCCCTTGGCTGTGTAATCGGTGATGGTGTTCTCTACAATGAACCCGAACCCGCTGTTGTTCCCCACAAAGCCGTTTTGGTACTGGCTTCCGCTGACGTTCAGCACCGAGAACAGGCTTTCGTTGAAGATGTGGTTCCAGCGCAACGCCCCAGTTTGGTTGCCGATGTGGACGTTGAATTCAATCCCGCCACCGTTCAGGCTAAGGTCGTCGCGGCTAAGAAAACCGCTGGCGGAGATAATGTCGTTATCGCTAAGGTTCTGGGTGAGTTTGGCGTTGGCATCGTAGAACGCAAAATCGGGGAACGGCTCGGCGGGGTCTTGCGGGAGCAATCCCAAAATCAGATCAAGGTAGGTGCGCCGCCCGCCGATAAACCACGATCCCGCGCCCAGCGGCCCCTGCAGCGACAGCCGCGATGCGATTGCCCCAACCGAGGCAACCCCCTCCACGTTTTCGCGGTTGCCATCCTTCTGCGTCAGGTCCAGCACCGCCGAAAGCCGCCCGCCATACTCAGCCGGATATCCCCCTTTTATCAGCTCCACATTCTTGACTGCATCGGGGTTGAACGTGGAGAAAAAACCGAGAAGGTGGGAAGGATTATAGACCGTTGAGCCATCAATCAGCACAAGGTTTTGATCCGGCGAACCGCCCCGAATGTACAGCCCGCTGGAAAGCTGCGAACTGGTCAGCACGCCGGGCAGATATTGCAATGCGCGGAAGACATCGGACTCGCCACCGATCCGTAGCTGGCTCAGTTGCTCCACCGGAATATCCACACGGCTTACCAGTATCTGGCGGCGTTCCACTTCATCGTCGGCGGTGACGGTGATCTCCTTGGAGGTAACGGTGTTCGGTGCAAGCTGGAAGTTGACCCGTTTCGATTCCCCGGGGGCCAACGTCAGCGATTGCTCAATCCGGCGGTAGCCAACAAAACTGACGGTGACGGTGTAGGTTCCGGCGGGGATCCCCTTGATGGTGAAGAACCCTTGCTTGTTGGTCAGCGCGCCCAGGGTTGTTCCACGCAGTGCAACCGTTGCCGAGATCATCTTCTCGGTGGTGGCCGAATCGCTGACGAACCCGCTTAACGTGGATTCCTGCTGTTGCGCTTGGCTGCGAGCCGGGAAAAAGATCAGAACCAATGCCAACCCCACCACCCAGCTACGCCGCCGGAAGGGGTGATACTGCGAGAAAGTCATAGGGAAAGGAATGATGAATACTCCATTGACATGGGAAGTACTCCGGATGACGAATGGAGTAGTGGGGCAAGTGTGGGGAAGGCGGTTGTGGCGCAAAAAAAATAGGAACCAAACAGAAGAAGCAGGGCAGCGCTATGCTTCGGCTGTCCTGCTTCTGTTTGGTTCGGGTATTCGCTTCCGTTTACGGGACCGAGAAGAAGTCAGCTAAATCTTGATCCACCGTTTTGCCGGTTGTTGGGGCTTTGATAATCCGCCCTTTCACATCCCCCCCTTTCAGCACAATGTACACCGGGGCAACATTGATACTGTAGGCTGTTTTAATCGAATCAATGCCGTTCAATCGGGTGTCGGTGGCGTAGATGCTGACGTTGCTGCGGGGAACCCCGGCGGCATCCAGCGTTTTCATGATTTGCGGGAACGTGTTTTGGGTTTCGGTGCAACCACAGTTCAGTTTCACCGCCATGGTGATCGAGTGCTTTGTGGGGTCGAAATTGGCTTTAATCTTGGCAACGCTGCTGTCGAATATCGCCTTGCCGGCTGCTGTCGGGTAGGCATCGTAGCCAACGGGGAACCACGCATACGCGCTGTTGGCTTGAACTTCCTCGACGGTAGTTTTGCCAAGTTCATCGGTGGTTGCCGAGGTTGTGTCGCTACAGGCAGAGGCCAGCAATGCCAGTGCGGCCAGTGCAGAAGGGAAGAAGAATGTGCGCATGATTTTTACTCTAGTAGAAGCTGTTGGTTAGGTTAACGGGAAGGTTGCACAGGTAGCGTGCGACTGACGGTTGCAGCCTTACGGCTGGTTTTTTTTTGCCTCATGCCGTGCTGTTCGGACTTCTTCCCCCCACAGGAGCTTGGCACGAAGGACATCAAAATACGTTGTGGCGCTGCTCTTGACAAGCGCAGCCGTATCATGATGCCGCGTGATACAGACCCGCAAGGGCATGGGAAGGTTACGGTACAGTTGCCCATCGGCGATGATTGTTGCGGTTTCACCCTCGTGCTGGGCAATCGGGCAAACCTCAATCACGGCGGTGTCGGGGACCACCACGGGGCGGGCGGTTAGCATATGCGGAGCAATCGGGGCCATCACAATCACCTGCGCGCTGGGGACAACCACCGGGCCGCCAACCGCCAGCGAGTAGGCAGTGGAGCCAGTGGGGGTGGAAAGGATCAATCCATCGGCACGGTAGGCCCCCAGAAAATCGCCGTTGATGAAGGTCTCCATCTGCATCATCAGCCCCGCGCCACGCTTGTCGAACACGATGTCGTTCAGGGCAATAATCGGTTCCTGTTCGGAAAGATCGGGGAAGGTAGCTTGCAGCAACGTGCGCTCCACAATGCGGCAACGTCCCGCCAGCAAATCGTCAATTGTTCCGGCAAGCGAGGCCACCGAGAACTCGGCGAGAAATCCCAGTTTCCCCAAATTCACTCCCACCAGTGGTATTCCCGACCCCGCCAGCATTCGGCTTGCGCCAAGCATCGTTCCATCGCCGCCGAACGCAATGGCGTAGGTAGCACTGGCGCGAATTTCGGGATACGCCCCAAACGCTCGCCCGCTGGCTACGCCGGATAGTTCCTCCCGCATCCCTTCATACAACAGCACCGGAACCCCGCGCTCATCCAAAATCTCCAGCAAGGCGCGGACAGCGTTGGGAAGATCGGGCTTCCCGGGATTACCGATGATGGCGATACGCATCAGATTCGTGGATGATAGATAGTTATGATTCTCTCTTCTTCCCCTGCTCACCCAGCAAGCTGTTTTAATGCCCCCTTCAGCAATGTTTCCACATTCGATTCCACTTGGGGGCCTTCTTTTAAGGCGTTGCGGATTGCGCGCTCGGCCACCGGGCGGCCATAACCCAGGGCAACCAACGCTGCCAGCGCTTCGGCACGAATCTCCGGCACGCTCCCGGCTCCCGCGCCAAACGCACTCCCTGCGTCCCCACCTAACGCACTGACTTTATCGCGCAGTTCCAACGCTATCCGCTCGGCAGTTTTTTTGCCAACGCCGGGGAGTGCGGTTAGTGCCGCAGCGTTGCCACGGGCAATGTTCTCCCGCAGTGTATCGGTCCCTGCACTGCTCAAAATTCCAATGGCAATTTTTGGCCCGATGCCGTTCACCCCGGTCAGCAGCAGGAACATCTCCCGCTCCAGCGTTTGGCCAAAACCGTACAGCGTCATGGCATCCTCGCGGACAGCAAGGTAGGTGAACAGCGACGCATGTTGGCCAACAGCCGGAAGCCGCTCGAACGTTGCTAACGAAATCAGCACCCCGTAGCCAACGCCGCCAGCAACGATCACCGCCTTGGTTGGCGTTTTTTCCAGAAGGGTTCCGCTTAAATATTCAATCATGGAAGCAGTGTGAAAGAATCGTGAGGAAGCAAGCGCCGGGACGCGTTACTGTTGGCATTACTGTTGCACCGCAATCCCCGTTGCAAAGGAGCCGATATCCATCTGCTTCAGGATATTCAGCGTGGAGGTATCTATCACATACAGAATTCCCGGAGCCTTATCCTCGCCAGTCACTGGGTGGTGGGTTGATGACCCCGCGCTACGGTTTTCGCAGCTGACAAACGCCTTTTTGCCGTCGCTGCTGAAGGCAACGGTGTGTGGTTGGGTCAGCAGATCAGGAACCCGCCCGACCACCGTGCGCGAAGATAGATCAATGATGGAAACGCTGTTTGCGCCGGAGTTCGGAACCCAAAGCTGGCTGCCATCGGGGGTTAGGCCGCAGATTAGTGGGGACTTTTCAACCGGAATGCTATCGGTCACGGTTCCTGTTTCAAGATTGATGATGCGAACCTCACGGCTTTGGCGGCAGGTCACCAACAAATCCTTCCCGTCGGGCGAAAGAAGGCCGTGATATGGCTCATAGTTGCTAAGTCCCAAGGGGTTCGCTGGCAGCCCCGGCGAAATCGGGAACCGCCGCACAACGGAGGCAGTTGCCAGATCTACTTCCGTCACATCCTCGCCATCAGGATTTATTGAATAGAGGAATTTCTCATCCTTGCTGAGAACCAGACTGTGGGGCGCGTATCCAACATTGTAGATGGTATCGGTGACGCGCATCGTTGCGGCATCCACACGGACGATAAACGTGGGATTGCCTGAGTAATTGAAATTTGAGACGTACAACGTTGAGCCGTCGCGGGTGGTGATAATCTGGGCCGGCTGGCTTCCCACACCCGTTTCCCCCAGCTTCTCGAAGGTGCGCGCATCATATTTTTCAATGCGGCCACGCGCAATCAGGTTCACAAACAGATAGCGGCCATCGGGGGAAAGCAGAACGTTGTGGGGGCTTTCCGGCGGGGTGGTTGCGTCCGGCATGGTTCCAACGCTGATGTAGCGTGCAACGGTCAGCTGTGCCAGATCAACCACCGTCACCTTGTCCTCACTTTGCGCCCCGATGAACATCCGTTTGCGGTTGGGTTCGCTGTAGGGGATGTTCCCCTGGTCATTTTTGGCTCCTTCTTCAATCCACCGCTTTATCAACATCACTTGCTCAATCGGGATTGGATCACGGCTGAGGGGCATTCGCGTGACGGCCACCGGTGCGATTGTGGTATCGGTGTTGATGTTGTGAAACAGGTAGCTTTTTCGCAGGGCAAACGGCACAACCACCCCACCAAATTTGGCCCCAGTCACCAAGTCGTCCCAAGTGTCCAGGGCAAGCCCGCCGCCACGGTCGCCGTTCAGATGGCAACCGCTTCCGGCGCAGCTGTTCTCCCAAATTGGTTGGATATGTTTGGAGTAGATGATCGGCTCGGAATCGCCCGGGATCACCACTGGCGGCGGGGATGTTGGAGTATCGCCGCCACAAGCGGTTAGCCACAGTGAGCCAAGAATCAGCAGAATCGGCAGGGTCGCCGAACAGGGGTTGTGGAATCGCATCAGTATTAGCAAGTCAGTATTAGCAGGGATTGGCCAGCAAAATGAAACAGCGGCAGAAATTGGGCAAGGGAAAGGAGATATTGAAATGTTGGGCGATGGATGACGAACGAACAAAGCAAAACATTCACTCAGCCAACGCACACAATGCTCAAAAACTTACCAGCCCTCAATCCCCCTCTCCCATCTCTCTCTCTCTCTCATCTTTGCCACTGACTACTGACTACTGACCACCAACCACTGACCAACATCAACGCCCGTTGCGTTCTGCGGGAATTGAACTGCAACGGGCGTTGTCCTCAACCAACAATGTATGGTTGTTGCCTAGTCCATAATCCTCCGGAGGAAGGCGGGCTTCTCCACGGCTTGGCGGCGGCGTTCGTACTGCTGTTCCTGCTCTTCTTGTGGCTCAGGGTTGGCGTTGGCCTCGGCATCGTTACGGCGGATATCGAACCCGCCCCGATGGATACCCAAGCCACGACGCACCACGGCTGGCTCGTTGTATTGCTCCAGTTCCTCCTGCCCAACCGGCACACGGCTTCCTTCGTGGGGAAGGGGATAGGCTGTGCGGATGCTGGGTTGGGCTGCCGGCATCTGCTGCGGTATCTGCTGCGGCATGGCCGGCTGCTGTACTTGCTGGGATGCTTGCTGCGGGCGGAACACATTGCTTTGCCAGTTGTTTTCGGCTGGCTGCTGCGGGAGCTTGTTCTCTTTGGCTTTGTTGAATCCGGTGGCAATCACCGTCACCATCATCTGGTCGGCCAGGTCGTCGTTCAGCACCACACCAAAGATGATGTTGGCATCGGAACCGACGGCATCATAGACCACTTTGACGGCTTCGTCAACTTCCATCATGGTCATGTTGGTGCTGGCGGCAATGTTAATCAACACCCCTTCGGCACCGGAGATGGAAATGCCTTCCAGCAACGGCGATGAGATAGCGTTTTGTGCGGCCTCGGTTGCGCGATATTCGCCACTGGCAATGCCAGTTCCCATCAGTGCTTCCCCCATATCCTTCATCACGGTGCGAACGTCGGCGAAGTCAACGTTCACAACGCCGTGGCCGGTGATAATCTCGGCAATGCCGCGTGTGGCGTTGTAGAGCACGTCATCCACCAACCGGAAGGCATCGCGGAAGCCAACCCGTTTATCAATGATGGAAAGAAGTTTTTGGTTTGGAACCACAATCAGCGTGTCAACGTGCTGCTTCAGCTCCTTGATCCCAAGCTCGGCCTGATCCTTCCGCCGTTTCCCTTCCCAATCGAATGGGCGGGTGACAACCCCCACCACCAGCGCGCCGGCGGCTTTGGCGATTTCGGCCACCACTGGCGCGCCGCCGGTTCCGGTTCCCCCACCCATGCCGCAGGTGACAAACACCATGTCGGCCCCGTGCAATGCTTGGTGGATTTCGTCGCGGTTTTCCAGGACGGCATCGCGCCCAACCGTTGGCGTGGCCCCGGCCCCCAAGCCGCGTGTAAGTTGGCGCCCGACCTGGACGCGAATGGGCGACAGGCTGTTCTGCAACGCCTGCACGTCGGTGTTGACAACCATGAACTCGCAACCAGCAAGCCCGCGGTCAATCATGCTGTTGACGGCATTTCCCCCGCCGCCGCCAACGCCAATGATTCTGAGTTTTGCGCCGTAATGTTCTTCGGTGGTACGATCGAGTTCGATCATAGCGGTCCCCCTTTGTAGTTGAGAAAGTAGGTACAGTGAATGTCTATCGTGGATTGGTGTTCCGTAAACCAAGCGGGATGGATTGGTTCCTGCTTGATTCTCGGGTTGTTGTTGCCTTAAAATTCGTTTAGGAATCGCTTCATTCTGGAGAAGATGGAGATGGCTTGCGTCCCTTCTTCTTCGCGATGTTCCTCCTGTGGTTCCTCGATAATGATTGATTGATGTTGTTGATTTTCAAATGCGTGAAGCACCAGCCCCACTGCCGTGGAGTAGATGGGGCTTTCCACTTCCGGAGCAAGCCCCGACCCTCCAAGCCCAGCTGGGATTCCGACCTTGACCGGAAGCCCCAACACTTGCTGGGCAAGGTCCGCCATGCCACGCAGCAACGCGCCGCCGCCGGTAAGCACCACGCCAGCAGAAAGCCGCCGTAGGTAGCCCGATTTTTTAAGCTCGATCATCACCAGCTCTAAAATTTCTTCCATTCGCGGCTGGATGATTTGGGCAAGCGTTCGTTTGCTGATCTCCATCGGCTTCCGTCCGCCGATTCCGGGGATCATAAAAATTTCATCGTTCAGCACCATCTCCTCCATCGCGTAGCCGTACTCCCGTTTCACCCGCTCGGCTTGGTCGCCGATGATCCCCAGCACTTTTCGGATGTCGTCGGTCAGCATCCGCCCGGCCAAGCCGATCACGGCGGTGTGGCGGATGGTTTTATCCTCGAACACAGCGATGTCGGTAGTTCCGCCACCAATGTCCACCAGCGCAACGCCAACCTCTTTTTCGTCGTCGTCCAGCACTGCGTAGCTGCTGGCAAGCGGCTCCAACACAATGTCGTTCACGGCCAATCCGGCGCGCTCCACACAGCGGTAAATGTTTTGCGCGGCGGTCACCAATCCGGTGATGATGTGGACGTTCACCTCCACCCGCAGCCCCGACATCCCAACCGGGTCGTAGATGCCATCTTGGCCATCAACGATGTACTCCTGCGGGATCACATGAAGGATGCGGCGGTCGGCGGGGATATTCACCCGCTTTGCGTCATCTATCAATCGCTCCATATCCTGCTGCGTCACCACGCGGTCGGGGTTGGAGATTGTCACCACGCCACGGCTGGGGAACGATTGGATGTGATCGCCAGCAATGCCAACCGAGACGGAGTTGATCTTCACGCCAGATTGGGCTTGGGCAAGCTCCACAGCGCGCTCCACCGAGCGGACGGTTTTTTCGATGTTGACCACCACGCCACGATTGAGCCCTTCCGATGGAGTATGGCCAATGCCAAGCACGTGGATGCCGCCCGGGTAGTCATCGTTTCGTTCGGCCACAATCGCGCAGACCTTGCTGGTGCCAAAGTCAAGCCCCACAACGATTTCGCGCGGGTCGCGTCCTGCTCCGTTCGTTGCTGAACCGTTCATCGTTGCTCCGTTGCTATGCTGTATTCTGGACATTGGATCGGATACGTCAGGCAAATTGATTGTTGGGCAAAAGCTTCGTTCTCATTTATCTCAGCTTAGGCGTTTGTGCTGGTGCGCTTTTTCACCACCACTTGCCCTTGCCACCGAAGGTCAATGGATTGAATGTTGTTGGTTCCTTCCGACAGCAACACTGTGCGCCAGAAGAGGTCCAGTTTTTTTAGATGCTTCGGTATCTCGGCAGCTGTTCCCGCACGAATCGGAACCCCTCCATCGGCAAACAGCAACGTGTACTGGCCAGTTGGCTCGCGCTGGATTTCGGAGATCTGCTGGTACAGCGTTGGGTCAAATTCCCGAACCGCTTTCACCACCCCGATGGCTTCCACCCCTTGCAGGCTATCCACTTTCCGCCCGTTGCTGATGCCGCTCACCACTGGCACATCGAAGGCCGCGCTGCTGAAGCGGAACGGGAGGGTGATCCCAGCCGAATCGAGATACACCGGCAACCCGCCGATGAACGCAACCGCCACCGGCGCGCACTCCTGGATTTGCAACACCAACGTCCCTTGCTCCCCACGATAGACCGAGGCATCGGTAATGAAGGGGTGAGCAATCAGGTTCGTCTCAATCTCCTTCAAGTTCAGTTTCCCCAGCGGAAGGCTGTCGGGGATTGCAGCTTTCTGGGCGATCTCGGCAGAATCCAGCACGTGCCTGCCAACAATCTTGATCTGCTCCAACGGCTCGCGCTTCATCCATTTGTTTGCCACGGCAACCAGCCCGGCAATCACCCCGGCAATCAGCAGCCCCACCGACACCGCCGAAGCAAACCGCCGCGAGTCATCACGGTTGCCAGGCTTTTTCTTGGCGATCTGTTTGCGTCGGGCTTTCACCGGTAATTGCTTGTTGGTTGGAAGAAAGGGTTACTTGCTGTTCTGCTCTGTGTGTGTGCTGTAACGGCCACGGTGAAACCGCTACCAGTCACCAATCAATTTGATTTCCAGATCCAACTCCACCGCAAATTTGTCAAGCACTGCTTGGCGTGCTATCTGGATTAAGGCCATAACATCGGCGGCAGTAGCTTGGCCCAGATTGATGATGAAGTTGGCGTGAAGCTCGCTGATCTGTGCCCCACCAACGGTTGTCCCTTTCAGGCCGCATTCTTGGATCAATCGCGCAGCAAAGTCACCTTTGGGATTTTTGAAGATGCTGCCAGCGTTCCCCCACTGCACCGGCTGCGAGCGGTTCCGCTTGGTCATCATCTCGCGCCGGGTAACTTTCATGTTCTCCTTTTCACCGCTGGGAAATCGGAAGCTGGCTTCCAGGATTACATCACCTTGCAGGCTGCTGGTGCGGTAAGCAAAACCCGCGTTCTGCTTGGCAATGGTCATCAGTTTGTTGTCGCGGATCAGTTGCACGGCCAGCATGTGATCCGAGATTTCACCGCCGTAGGCTCCGGCGTTCATAATCACCGCGCCACCAAGCGTTCCGGGGATTCCGGCAAGCATCTCGGCCCCGGCGTAGCCGTTGCTGATGCAGAAGTCAACGAACTTTGCCAGCTTAATCCCTGCGCCAGCCACAATTTTGTCATCGGCCTCGCACCGCACGTAGTTGAACCCGGTCTCCAAATTCACCACTGCCCCACGGATGCCTTGGTCGGAAACCAAGATGTTGCTGCCATTCCCCATCAGCACGTAGGAGACCGATTCGCGGCGCAAGTAGGTGATCAGTGCCAGCGCGTCCTCCTTGTCCAACGGCTCCAAGTAGATATCCGCCACCCCGCCAATGCGGAAGGTGGTGTATCGTGCCATCGGCTCGCTTAGGGCAATCCGGCCACGAAAACTTTTGCGGATATCGTCAAGGGCAATCATGGAAATGTCGAATGTCAAATGGAAGAGGGAGAGGTTCAAGAGCGATCCCTCTGTCGGAAATCCAGCATCTGGTTTCCCAGCGAATGAAGCATCCGCTCATGCTGAGCTCCGTTGAAGCCTGCCCTGAGTCTGGATATGAGCGGAGTCACCGCACAACGGTGTTCTTGCACCGATTTTCTCTGAAATTCTGCTTGCTCTGAAACTCTGCTGTTTCGGTAGCCGAGCAGACGCTCAGCGATCTCAGGGAGAGCCAACTGTCAAATGAAAGCATGAGATGCAAGAAGAAATTCCTCTTCCTTGCAACTGACCACTGACCACTGACCACTAGCCACTAACCACTACCCCATTCTCCCCAGCAGTTCCTCTGCTGTTTTCCAAATGTCCCCGGCTCCCATTGTCACCACAATGTCACCGGGCTGGAGTAGCTCCATGGCGCGCGCGGCCACGTCGTTGCGGTCTGGCACGTACAGCACGTTGCGGTGGCCAAAACCGGCCGCGCTGTTGGCAATCAGTTCGCCAGTAATGCCCTGGATGGGCCGCTCGCGTGCGGGATAGACATCGGTGATAATGGCCAGCTCGGCGTTGAAGAATGCTTTGCCGAACTCCTCGTAAAAATCACGGGTACGGGTGTAGGTGTGCGGCTGGAAGATTGCCACCACCCTCCGGTTCCACCCCTGCCGGATTGCGTCCAGCGTTGCTTTCACTTCGGTTGGATGGTGGGCGTAATCGTCCACCACCATCACCCCTGCGGCCTCCCCTTTCACCTCGAACCGGCGATAGACCCCGGTGAAGCGTGCAAGGGCATCGGCAATGTTCTGGAACGGCACGCCAACCTCGATCCCCACCGTCACGGCGGCCAGCGCGTTCTTCACGTTGTGCTGGCCCGGAACGCCAACAGTGATGTTCCCCAGCCGTTGGCCATTGTGGATTACGCCAAAGGTGCTGGTGCGCTCGGCATAGCTGATGTCAACAGCGCGGACATCGCATTGCGGCGTTGATCCGAAGCTGACCACGCGCCGTTTCATTTGCGGCAGAATGTCCACCAACGATGGCTCATCCAAACAGAGCGCGGTGAAGCCGTAGAACGGGACTTTGTTGGCAAACTCGATGAACGCCCGCTTGATGTCGTCCAGATCGGAGTAGATGTCAAGGTGCTCGCGTTCAAGATTGGTGACCACTGCAATCGTTGGCGAAAGGGTGAGGAAGGAGCGGTCGAATTCGTCGGCTTCCACAACGGTCCATTGGCCGTGGCCAAGCCGTGCGTTGGTTCCGCCGAATCCGCTCAGTTTTCCGCCAACAATCACCGTTGGGTCAATCCCCCCTTCGATCAGCACAAGGCCAATCATGGAGGTGGTTGTGGTTTTGCCGTGGGTTCCGGCAACCGCCACGCCATACTTCATCCGTGTGACTTCAGCCAGCATTTCGGCACGGCGGATCAGGGGGATTTTGCGGCGTATTGCCTCGGCTGTTTCCGGGTTCTCGTCGGGGCGGACGGCGCTGGAATAGACCACCACATCTGCGCCAACCACATTCTCCGGCGCGTGGCCAATCACCACGCTTGCCCCTTGCGATTCCAGCCGTTCGGTGGCTTCGTTTCGCGCAAGGTCGCTTCCGGTGACGGTGAAGCCTTGGTCAAGCAGAATCTCGGCAATCCCCGACATGCCAATGCCGCCAATGCCAACGAAGTGAACGGTATGTATGCTGGTAAACATCTCGGGAACCGGTTGTTTGAAGGTGATTGGTGATTGGTGATTAGTAAGAAGGAAGAAGAACGCCAGTAACGACCGCTTCCTAATGACTAATGACCAATGACTAATGACCAATGACTAATGACCAAAAACCAAAATCCAATCCTACTCTTTGCAACTGACCACTGACTACTGACCACTGACTACTGACTACTGCCCACTACCCCCCCTCTTTTTCTTCCCCCGCAGCAGCACCACGTTGTTGTTGGCTGCCCATTCTTTCAGCGCGCGCGCCAGTTCCGATTTGCGCTCGAAGTTGGCGATGCGCAGCCGCAGCAGCCGACGACGGCTCCGCAGCTTGAACCGTGCTGTTGGATAGGCGCGCCCGCCACGCACTTTTGCTTCCTCGCGGCGGAAACCAATCCACTCGATATCCTCTGGATGTATCACCCGTTCTTTGAACCGTGTGATGAACACCAGCCTGTTGTCACGGACAATCACCCGCCGGCCCAACAAAACGGAAATCCCCAACCCGATCAGTGATGCTGTCGAACAGATAGCAAGCAGATAGACAATAGGGTCGCGCAGGACAACCTCGAACCGCCCCCCCTCTATCGTGCCACGCACCGCCATGTAGGCGATCAGCGTCAGCACGTAGGCAATGGTTGCCACGTAATAGACATCCAGTTTATGTCGGAACGATTCGGGCATTGTTCGTGCGGGTTGTTGGTTGGCAGCCTTTCGGTGAATGACCTCCTGGAAAGAAGAGGCAGCAACCTCCATTTTCTCAGTTATCATTCCCTGATCGGCAGCTCCAAGTCAGTGTAGCTCCATAATCTCTTTTGCGATTCTTCTATCGGCATCGCGCACGGCCAACGCTGCAACGTTCCTTCCCATCTCCGCCAGCCGTTCGGGGTCCGAAAGCAAGCCAGCAGCCACTGGGTAAAGCCGTTCGCTAACCTGGCTATCCGGGATCATCACCCCGCCGCCAGCGGCCTGCATTGCTTCGGCGTTTTGCCGTTGATGCACCGTTTCAATCGGCAGCGGGATCAGAACCGAGGGTTTCCCAACCACCGCCAACTCGCTTACCGTCATTGCCCCTGCGCGTGCCACCACAAGATCCGCCGCGGCGTAGGCAAGCTCCATCTGGTTGATGAATGTGGAGCGGTACAAATCCGGCTCCTGCAGCTCACTGCCGGCGTAGCTTGTTCCGGTTTGCCAGATCAGTTGCACACCATCGGCGCGGAACTTGTGGGCCACAGCATCCAACGCGTTGTTGATCGAGCGCGCCCCAAGCGATCCGCCAACGGCAAAAATCGTTGGGCGGTCGGGCCGCAGCCCAAAATGCTGGCGTGCTTGCGCTGCGTCGTGGGGGGCAAGCAGTTCGCTACGCACCGGATTTCCGCTCAGCAGAATCGGGCAGCGTGCCCCCAGCGTGCGGAAGTGGTCGGCAGCCGAATCGAAGGCAACATGAATCTGCGATGCCTTTGCCGCCAGCTTGCTGAGTGCCAAGCCCGGGCGGGCATCGCTGGCCATCAGCACCAGCGGGACGCGGCGTATCCGTGCGGCAATCCCCATTGGCCAGCTGACGTAGGCTCCTGCGCAGATCACTGCATCGGGACGGAAGCGGCCAATCAGCCGCAAGGCTTGGGCCACCGCCACCACAACTTTCAGCGGGAAAAGCAAGGTTTTCAAAGAAATCTTCCGCTCCAATCCACTAATCCAAAGGAAGTTGAGCGGATAGCCCTGGCGCGGGACAATCTTCTCCTCCATTCTTCCCCGCGTCCCCACAAATTCAATAACTGAGTTGGGCTGAAGTTGGCGACACTGTGCGGCCACCGCCAACGCAGGAAACAGATGCCCGCCGGTCCCCCCGGCAACAAACAACAGCCGTTGTTCACTCATGCTTTTGCCCCAACCAGTGTTGGATTCGGCGATTCGCGTGGCATCACGTTGGCTTGTTGTGAGATGTTGAGCAGCACCCCAACGGCAACCGCGCTAAACAGCACCGAGCTTCCGCCGTAGCTGATGAACGGCATTGGCAAACCGGTGGTTGGAAGCAGCCCAGTGGTGACGCAAGCGTTGATAACGGCATACAGCCCAACAATCAGCGTCACGCCGGAAGCAACGTTTCGCCCCAAGTCGTCGGGGGCTTGCCGCGCAATCAGGAATCCGCGCCAAACGATAATGCCAAAGACCGCAAGAATCGCCACTGTGCCAATCACCCCGTACTCTTCGCCGATAATGGAGTAGATGAAATCGCCGAACGGCTCCGGCAGAAAAAAGCGTTGGCGGCTGTGGCCCGGCCCCAACCCAAAAATTTCGCCTGAACCGAAGGCTATCAATCCTTGCATCAGCTGGTAGTTGTCGCCGCTGGCAAGGTCGGCCCCGCCCCCCCCTTCGCTGTGCAGCCCGATGAACGCCATGATTCGGCGCATCCGATACTCGGCACTGACGGCATAGGCAGCCCCGGCGGCCAGCCCGGCAAGGGCAACGCCAAGCAGATATTTCAAGCTAACCCGCCCGATGAACAGCGTCCCCATTGCCACGGCGAAGATCACCAACGTGGTTGAAAGGTTCGGCTGGGCAGCCACCAGCGCGCAGACAATCGCCGTCCAGAAGAGCATCGGGAGGAAACTGAACTTCAGATCGTTCAGGTAATCCCGCTTGTCGGCAAGCATCACCCCCAGGTGCATCACCAGCGCGAACTTTGCGAACTCCGACGGCTGGAAGGAGACGAATCCGATGTCAATCCAACGGGTTGCCCCTTTCATCCGGGTTCCTTCAAACAGCACGAACAGCAGCATCCCAATGGCCAGCACCAGCAGCGGTTTAGACCAACGCTCCAGCCAGTGGTAATCCACCCGCGAGAAGAAGAGCATCACCCCAATGCCAGCGATGACGCGGACGGCATGGCTCCAGAAAAACGTCTCGGATGACCCAGTTTTATCGTCGGCAAATCCCGCCGAAGCGGAATAGACAAACGCAATGGAAAAGAACATCAGCCCCAACACACCCAGCAGCAAATACCAGTCGTTATGGCCGCGAGTAAAAGGGGAGGGTTTCATGGGGATCAGTAGTCAGTAGTCAGTTGTAAAGAGGGGGTTGGTCACTGGTCATTAGTCACTGGTCATTAGTGAAGAGGAGGGGGAGTGAATAGGTATCTATCACCCTCCAATCCTTGCCTCTGTCCCCGATCAGTTCACTGCTTCGCTTGCTGGGATCAATTGGTTCACCAGCGTTTTGAAGACTTCGCCGCGATGCTCGTAGTTGTTGAACATATCGAAGCTGGCGCAGGCTGGCGAAAGGAGTATCACATCGCCGGGGATAGCCAAGCTGCGTGCCTGCTCCACGGCCAACTCCATGCTGTGCCCGGCGTGGACGATTGGGGCGTAGCCAGCAAATGCGGTCTCCATTGCCTCGGCTTCGTCGCCAACCAGCACCACGGCTTTCACATATTTGCGAAGCAGCGGAAGGATCGGCGTGTAGTCGTTCTGTTTCCCTTTTCCGCCAGCAATCAGCACGATTGGCTCGGTGAAACTTTGCAGCGCGTACCAGACTGAGTCCACGTTGGTGGCCTTGCTGTCGTTGATGTAGCAGACACCATCCAGCTGGCGAACTGGCTCCAGCCGATGCGGAACTCCAGGAAAGTTTTTCAGGCCGTCGCGGATTGCATCAAGCCCCACCCCAACCGCCTGTGCGGCAAGCGCGGCAGCCATGGCGTTGTACAGGTTGTGGGGGCCGCGGATTCGGATATCGTTGGTGTTCATCAGTTCTTGTTCTCCGTTGGCACGCAGTATCACTTGCCCGTTGCGGACGAACGCGCCGTCGGGAAGGGCCTGCGTTAGGCTGAAGCCGATTGCCCGCGCAACACTGCTGGCCGGAAGCGCCGATAGGTTGTGGTCGTCGGCGTTGTAGATCAGCGTGTCGGCCGGGGTTTGGTTCGTGGTGATGCGGAACTTCGCCCGCACGTATGCCTCGAAATTTGGATAGCGATCAAGGTGGTCGGGGGTGACGTTCAGGATCATCGCTACCCGTGGGCGGAACGTCTGGATATGCTCAAGCTGGAAGGAGCTAAGCTCCAGCACCACCACACTTTGCTCATCGGCCTGCAACGCAATCTCGCTGAACGGCAGCCCAACGTTTCCGGCAACAAACGTGTTCAACCCAGAGTTGCGAAGGATAAATCCGGTTAGCTCGGTTGTTGTTGTTTTGCCGTTGGTTCCGGTGATTGCAATGATCGGCGCACGGCAACGGCTTGCGGCGATTTCAATCTCGTTGGTGATCCGTATCCCCCGTTCCACGGCTTGGCGAACAATCGGGATGGTATCGGGAACGCCTGGGGAAAGGATCAGCACGGCGGATTGAAGCACGGTGTTGGTATGCCCGCCGAACTCATAATCCGCACCCATCGCCCGCAGCCGGGGAATGGCTGTTGGGTTGGCATCGGCTGGCTTGGAATCGCTAACGAACACACGCGCCCCTTCCCGGCGCAGCAACGCCGCAACCGCCAGCCCCGAACGGGCGGCACCAAGGATTGAGTATGTGGTTTCGGTTGGCATGAAAAGCGCAGAGATTGAGTACTGTGTTGCTATGATGCTTGCAAGTGCAGGCATCCGATCATCGAATTTTCAAGGTTGTCAGGCCCAAGATTGCCAGAAGGATTGCCACGATGTAGAATCGGGTGACAATCTTCGCTTCGGGCCACCCTTTCTCCTCAAAGTGATGATGGAGCGGTGCACGCCGGAAAATTCTTCGTCCTTCGCCGTAGCGGCGTTTGGTGTACTTGAAGTATCCCACTTGCAGCAGCACCGAAAGGGATTCGGCGAAGAAGATTCCCCCCAGGATGGGGATCATGTACTCCTTTTTCACCAGGATCATCAGCGCACCGATTGATCCACCCAGTGCCAGCGACCCGGTATCCCCCATGAAGACCTGTGCCGGATACGCGTTGAACCAAAGGAACCCCAACCCCGCCCCCAACAATGCCGCGCAGAAAATTGCAAGCTCATCAATGCCACGCAGGTGGGGGATGCCCAGGTAGTTTGCCGCCACCGAGTTCCCGCTCAGGTAGGTAATCAGTGCCACCGCCAGCGCCACGATACTGACCGTCCCAATCGCTAGCCCGTCCAATCCATCGGTCAGATTGACGGCGTTGCTGGTGGCCGTCAGAACGAAGATCACCATCGGGATGTACAGGATGCCGAAATTGAAAAAGGCATCTTTCACGAACGGAACCGTGGAGTAGGTGTTGATGCTGGCGAAGTTGCCCGGGAACCACTGCGGGAAGAAGTAGATGGTTCCGCCAAGCACCAATCCAATCGCCACCTGGCCAACAATTTTGTATCGCCCGATCAAGCCTTTGGGGAGCTTCTTCACCACTTTCAGGTAGTCATCCAAAAAGCCAACGCCGCCCAAAAAGAGCGTCACCACAACCGCCAGCAGGACATAGGCACTTTGGATATCGCACCAGAGCAGCGCCGGAACAACCAGCGACAGCAGAACAATCAGCCCCCCCATTGTCGGCGTTCCCGCTTTGGCCATGTGGCTTTTTGGAGCCTCCTTTTTTCCCTGTTCTGCAATCTGCAGCCGCTTCAGCCGGCGGATGATTTTGGGCCCAAAAACGAACGCAATCAGCAGCGCAGTTAGCGCGGCAGCCGCAGCCCGGAAGGTCACGAACCGGAACAGCCCAAACCCCGGCGGGGAGAACAGTTCGTTGATGTATTGAGCCAGATAGTACAGCACGTCGGAGGTCGGTTATCGGGAATCGGTTTCGGTTATCGGGAGTTGGTTATGGCCTTCACTATTTCTTCCATTTTCATCCCGCGCGAGCCTTTCACCAGAACTACGTCGTTGGGAGCCAGCAGTGCTTGGATCACGGCTATCAACTCCATTTTTTCGGTGAAGTGCTGTGCAACGGTTTTGCTGTTGGCCGCAACAACGGCGAGGTACGCGTGCTGCATTTCAGTCCCCAGAAATAGCGCATGTGCAATGCCCATTGTGGCCACTGCTTCCCCAATGCCGTTGTGTTCGGCTACCGAGCTTGCGCCCAGTTCGCGCATGTCGCCCAGCACTGCAATTCTTCTTCCGCCACGCCCTGGCTTCAGTGCGCGCAGTGTCTGCAGGGCGGCCAGCGTGGAGTCGGGGTTGGCGTTGTAGGTATCGTTCAGCACGGTTGCCCCGTTTGCTGATTTCACCATTGCAAGCCGGGCGTAGCCACTGCGGTATTCCGGTGACCGGAACGATTCCAGTGCGCGTTTCAGTTTTGTTGGCGGGACCTTCAGCGCAAGCCCCACCGCCGCTGCGCACAGGGCGTTGGTGGCGGTGTGCAAGCCGGGCGTTTGCAAGGCAATCGGCCACTGTTGTTGGCCAAGCTGGATTGCCAACGATGGCACGCCTGACTCGTTCAGCCGCCCGGCGGTTCCGCGAACGTCGGCGGGTTTCCGCAGGCTGTAGCTTGTTGATTTGGGAAGCCCTTTTGCCAGCCGTGCAACGTTTCGGTCGTCAAGGTTCACAAAGGCAGTTCCGCCGTTTGCGGCAAGCCACCGGAACAGCGCGCCTTCCTCGGTAGCAACGCCTTCAATCGTTCCCAGCAACTCCAGATGTTCGCGCCCGATGTTGGTGATAAGCCCGTGCGTTGGCCTCAGGATTTGGCAAAGGCGTTCGATCTCACCCGGCATATTGGTTCCAATCTCAATCACCGCTGCGGTGTGCGATTCGTCCAAGCGAAGGAGCATTGCCGGAACGCCAACAAGGTTGTTCAGATTCCCTTCGGTCCGCAGCACGTTGTAGCGTTGTGCCAGAACATCGGCGATCATCTCCTTGGTGCTGGTTTTGCCGTTGGACCCGGCAACAGCAACCACCGGGATGCGGAATTGCAAGCGGTGCACCCGCGCAATCCAACCGTAGGCGGCAAGCGTGTCGGCAACGGAAATGACCGGAAGCGGAGCAGGGTTTCTCTCTCTCTCATGGTCCCAAACATTCGCAACAATGGCGACTGCGGCCCCCCGCTCCGCTGCGGTCCGGATAAAGCTGTGGCCGTCGAAGTTTTCCCCGGCCAGCGCAACAAAGGCATCCCCTTTTTTCAAAGAACGTGTGTCGGTGGAAACCCCGCGAACGCTACGGCGAAGCGCGGCGGCGGGCCCCACAAACTGCGGCTGGGCAGCGGCCTCGGCTGCCGCTTCGGCGCGAAGGGTTTCAAGCAGGCCACGGACTGTGCCGAATGGGATCATGCAGGCATCCCTTGAAGCTGTTGATGTTGCGTGGCCACCCAATTGCGAACAACCTCACGATCATCGAAATGGAGTTTCTGCACGCCGATGATCTGATAATCTTCATGCCCTTTTCCGGCAATCAGCACAACGTCGCCGGGGCCTGCGTGGGCAATTGCTTGGCGAATTGCCGTGGCGCGGTCGCTGATGCGAGTTGCGGTTGCTGGGCTTGCGATTCCGGCAGCAATCTGATCCAGAATCGTTTCTGGGTTTTCGCCCCGGGGATTGTCGCTGGTTAGCACCACACAGTCGGCAAGGCGTGCTGCAAGTTCCCCCATGATTGGCCGCTTGGCTGCGTCGCGGTTCCCGCCGCACCCGAAGACGACAGTCAGGGTGGCGTTGCCGCTCACCGTGCGCAGCGTCAGTAAGGCTTTCTCCAAAGCGTCGGGGGTGTGGGCGTAATCCACCACAGCGGTTGCTCCGTTTGGCAACGCGATTGTTTCCATCCTTCCGGGAACAGCGCGCAGGTTGCTGACGGCTTGCACAATCACGGATTTATCAATTCCTTCAGTCAGCGCGGTTGCAACTGCGGCGGTTGCGTTCCAGATGTTGAAGGCACCCACCAGTGTGGAGCGTAGTCGTAGTGTTCCGCCGCCGAATCGTTCCGATAGCTTCAGCGTCCAGGCGGTGTGGTTCGGCCCAAGCTCCGTTTCTTGGATGTGCGCGTCCGCTTCTTCTTTTGTTCCGTAGCCAACCACACTGGCGTAGCAGTCACCGACCATCGTGGTTCCGTGTAGGTCGTCGAGATTGACCACTGCGGCTCGGTCGGCATCCAGGTGATCGAAAAGGAGTTTTTTGGCATCATGATACTCGGCCATTGATCCGTGAAAATCCAGGTGATCCTGCGTCAGATTTGTGAACACCGCGCCGAAGAACCGAAGCCCAGCAACCCGGTGCAACGCCAGCGCGTGCGAGGAAACCTCCATCACCACCGCAGTGCAACCAGCATCGGCCATTTGGGCAAGGGCGGCCACCAGTTCTGGGGATTCCGGAGTTGTGTATCCGGTTGGGGTGAAACTGCCGTCGCGGTAGTTCCCCAGCGTTCCAATCATCCCAACCCGTTCGCCAGCAGCTTCCAGCAACTGAAGCAGCAGCCACGCGGTGGTGGTTTTGCCGTTGGTACCGGTGATGCCGAACACTTTCAGCCGATGGGCCGGATAATTATGGAGCCGGTTAGCCATTTCCCCCATTGCTGCGCGGGCATCATCCACCACCACAAGGGTGATGGATTGGTTGTTGCGAACTTCTGCTGGAAGCGAATCGGGGGCATCGCTCACGATGATTTTGGCACCGGCAGCAATCGCTTCGGCAATGAACTGCGGGCCGTGGTCGTCGCGCCCGTTGATTGCCACATACATATCCCCGGCGGCCACCTTGCGGCTATCGTACCGAATCTCCGTCACCGGAAGTGTTCGGTCGCCACGCAGCTCGCGAAGCCCATCAACAGAGGTCAGTATGGTTTGCAAATCAAGCACGATTCGGCAATCAGAAATTTTCTTCGCTAATGATGAATGACTCTTCTTTGCAACTGACTACTCTCAACTGACTACTGACTACTCCCCCCTTCCAGCTTCACCTCCATGTTTGCTCGGATTGGCGTTCCCGGAGGTGGATATTGCGTTTGCACAATTCCGGTCCCGACAACTTTTGGTTTAGCGCGGCAAGCATTCAGGATGTTCAGTGCCCTGCGGAGCGGAAGCCCCTGAAGATTGGGCAATGCCCCGGTTGATTGCGGGGTTTCTGTTTCCAGCACCACAATGCCATGCCGCTCAATCGAAAAACCGGGCATTGGGGATTGTGCCATCACAATAGTTCCGGCACCGCGGCGCACCACGCGGAAGCCAAGTTTGCGGGCAGTTTCTGCGGCTGCATCGGCTTCAATTCCGCGCAATTCCGGCGTGTGAAGCATTGCCGAACCAACGTACCGAGCAGCGATTGTGTCGCTGGCGGCCATCTGAAATTGTGGTTCGGCTGGTGTTGCGCCAACCCCCATAATCCGGCGTGCGATTTCCCGAAAAATTGGTGCGGCAACTTGGCCGCCGTAGTAGCCATTGGTTGGCGAATCCAGCAGCACCAGCAGCGCAACTTGGGGGTCGTCGGCGGGGAAGAATCCAACGAACGAGGCGTTGTATTTTTCCTTGGAGTAGCTTCCGTTGGCAAGCTGTTGTGCGGTTCCGGTTTTGCCGGCAACCCGAAGCCCGTCCACGCGTGCTTCCTTGCCGGTTCCGTGTTGCACCACCCCTTCCATCAACGCGCGAACGCTGTCGGCGGTTTGGCGGCTTACCACTTGGCGTATTTCTTGCGGGATCACCTCTTCAATCACCTCCTGATCCTTGCTGATGCGCCGTTTCAGCAGGTGGGGCTTCATCATCACGCCGCCGTTGGCAATGGCGGCGCAAGCGGTCACCAGTTGCAGCGGCGTGACGGCAAGCTGGTATCCAAAGGCCATAAATTCCTGAGTCCCCTCGCTGAATTCGTTCGGCTTCTTCACCTCGCCGCGTGCTTCGCCGGGAAGATCAATTCCGCTGATAATGCCGAAGCCAAAATCCCGCACGTACTTGTAGAACCGTGGTGCCGGAAGCCGCGCTGCAACTTTGGCAAAGATGATGTTGCTGGATTCCTCGAACGCTGTACGGAAGGAGGTCATCGCCATCGGATGGTCATCGCGGATGATGTGGTTCCCAAGCTGATACTCACCCCCTTCAGCATTGATGCTGTCGTGCAGGGTGACGGCTTCTTCTTCCAGCGCGGCAGCTGCGGTGACAATCTTCATTGTGGAGCCAGGCTCGTAGGTGTCGGTGATTGCGCGGACGCGAATCATGGATTGCTCGGCCGATGAAGGATTATTGGGATCGTAGCTTGGCCAGCTTGCAATCGAGAGAATCTCACCAGTTCGCGGGTCTATTGCGATAACCGTTCCCGAAGCTGCCCCGGCACGCTCCACCCCTTTGCGAAGCTCGTCTTCCACAATGCCTTGCATGTTGATATCCAAGGTTAGCACCAAGCCATCGCCATGTTCCGGTTTAGCCAGCGGGAGGTCGGCATCGGGGCGGCGGCGGCCACGTGCGTCGCGCTGCATCACCATGAAGCCATCGGCACCGCGCAGCTGTTGGTTGTAGAAAAGCTCCACACCGCTTAGGCCGTTGTTATCAACGTCGGTGCAGCCAATGGCTTGCGATCCTATCGAGGCATACTCGAAGTGGCGCAGTGGCTCCTTGATGATGATTAACCCGTTGTCGTCAAGGTTTTTCAGTGCCGTGGCGGCCTCCCCCGTCACTTTCCGTTGAAGCCAGACAAATGCCGTGTTGTCACGTGTGAGTTTCTCCAGCCATTCGCGCTGCCCCCCCCCCAACGCACCCTGGAACGCAGCGGCCAGCTTGCGTGGATACTCCACGTGGGTTGGGTCAACGGCAAAGGAGTAGCTGGTGCTGTTGGTCGCCAGCAGGTTTCCGTTTCTGTCAAAGAGCGTCCCCCGTTCGGCTTGCAGCGTCACGCGGGACTCGTACTGCCGGCGTGCGATTGTGGCGTAGGTATCGCCATCAATCACTTGCAGTTTTATCAAGCGAACCGAGACCACCACCAGACCAATCAGAAGGAAAGCGGCCACCACATAGATGCGACGCGGGTCGCGATGCGGAGCACGGCGGGGGGGTGCTTGCTCGGTATGTTCGGTTGGTGCAGGCATGGGAAGCAGCGCGCCAAAAAATTATTCGTCGGCGATGTTTCCCGCAGCCTGCGTGTTGGCTGGCTGTGGCACCGTGGAGGGTTCTTGCAGCAGCACAGGGGGGGCGGCTGGCTGCATCATTCCCAGTTGTTGTTGTGCCAGATTGGAGATTCGTTCAACAGCCATCAGCTTTAGCAGATCAGCGCGAAGCTGTTCGTTCTGATTCCGTGCCAAGTCGCGTTCTCGTTCCAGCGATGTGATGTCGGCCATCAGATTATTGATGGCGATGCTGTTGGCCACATACAGCACAATCAGCCCCGATGCCAACACCAGTGCGCCCGCAGCAAACCAGCGGCGAACAAATAACGCCCGTTTGGTTGCCGTTGGAGCCGCATCGGCCACCGCTGCGGGCGATGCTTTGCGCCGCCGCTGCGATAACCGATTGGTAAGCGTGATGATTCCTGGTGCTGCCATTGTGTTGGCTGTTGACTCTGTTCTGTTGATTTGCTTTGTTGGCTTCAATCAGTTGGCTCCCTCTCTTCCTTCTCTCCGATCAATCACCCGTTCGGCCACCCGAAGTTTTGCGCTGCGTGCACGCGGGTTCTGCTGAATCTCGGTTGGGTCGGGTACTGCTGGCTTGCGGGTCAGTATCCGCAGACGTTGCTGCTTGGTGCAGCGGCAAACAGGCAACTCCGGCGGGCAGATGCAATCACGTTCTTCGTAGCGGAAGGCATCTTTCACGATGCGGTCTTCCAGCGAGTGATAGGTCAGCACGGCAAAGCGTCCCCCTTCGTTCAGCAACCCGGTGTATTGCTCCAATGCCACCCGAAGCTCGCCAAGCTCATCGTTCACGGCGATGCGAAGTGCCTGGAACACCCGCGACAATGTTTTGATCATGAACCGCTCCGGTATCACCGATGCAATCACGTTGCGCAGATCAGTTGTTGTTTGGATTGCCGCGCCCCGCCGCTGGCGGACGATTGCTTGGGCGATGGTCCAAGCAGCGGGTTCTTCACCAAACTCTCGCAGCAGCGAAGCAATTGCCTCTGCAGAATCTTCGTTGACAATCTGGCGCGCCGAACGCCGATTTTGGCTGGGGCGGAATCGCATATCCAGCGGCATTGTCTGGCGGTAGCTAAGGCCGATTTGGTCGCTGTCAAGTTGGCGGCTGGAAACCCCCAAATCAAGCAGCACGCCATCTATCGTCATTCCCTCATTACGCAGCATTTCGCACGCCTCGCTGAAGTATGCCTGCCGGACAATCAACCGTCCGGGCAAAACGGCTGCAAACCGCTTGGCAGCGTTAGCGATTGCTCCAGGGTCGGCATCGAAAGCAAGCACGCAGCCGTCCGGCTCCAGCGCTTGAAGAATGCCTGCGGTGTGTCCGCCGCCGCCCAATGTGCCGTCCACAAACTTGCCGTGTGGGTTGCCGACCAGCATTTGAATCGTCTGCTGGAACATCACGGGGATGTGATAGGCTTCGCCGGCTGGCAGCGTGGTGGATGGTTCCATCACGCCCCCCGCAATCCCATCACCGATTGCGCGACGTTGGCGTAGGATTCGGTGCGTCCGTTCAGATAGTTGTCAAAGGTCTCTGGCTTCCAGATTTCAACATGGTCAATCGCGCCAATGATGAGCGCGGTTTTATCAATGCCAGTGAAATCAACTAAGCCTTTCGGGATTGAGATTCGCGCTTGGTTATCCAGCGTAACCTCATCGGCCCAAAGCAGCAGGGTTCTCACAAAAAAGCGATCCCGTTCCTGAAACTGGTTTAGGGCTTTCAGGCTCTCCTCAAACTTTCTCCACTCATCTAACGGATAGGCGTAGATACACGGCTCGTCGTCGGGACCGCGGGTGACAACGAAGGTGTCGTTGGCCTCCGGCGCAAGATTCTTCCGCATCTTGGCTGGCAGGCTAACGCGCCCCTTTGCGTCCACCGAGTACAGTTCACTTCCCTTGAAAAACGACATTGCGAGTGTAGAACCTGTTCTGATGCTCCAACATTCCCCACTTTTCCCCACCGAACGCCCGCAAGTTAGGTTTTGCCCTTATGCACCTGCTACGCCATAGCAAGCAAAAACCGCGAAATCAGGCCAAAATCACCGAATGGCTGTTTTTTGGCTGATTTCGCGGTTTTCTTCTTTCCGCAATCAGAATGAATGTGCGTTATGTGCCGTTTACCGTTTCAAAAAAGGCATACTGAAAAAAATGCCAGCAGAGTGTATTTGTGGTGTTTCACGGGGCAGTTGTGGGGAAATAGGGGGAAAAGTGATGGTTTTTTGGGAATCTGGATTCTGGCAATCGGCAGCCCTCTCAGCATCACTTTCACATGGGGGTGGCTCCTAACTTTTCGGTTAGCGCGGCAAGGAAGGGATGGTGGTGCATGACCGTTGCTGTGACACTATTGAAGGCATTGCTTTGCAGCGGCTGTGGTGCCATGCCAACAATACTTTCCATTTGCAAGCCCGCTTGGAAAAACTCACCAAGCTTTTGGTTCAGCACCTCGCGCGAGCGATTCAATGTGGTTGCTTGGTTCTCCTCGGCAACGCAGATGCGGAGCGTTGCGCCAACAATCTCGAAGGGTTGTGCTGACATCAAGGTGGTGGCAAGCCATTTTTTATCCTGGCAAGCGGTCTGCACAAACTCTTTCCAGCGATGCTGCACTTCGGCAAACTGAGGGACGTACTGTGGGATAGATTGCGAGCTGACGGAGATACTGGCAATTGGTTCTGCTACCATCACCCCACCACCCGCTGCCATTGCCAGCCCTCCCCCGCCCAATAGCGAAGCCCCTAGTCCCCCTCCCCCTTGCTTCGGCAGTTTGGGAAGATCGGGATCGCTAGTGTACATCCGCTGGGTTCGTGCCGATACAGGCGCAGCGGTGGGGAACCCAGCAAGGTTCCGTGCTGCCGCCAGCGACGGTGCCGACGGTGCCATTGCCGACACCTGATTTTTTAGCGCGGCCCCTTCTTCTCCCTTCCCCTCTGTTTGGAGTGAGTTTTCATCGTCGTCGTGTTGGCTGTTTCCATTCCCTGCGGTAGAAGTGGCCGCGGAGTATCCTTTGCTTGGTTCGGCAGTAGCCATCGCTCCGGTTTTTATCGAACCTGCTAATCCACTATTTCCCCCCCCGTTGTTCCCGCCATTTGGGTTATCTGGCATCCGGTCAATCTTCTCTAACAACTGGGTCAAATTCACCGTGGAATCCATCACCGCAAGCTGCACAAGGGCAAGCTCCAGCCGCAATCGTGGCTGCGGTGCGGTGCGGATTGCTTGCTGCGCAGCCAACACCAAATGCAACGCCCGGATAACGTCCCCCTGCTCCATGCTACGGGCTTCGGTGGCGTAGCGGTCAATGTGCATTTTTGCCGCTTCAATCAATCGCGTGGAGCCAGCGGTGATAACCGTCAGATAGTTCCGGAGGTGCTCGGCAAGGCCAATCAAAAACTCCTGTGGATCGTACCCCACCCGCATCAGATGCTCAACGATTGCGAACGACTCGGCGGTGTCCTGTGCACGCATCATATCGGTGACACGGAACAGGAAATCTTGGTCAATTAAATTGAGCGCGTCGTTGGCCTGGTGGTAGGTGATTGTGGTCCCGCAAAACGCCGTCACTTGGTCGAAAATGGACTGGGCATCACGCATGGATCCATCTGCTTTGCGGGCAACAACCCCCAACGCATCGTCATCAACCTCCATCTTCTCCTGCTCGGCAATGTAGCGCAGCCGCCCAACGATGTCGGGTATCTGCATCCGCCGAAAATCAAACCGCTGGCAGCGCGAAAGGATGGTTGCCGGAACCTTGTGCGGCTCGGTGGTGGCAAACACAAAAATCAGATGCTTCGGCGGCTCCTCCAGCGTTTTCAGCAGCGCGTTGAAGGCACTGGTGGAGAGCATGTGAACTTCGTCAATGATGTAGAGCTTGTAGTGGCCGGAAACCGGTGGATACTTCGCGTTGTCGCGCAGCTTGCGGATGTCGTCAACGGAGTTGTTGCTTGCGCCGTCAATCTCCACCACATCCATCGAGCGGCCGCTGGTGATCTGCTGGCACGATTCGCAAGCGTTGCATGGCTCGGCATCTTCCCCGGGATTTAAGCAGTTCAGCGATTTAGCAAGAATGCGTGCGGTTGTGGTTTTGCCAACGCCACGCGGCCCGCAAAACAGATAGGCGTGGTGCATCCGGTGATTGCGAATGGCGTTGCGGAGTGTTTGCGTAACGTGTTCCTGGCCCACCACGGAATCGAACTCGGCGGGGCGCCACTTACGGGCGGTAACTTGATATTCTTGCTGCTGGCTCATGGCTGTTCGGGGATCAATTATTGCTTGGCCGAAATTACGAAGATTGTGCCGCCAGCCAAGCCACAGCACGAACGGCAACCAATGCTACACAAACAAGGAATCCCAGCGATGAACTATCTCACGTTCTTCCAACAATTTCACCCCATCACCCAAGCCGACTACCAGTTGCTGATCGCTGGCTGCACCACACGGAGCTACGAGCGCGGCCAAGTAATCACTGCCGAAGGTGAGGTCCAGCGGGACTTGCTGTTGGTGCTGAACGGCGTGCAGATGTCGTTTGCCGAACATGGCCAACGGCTGCATGTGATGGCGTTCACTTATCCCCCCGGGCTTAGCGGTGTTCCTGATTCGTTCCTCACCCAAACGCCTTCGCGGTTCACCCTGCAAGCCCTTACTGATACCCAAGTACTCAGCCTTCCATTCCCCACGCTCAATGATCTGTTCAACCGTTCCTGCCAGATTGAACGCCTGTTCCGCAAAATGACCGAAGCGGTGTTGGTGGGGATGATCCAACGGCACTTTGAGCTGCAATCGTTCAGCATCGAGGAACGGTTTCTGGCATTTGCACGGCGCAGCCCTCACCTTCTGGAGCTTGTCCCGCATAAGTATCTGGCTTCCTATCTGAATATCAACCCCACCAACTTCAGCAAGCTGTTCAACAGCGTAAAAATGTAGAAGCCGCCATGTTGGTTTATACCAAGAATCTTGCACGGCAAGGTGAGTAGGTTTGCATCACGTACAAGAAATTGAGCAACAACCGAACCACCAAACCAGAGCAACACCATGAACCCGCATCCGGCATGGCTTGACCGAAGCCAGTATCCATTTCAATCGCGCTATCTATCCGTTGCCGGGCATCGGCTTCACTACATTGATGAAGGACCCGATGACCCAGCCGCCGCCACTCTGCTCTTCATTCACGGGACCCCTTCCTGGTCGTTTGATTTCCGGAATGTCATCAAGCAGTTATCGCATGATTTCCGTTGCGTGGCGTTGGATCACATTGGGTTTGGGTTATCGGATAAGCCCGCCAGCTACAACTACTCCACAGCACACCATGCCACCACGCTGGGGCAGCTTGTGGAACATCTGGAATTGAGCGATGTCACCCTTGTTATGCACGATTTTGGCGGCCCAATCGGGATGGCGTGGGCATTGCAGAACCCAACGCTGGTGTGCCGGCTGGTGGTGATGAACAGCTGGCTTTGGAGCAGTGCCGATGATCCCGAATACCAACGCTTCAGCAAAATTCTCCGCAGCCCTTTGCTCCCATTTCTCTACCGTCGGCTGAATTTTTCCCCACGTTTTCTTCTCCCAAAATCATTTGGTGACCGTTCCAAACTCAGCCGCCACGTTCATCGCCATTTTACTGCACCGTTTGGCAATGCGGGGGAGCGCGAAGGAGCATTGGCATTTGCGCGGTCGCTGCTGAACGACCAAGAGTGGTTCCAGATGCTGTGGGAGCGCAGGGGCGTTGTGGCACAGCTTCCCACGCTTTTTATTTGGGGAATGAAAGACAGTTTTGTGCACCCTGAGTATCTGCAGAAATTTGCCGCTGGGTTTCCCAACAGCCAGAGTATTCGGCTGGAAACTGCTGGGCATTTCCCGCAGGAAGAGGAACCGGAGCAGGTGGCAGCCGCAATCAAGGGGTGGATGAACTACTTCAGCGCGTAACAACCCCGCCTATTGTTTTGTGGCGGTGCCGATGCTGGATATTTTCGGCGATTGCGTGCAATGGCCGCACAAGCCTTCCATCCGATTTTTCACAGCAGCAACACACACATGTCTATCGAGCTTCAGGAAACAGAGTTGAGCATTGCCCGCCCCAGCAACGAAGCGTTCGACCAGCTTCAGCAGAAGCTGATCCCCCTTTGGAGGTCTATCCAAAATTTCAATCAGGATGAGCAGACTATTATTATCGTCCCTTCCTTTGCTGTTGATCTTCCGCTGAAGGGAAGTGAGCTTCAGGCCTACGAGGAGCGGTTTCTGTTCCTGCTGTTTTTGCTGCGGCAGCCGCGTGCGCGGGTGGTGTACATCACCTCGCAGGGGATCCATCCATCGGTGGTTGATTACTATCTAAGCCTGCTTCCCGGCGTTATCGCAAGCCATGCACGGCGGCGGTTATTCTTGGTCTCGCCGCTGGATGCTTCCACCACTCCGCTCACAAAAAAACTACTGGCGCGGCCACGGCTGCTTCAGCAAATCCGCGACCTGATTCCCGATACCGACCGCGCCCACCTTGTCCCGTTCAGCACCACTGAGGATGAGAAGGAGCTATCGCTTCGGCTGGGAATTCCGATGTATGGAGCCGACCCCAAATTTTTCCCGCTTGGGACCAAAAGCGGCTGCCGCAAAATTTTTGCCGAAGAGGGGGTGGCCCACCCAATTGGCGAAGAGAACTTGCAGAACATTGATGAACTACTTTCCGCCATTGCCCGGATGCGCGCGCGCAAGCCAGGGCTGCGCCAAGTGATTGTGAAGCAGAACGATGGCGTAAGCGGTTTTGGCAACGCACTGGTGAACCTGCAAGACCTTCCCGCACCCGGAAGCGACCAAGAGCGCGTGGCAATCACCGAGCGGATTCACGCCATGCAGTTCGATTCGCCGGCGGTGCGGTACGACCGTTACATCAGTGGGTTCGAGGCGCAAGGGGGGATTGTGGAGGAACGGATCATGGGGGAACAATTCTGCAGCCCCAGTGTGCAGATGCGGGTGACACCGCTTGGGAATGTTGAACTTCTTTCAACCCACGACCAATTGCTTGGCGGCCCCGAAGGGCAAAGCTATCTGGGTTGCAAGTTCCCGGCCAATCCTGAGTATGCTGTGCGTATCACCCAAGAAGCAAAAAAAGTTGGCGAGCGGCTGGCACGCGAAGGGGTGATAGGAAGGTTTGCCATTGACTTTGTGGTAGTCCGTTCCGAAGGGACTGAGTGGGAGCCGTATGCCATTGAGCTGAACCTGCGGAAAGGGGGAACAACTCACCCGTTCCTTACCCTTCAATTCCTTACTGATGGGAAGTATGACCCCAACACCGCGCTGTTTACCGCGCCCAGCGGCCAGCAGAAGTTTTTTGTGGCCAGCGACCATATCGAATCAGAAAAATACCGAGTGCTCACTTCCGATGACCTGTTCGACATTCTGGTTCGGCGGAAACTCCATTTCGATCAATCGCGGCAAACTGGCATTGTCTGTCACATGATGACCGCGCTTCCCGAATGCGGGCGTATGGGATTCACCGCCGTTGCCGATTCCATGCCGGAAGCTGAGGCCATGTACCACCAAGCAATCCAGGTTCTGGATGAAGAGGCAAATGCCGCCAGCATCTAAAAAACACACCTAAAAAAAACAACGCGCTTGATTAGCCGAATAGCTACCAAGCGCGTTGAACTGTTGCCCGTTCGGTGGCTCCACTCATACCCTTCGACAGGCTCAGGACAGGCTTCGACGGGACTCAGCATGAGCGGAGGGTGTGCTCCGGTGGAACATCCAGACATTGCGATTTCCGACGGTGCTCGGTGAGTTACTTCACCACTTGCATGGTTTTGGAGAAGACCCGTTCGCCGCTGCTGGTTTGGGTGGTTAGGTGATAGAGGTAGGTTCCATTCCCCCACTTGCTCACATCCAAGTTGATGGTGTGGTCGCCGGCGGGTCGGCTCCCCTGGTCGGCGGTGGCAACCACGTTTCCGGCGGCATCAAACACCCGCAGCATTGTCCGCTGGCTTGGTTCGGTTAGCGTGTAGTTGATTGCCACGCCTCCCGCAGCCGGGTTCGGAATGCTCTGCTTCAGCGTCTGGTTCTCCGATAACTTCAGCCCCGCAACCGGTTCGGTGATGGCACTGGAGATTAGCCCGCTGATGTCAGACCCGTTGTACAGCATCACCACCGGCTCAAGGATGGCTCCATACACCGCAGCAGCAATTTTTTCATGGCTCTTAATCTCGGCAATCCCCTCCCCAATCTTCGTCCGAATCTCCTCCACTTTCTTCTGATCTTCTTGGCGTAACTCGCCTTTGTGCTGCTCAATAAATGTGCTGGCTTGGCTGGCCAGAAGGTCAACAAATTCGGAGACATCACGCATCACATGGCCGCGCAGCTCATCAAGTCCTGGGCGGTATTGATCGGACAGACGGATGGTGTTGGCAAAAATCTGGCCCGATTCGCTGGTGTCCTGCAACATCATCTGGCGGATGAAGGGGAGCATCATTGTGAGGTCCATCCCTTCGGCCATTTCCTTCATGTTCTGATTCCCGCCATCGTACTCCATGCTCCCTTGCTCTTCTTCGCTGGAAGATTTTTTGTTCCCGAACGAGAAGCTAAGGTTCAGCGAATTCTCGCTGGCGGTTGCGCCAAGCATGGTGGCAATTCCCCCTTTGGCCAGGCTCCAGCGTACCCGCAAACGGTTCAGCCGGGAAAGGTCATCGGGAGCCAGCATGGCATCAATCTGCCGTTTGTAGCCATTGATTTTGTTCAGCCAGAAATCGGATAGAGTCTTGCCGAATTGGTCAACGAATGTGTTTGCCAAGTGCTGGTGCACCGTGTCGCTTGGCGGCTGGGAGCTATCCCTCTTGAAGTCCACACCATGCAGGTTAGCGTTGCCGCCAGCGGATTGTGAGGTGGAGTGTGAGATAGATTCTGGGGTGGATAGCAAGGCAGTTGCAGGTTTGCCCACAAGCAGTGGCTGGGGAATGCTTGGCGTAGCATCGCTGTTGGGGAATGCTTGCGCCGCAGCTGGTGGAGCCGATTTGGTGATTACCACCGTTGGGGCGTTGTGGTTGCTTTGCCCGGTTGGCCCCAGATAGAGCGTGCCGATGCCAAGCAGCCCGGCCAGCCCAAGAATTGTCAGTGTCATGGTTATTCCTCGTGTGGTTGTAAAACGTGAGTGTGGCTTTTGGAGTCGCCGGCCGGACGTTCCGTTGCCATCGTTGATAACTTTTTGGACGCGCTCCTCCGACGGCAACAAAGGGACTTCCTTCGCCTGCGCGAACAGATCGTCAAGCTGGTTGATGCTGTCCTTGTTCATCGGTGGAACGCTGTTGTGATGTTGATTGTTGTGTTCTGGTTCTCCGGCATTTTTCCGTTGGTTGACGAAGGGTGTTCTTTCTTGGGATTGCCCACCATCAGCTCCGTCAGCCGCTCGCGCCCTCGTGTCACCCGTGACTTCACCCCCGAGAGCGTTCCCCCCTGAACCTCTTGAATTTCTTCCAGCGACAAGTCGGCAATCTCGAACAGCACCACTGCTTCGCGCTGCCGGCCGGGAAGTTGTGCAAGGGCTTCGTACAGGATTCGGATTTCGGCAGCAACATCGGGGGCGGTGTTGTGGTCGCGCAGTTGCTCGGCCTGTTCTTGGCTGAAGGCTCCCCAAAATTTTTGGCGGCGGCGGCTGCGTCGGTGTAGCCGAACGGTGATCCGCAGCAGCCAGCCGGGGAATGCTGTTTCGTCGCGCAAGCGGTCAAACCCTTCCCATGCTGCGGCGATTGCTTCGGCGGCAAGATCATCGGCTTCATCGCGGTTCCGCGTCATGGCCCAAGCAAACCGCGATAGCCGCGGGCGCACAGGTTCCAACAACCGGAGAAACCGTTGTTGCCGTTCAGTTGTAAGTTGTGTGTGCTGGGAAGACATCAGGCCTGATGATTATACCGTCAGCGTGGCGTACACTATCCATGTGCCACAGAGTTCAAGAAAAGTTGCAGCAGGATTTTCGCACTAATCGTACATACCCCAACCAGAGTTCCCATGTCTCGTCGCTGGATTCTTATCGTTTCTATCCCCGCCACGCTGCTGCTTGGCTCGATGCTGGTGGCTTATTTCACCATTGTTGCCATGCCGCTGCAATCATTCAGCGGCCCGCTGCCGCCATTGACCGATGAGGAGAAAAATTTAGCCGCCGAAATGCGCCAGTACGTGTATGATTTGTCAGGAGAAATCGGCGAGCGGAACGTTGCCAACTACCCAAAGCTACGCGCATCGGCGGGCTACATCAGCGCAACACTGGAATCGTTCGGATACCACGTCCGGAAGGAACCGTTTCAGGTAGATGGAAAGACTTGCTGGAACCTTGTAGCCGAAATCCCCGGGACAACATACCCCGACATTGTGATTGTTGGCGCACACTATGACACCGCCCCCGACGCGCCCGGCGCAAACGATAATGGATCGGGGGTGGCAGCCACGTTGGCGTTGGCACGGGCATATGCTGGCAAGAAGCTATCGCACACGATGCGCTTTGTTTTTTTTGCGAACGAGGAGCCGCCATATTTTCTGCAAGGGAGCCGCGTCTATGCCGCTGGATGCCGCGCCCGCAACGAGGATATCCGAGCGATGTACAGCATTGAGACGATTGGGTGGTACTCCGATTCCGTTGGAAGCCAAGCCTATCCATTCCCGTTCAATTCCTGCTACCCTTCCACCGGAAACTTCATTGCCTTTGTGGGGAACATGGATTCGCGGTCGCTGGTGACTGAGGCTGTTTCAGCATTCCGGCAGACCACAGCGTTCCCATCGGAAGGGGCCAGCGCGCCGGGATGGATTACCGGAATCGGCTGGAGCGACCACGCAGCGTTTTGGGAACAAGGCTACCAAGCAATAATGATTACCGACACCGCGCCGTTCCGCTACCCCTACTATCACACCCCGTTCGACACACCCGACCGCTTGGACTACGACCGCATGGCCCGCATCGTCCATGGCCTGCAAGCTCATTTGAACGCACTGACCTACTGACTCACCTTACTCCATATCACCGAAAACTCACCCAGCCGCGTGGTTTGCGGCATATGCTTCCCCGTTACCACTATGACCCAATCAGCATCGCTCACCACACTGCAAGAATACTTCGGCTACGCAGCGTTTCGCGGAGCGCAGCAGGCCATTATTCAGCGATTGATAGAGGCACCGAACCGGAGTGGACACAGCCTGATCCTGATGCCAACCGGTGGCGGGAAATCGCTCTGCTACCAAATTCCTGCGCTGATGTTGGAAGGCGGAACGTTGGTGATAAGCCCATTGATTGCGCTGATGCAAGATCAAGTAGATGCGCTGCGGCGGCGAAATATCCCCGCAACCTTCATCAACTCCACCGTCTCTGCCGAAGACAGGGAATCACGTCTGCGGGGATTTTTGGAAGGGAAGTATAAACTGCTGTACGTCACCCCCGAGCGATTCCGCCGGGCGGAGTTTGCTGCGGCAATCACACAGGCAACCATCGCCCTGCTGGCGGTTGATGAAGCCCATTGTGTTAGCGAGTGGGGCCATGATTTCCGCCCCGATTATTCCCGCCTGGCCGAATTCCGCGCCATGATTGGCAACCCACTGACGATTGCCCTAACCGCCACCGCCACGCCGGAAGTGCAGCGCGACATCATCGAAAAATTGGGGTTGCAACCGGATCAAGTGCAGATATTTCACCAGGGAATTGAGCGGCCAAATTTGCGGCTGGAGATGGAGGAATTGGATCGTGACCATGAGAAATTGGGGGCGATGATGGAGACGATTCAGCGGTTCAGCAACGGAAGCGGGATTATCTACTTTTCACTAATCCAAACGCTGGAAAAATTCTCGCAGATGCTGGCCGACAAGCGGATTCGGCACGGGGTCTATCACGGGAAAATGAGGGCGCAGCAGAGGCGTGCAATCCAACGGGAATTTCTTGCCGGGCAAGCGCATCTGATGCTGGCCACCAACGCTTTCGGGATGGGAATTGACAAGCCGGACATCCGTTTTGTGATTCATGCGGAAGTGCCGTCGTCGGTGGAGTCGTACTACCAAGAAATTGGGCGTGCGGGGCGCGATGGTGGGGAATCGCTCTGCTTGCTTCTTTACAGCCAAGACGACCTTGCCACACAGATGGAGTTCGTGAAATGGTCCAATCCAAACGCCGGGTTTTACTCACGGCTGTACGGATTGCTTAGCGATGCAGAGCACACGAACAGAATGGGGATGGAGTATCTGCGGGAGCAACTGAACTACCGCAACCGCCGCGACTTCCGGTTGGAGACGGCATTGGGGATGTTGGATCGGTATGGAGTAATCGAGGGGAGCGTCGAAGGGCGCGACCTGCGAATTGTTGCCGACCTTGCCGATGAATTGCTGGACGACGAAACACTATCCAACAAGCTCCGCCGCGACAACATGAAGCTCCTCTCGATGGTGCAATACGTGCGTGGCGAAGGCTGCCGTCGGGTTCATATCAGCGACTATTTTGGATTCCCTGGAGCCACCCCCTGCGGCAACTGCGACCGCTGCAATGCAGCTGAGTAATGCCCAGGTAGCGGGGGGAAAAGTTTACGCTTGCTAACGGCAAAGGGGGTGCGTTTGGGGGTGGCTTGTTGCTATCTTTGCGGCGATTCGTACACCGTCATGGTCCCGTAGTTCAGCTGGACAGAACGTCAGTTTCCTAAACTGAATGTCGCAAGTTCGAGTCTTGCCGGGACCGCAAGCAAACATCCTACATCTCGCAGTTTCACCGTTTTATCGCCAAAAATCCCGTTTTCGGCTGTTACACTGTTGGTGTATTTGGGTTGTCTTCGGTCTTTTTGGGGGAGGGATTTTTTACGCAATCTTCACGTATTCTTTACGTCGTTCGGCTGATCCTTGCGGCTAAATCTGCTGCTGCTGGTGTGGCTTCTCTATAATGCTTCCTTCGGATCCGCCCGCTATGACCTGATAGGTCTTCAATTACCATATCACTGAATCCAAGCAACTCCCATCGCTTTTCGCATGATCCCCGCAACGAATGAACCGTTCGTTTGTAGCGTTGGCCATCGGGATCTGTTCGCGTAATCCAGATATTACATTCTTCGCACGCATTCCGAAATTCCCGCTGCAATGGGCCGTTTGAAGTCCACGGCCATACGAATCTGCTACGATGCAGATACGTCGTTTTCTGTACTTCTGAAAGTATCTGAACGATTTCAGGGAATAGGACCCGATCACCATCCAGTAATGGAAAATGCCGTAACCGCTTCGCTTGGCCGTTTGCTCCCTTCCCTATAATCAAAAATGAATCATCCGCAACGTGTTCCCGCTCCATTAACACCAACTCCCCGGACCGCATTCCCGTTAAGTACAGGAACCAAACAGCTAACCCGTACACCCTCCGATTGGTTTTTATTAGATGATCCCGTAACGTGTACACTTCCTCTTCTGTAAAAGCCGCAAACCCTTTATACTCTGCCTTCGGTAATCTGATTGTCGCAAATGGGCTTCGTTCCAGATATTCCTTACGCACGCACCACTTCAAAAACTTCTCGAAATACTGGGCCCGTTTCCGAAGCGTGCTTCCCCGAAGTCCCGAAGTCCCGTGAATCGTACTGATTCGCTCTTCTATTGCCGCAACTGTTAGCGGGCAATCCTTGAATAGATATAATTGCAAGGCACGGTTCGTTAATGCTCGAACCCATTTTGTTTCCTGATGCAGGCCTGTCAGTTTCTCAAACTCTGGCACCACTTCCAGTGCCGTTCTATGGGCTACCTGCTCGATTGCTTTCGCACGCAATCCCAACCATACGGCCAACTGCTCCAATGCCCATTCCTTGTTTTCGGGAATGAACTCCCTTCCCAACGCTTTGGCTATTCGCCCGGGGCCGTGCATGACCGCGTAACCGTTACGGGGGGCCACATAACCGTATGTGATCCCCCGCAACTTCCAACGGTTCTTTCCGGCTTTTGCAACTCGTGGCATTATCGTAGCTGGTGGAAGGGAATGATGATGGAACTTAGCACCCCCTCGACACTAACAACCATCCACGGTTCAATCGGTAATTCTTCGCGGTGTGGCCGCCAACTAACAAGGCAGGGCGGTTCGTATCCCTTCAACATTAAATCGCCATTGACGCGAACCAATGCAATATCCCCGAACCGTGGTTCCATTGCTGTATCCACCACAACAATGGATCCGGGGTGGATACCTTTGCCGATAAGACTGTTGCCATGGGTGCGTAAGTAGCGGGTGGCACGGGGATGCCGGCTTAAGAAATCTTCTAACCGCTCTTCTTCCCCAGGGTCGTACAGTATCACATCATTCCCACACGCTACCCCCCCAACAATGTACAGTTCCGCCCCATCCAGTGTGATGAACTCAATTTCCGTGGTTGTTGTCATTGCAAGCTCCGTTTGCGTGATGATCCCCCGATCCATTGCCGGGATAATTTCGTATCGCTGAAGCAAATGTAATAAGAAAGGTGTTCGCTTGAACTCCTACGCCTCAAAAAAAAAAGGCTTATCGTTCGATAAAGCCTTCTTACCTCTTCTTTTTAATGGATGTCTCTAAGTGCTTTGTGATGCTATCATAATCTGCATGGCTGCCAATCCAGAACCAAATAATCCAATCCTCTCTGACCCGTCCTAATGCCCGATAATGTTCCCCAATACGTATTGACCACACACCCAAATGCGTAGGCTTTAGTCGCTTGAAATGCAATGATGGATAACGAGGATTTGCTTTCCAAAGCTGGTAATTCTCCCGTGCCAGTCGTTTGATATCCGGCGGCAGTGCGCGGAACATTGCCTTAAATCGTGGGTTCCTCCCCGATTTCATCATTACCAATCTCCTTCTTCAATCTTTCCTGCCTCGAAATCCTTATCCACCTCGGCAACTAACAGCGTTAGTAATGCCTCCGATCCCGGCGTTGCTAATGCCTGCTCCCATTGTTCTTCACCACTTTTTTTCTTTTTCTTAGAAATTGGTTGTGGCGCGGGGCTATAGGCTGTTTCCTTTTTCATGCTGTTTGCTGTTCTTGTTTTGGTGTTCATTATGGTTCATCCCCCATGCGTAATAACTCTTTTTCTAATGCCCCCGGTCTGCTGTCTCTTCAATGAAGATTTCTAACGCTTCTTCAAATGAAGTTGTTCTGTGCCTTTCATAAGTGCCCCCGCGTGTGCAGGGAATAATGGTTGTCTATAGCCGGGATCATCCCCGCGTGTGCAGGGAACACTTATTTCTTAAAATCTGCGAGACCCAGCAATTCGATATTCTGTCTGGCAATTATCTTCTTCAGCAGTTATAACTCTGTTGCCCCATAAACCACTTGCTCCATCTTGTCCAATCGTTGCTCGAACAGTAGTGGTACGTCCTTTCTTTGCGTCATATCTCCTATGCCGTAGCCGCAACCGATCTCCAACTATTTCTCCTTCATACTGCGAATTGGTTACAGTGTTTCCCACAACCCTAACATTGATTTGACCATTTGCTTCACTGATATACCATGTCTCGGTAAATTCGTTTCCTACCCTATTCCATGAACACGACGTTGATGTGCATTCCATAGAAACATCCCATTGCCCAACAAAAAAATCTCTGGCCTCTCGATGTGAAGAACCCTGTGATGCAGGTGCGGGGGCCGGAGCTGGACCGGTGGCGGCTGGTGCAGGTGCCGGAATAGGTGTTGCTGCATTTGATGCAGGTGTACGAGCAACAAACCCCTCACCTTCATTCCTTCCCGATTCGGACCCCTGCTGCTTTCGTAGCTGCTGGTTCTCTGACTTCGTTGCCTCAATCTCTTTCTCTAATCGCTCTTGCTTTAGTGCGATATCCTGAAGCTGTTGCTCTTGCTCTTTGGAGTTGCAGCCAAGTAGAACTGCCACGGTAAGAAGTATCCTTAATTTCATAACCGATGTCATCCTTTATTTGTTGTAGTAGGTTCAATATCTCGCCCGCAATACCGGCAAACCTTTGCTTCTACTTTTATTGTTTCAGCACAGAAAGGACAGACCTTTTCTGACGGAACTATTTCCCCCCTTTTCTCATCTAAGTATTTTGTCTTGAATAAAAAAGGCAGTGAAAAAAATATCCCTGAAATTCCGATTACACAGGATATAATTCCACCGGTATCTATTCTTGTTGACCACCCATCATTTCTACTGCTTTGTAATCTAATCACCCCAAAGACAACGAATACGATTGAAACAGCCACACATATCAATCCTACTTTTGTTCTTGTTTCAGTTGACAGCTTGATTGCAATAGCACTTCCGGCCATTAGCAATCCCACTACCACCACTATAATTATTAAGACTTCTACACCGTCCATAACTGCCCTCCAATCATTACTTGCCTCCTTACTGAAACCCCTTCCGCACGCGCGGTGGGGGCGTTTGTTGTTGCTCCAATTTACGCAACCGCTCCTCAAACTCCCGCAACGTGTCCTCAATTCTCGTTTCCGGATCCGGCCGCGCCCGCAATTCCTCAAGCTCACCCCGTTGCTCGAACATCTCTCCTTGCCCGGTAAGAAGCCAGTCCACATTGACCCCGAAAACTTGTTTTAATGAGATTAGCAGGGGGATGCTAACAAGCGTTTTACCTGATTCGATCTGGCTGATATAGCCATTGGTTGTGCCAATACGTTCGGCAAGTGCTACCATTGTTAGGCGCAATACTTGCCGAACTTGCTTGAATCGCAATCCTATGTGTTCACGCAAATCTTCGCGATTCATCTTGTTATAGTAAGATTGTGCAAATCAACTGCCCGTTCGGCTGCCTGTTGTTCAACCGAACACTCCCTTCCCCCCCCCTACCTACTGCTTCACCAATTCAAGTGCTGCGGAGTTGATGCAGTAGCGCAGCCCTGTCGGTTCGGGGCCGTCGTTGAAGATGTGGCCCAGATGCCCATCGCAGCGGGCGCACACCACTTCGGTGCGAACCATGCCGTGGCTGCCGTCGGCGTGCTCGATAACTGCTGTTGGGGAAATCGGCTGGTAGAAACTGGGCCAGCCGGTGCCGGAGTTGAATTTGGTTTGGCTGCTGAACAACGGCAACCCACACGCAGCGCAGCGGAATATGCCGCTGTCGTGGTTATCCCAGTAGGCATTGTTGAACGGTGGCTCGGTCCCTTTCTGCCGCAGGACGTAGTATTGCTCCTCGGTTAATTGCTTCTTCCATTCTTCATCAGTTTTCACCACCGGCTTCACCGGCGAGACGGCTTCCTTTGCGGTGTCGGGCAACGCGGTGTGGCGTACTTCTTTTTGGATGCTGTTCCCTTGCGCCCGTTCGGCATTGCCGCAGCCAACGGTGGCCAACAGCAGCATGGAAAGGATGATCTCTGCGATGCGAATCATAGTTGCGTTTGGTTGTTGGTATTGTGCGCCGTGATGCAACGCACGGTTGCCTAAACGAACGAGCCAACGACCTTAGTGGATTGGTTGGACTCTCTCTGTTTCTCTCCGGCGTTGGCTCCCTCTCCCACCAGATGAATGGAGTGGGAACAGTAGCTTCACTTGATTGGGTGAGGGCGTACCGATAGAATCGGCATCTTCGAGGGGGTAAGGGCGGGCAGCGGAGGGTGAGTACGTGAGTTCTGCGGGGAAGCTGCCCGCAGAAAAAAATCTATCCATCGCCGCCGCCGTTGTTCGGAAATCGCCTAAGTTGTTCCCTATCCCCTGCGCGCACTTTTTTCTTGGCAGTTTCTGTTGCTTGAAGATTATGATCATACTCCATTTTCCATTCCCACCGTTTCTGCGCCTTCTTCCCTGCGTGGTGGGGCTACTGTTGTGTGCCGCTGATTGGGCCACGCCGCAAGCAATGAACTGGACCCAACTCCCGGCCATTACCTCACCCGTTCCCAACCTCTACTCACTCCATTTTTTCAACAAAGACACCGGCTTCGTCTGCGGGAAAAGCGGAGCCACGCCCGAAGTTGGAAGGCTCTACAAAACAGAAAATGGAGGGAACGCATGGACTCCCATCACGCTCCCGGGAACGCCCGGCCCGCTGAACGACATCTTCTTCCTTCCCAACAGCAATTTCGGCGCGGTGGTTGGCGATAGCAGCTACGTGGCCACCACCACCGACCGCGGCGCCACCTGGATCCAGCAGAACGTAATCGGAGCGTGGCCCGACGGCGGCGATATCAACGCTGTTTTCTTCACCAATGCCAGCGATGGCTTCATTGTTGGGAACGCTGCGGGAAGCAACGGCCCCCGCGTTGCCCGCACCACCAATGGCGGGGCCACATGGATCAACGTGACGCAAACAGGGCCGGCCAACAACCTGTACGATGTTGATTTCTTCACCCCACTGCGCGGCCTGTTTATTGGAACCGGAAACCCACCACGCAAGGGGACAACAACCGATGGGGGAATCACGTGGGAAGCCAACGCCACAATGCCCCCCAGCGTTGGGGTCAGCCTTAGTTTCTACGGGGCTGATGCAGTCCCAGGAACCGGGACCGCGTTTGTGTCGGGGGGGAAAATTGCCCCCCCGTGGGGGCCGTTCTATCCCGAAGTCCGCAAAACCACCGACTACGGCGCGACGTGGAGCCAGACAGGGTTGAGCGGAACCGGCACAGGCTACACCAACCCCGCCAGCGACATCCTTGTTCTCACTCCGCAAGTGCTGCTGGCATCGGGGCAGAACGCCACGTTGTACCGCAGCACCAACGGCGGGGCAACGTGGGGAACCGAAACGCTGCCGGCTGGGGTTGGCTCGGCTGATCTTCGGAAGTTCAGCCTATCTTCCGACGGAACCATCTACTTGGTGGGTGGAAACAGCGTGATCCTTTCCAGCAAAACGATCCCCAACGCTACCTTCAGCCGCGACACGGTGTACTTCGACACGCTCTGTCCCGGCCAGCAAAAAACCATCTATATCAGGATTGGGAACAACGGAACCGACACGCTGACCATTGATTCGGCAAGCGTGCTGCTGGCCCAGCAGAATTGGTTGTTGTTCAGCCACAAACGGAATGGCGATAAGGTTCCGCCGGGCCAGACCGATTCGATTGCAGCAATCGTTGCTGCCGCCGCGCAAACTCCGCCGGGATACTACGAAGCATACCTCCGAATCTACACCAACGATGAGAATGGAACCGGGGCCGACACGGTGAAAGAAATCCCCCTGATTGTGTTTGTGCCGGAGAGAAAATTGGCAGCCACGGCCGGGGCAACGTTGCTTGATTTCGGCACCATTCGGCTTGGGCAATCCGCCAGCCGAACCTTCGACACGTTGCTGAAGAACCTCTCACCATGTGATCTACAAGTTGACTCTATCCGCTTTGCCGTGGGGAGCGATTTTGGCATCACCACACCCGCAAACGGGTGGGTGTTGGCGGGTTGGGAATCGCTTCGCGTTGGGGTGCGGTTTGCGCCGCAATCCCCTTGCGGCCACCGCGATACGTTGCTGGTGTTCCACAATGGGGCCGGGTCGCCAACGCGGGTTCCGGTTGTGGGGAACGCTACCGAATCTGCCTTCCGGCCAACCCCGATGGATACGCTCGATTTTGGCAGCGTGGAGATACTCACCTCTGCTTCCGCCAAACTGGCAATCGGCAACCGGAAAGCCAACAGCTGCCTTGACACGCTGCGGTTCGGCAGCTTCCGCACGGCGGGGCCAAACGCGGCGGAGTTCGCAACCCCGTTTGCTGTTGGTTCGCCCGCTCCTTCGCTGCGCCCCGATGCTGATACTTCCATCACCTTTACGGCAACGCCCACCGCAGCGGGAAAGCGCGTGGCCTACGCCATATTTACTCACGATGCAGCAAGCTCACCCGATACCGTCGTCCTTGTTGTTCGCGGGGTGATGCCGCAGCTGACCACTGTGAACGATGAAATCGTTTTTGCGCTGACCCCACTGAACACCCCGCGCGACACTACTGCCGTTGATTTCCTTCGCAACCTGGCAAGCACTCCGGTGACGATCACCAAGTCAACCATCACCGGAACCAACCCTGCGGCGTTCAGCTACACCGATTCGGCAACGTTCAGCATCGGCAGCAAAGCCAATCGTTCGTTGATGGCGCAGTTTCGCCCAACCGTGCCGCTTCCGCCAAACGGACGCTACGAAGCGGTGCTGACGCTGGAAACAACGCTCACCGACCCGATCACCATCCGGCTTGTGGGGATTTCTGGAAGTGAGATGATTGGCGTGGGGGGAACGGAGGTTCAGTTTGCCGCAACCCCTGCCAACAGCTGCCGCGACACACTGCTGCTGCGGTTTATCCGAAACACCGGGACGCTTCCGCTTCGCATCTATCAACTGAACATTCTCCCCGATCCTTCCGGCGTGGCTGCCGATGCTGTGGCCTTTGCTGTGGTGGCTCCAACTATTCCGGCGGAAGGGTTGGTGGTGGCCCCGGGGGACTCCATCGGGGTGACGCTTCGGTTCTGTCCGAACCGTTTGGGCGATCTTTCGGCGCGGTTAGAAATTGCGTCGGGAGCCGAGCCGCCCGCAGAGTTTGTGAGGCTGCGCGGAACCGGAATCCCGAACCAGCTGACCGATATCGACTCCATCGGATTCCCCGCAACGCGCGTGGGGCAAACCAGCGGGCGTTCCATCTCACGGTTCATTATCAACCGTACCGCCCAGCCGGTGCGGATTGACTCGATCAGCATCACCGGTGCCGATGCGTCGGGATTTTCCGCACTTGCCCCAAGCCCTGTGGTTGTGGTGGCCGCCGGGGGGGATACTTCCATCACCCTCCAATTCCAACCAACGCGGCGTGGCGGGCATGATGCTTTGCTGAATTTGTTCACCTCGGTTGGCCCTGTTAGCGTGCGGCTTGCGGGGCGGGGAACCTATCCGCTGTTGGAGGTTATTGCGGCGGATACGGCCCCGGTTCGCCAGCGGATTGGCCGCCAGCGGAGGCTTGCGTATTGGGTGCGGAATGTGGGGGATGACACTTGCACAATCAGCCGCATCGGAATTGCTACTTCCCCCAGCTACTCCAACCCGTTGCTTCCAACTATTCCAGCAATGATTCCCCCGGGCGATTCACTCAGCTTCAGCATTGATTTCACCCCAACGGTGCTGTGCGAGCAAAGCACCACAATCCAACTGAACGGCGAAGGGATCCAGAGCTACTACGTTTCCGCCGACACCGCCTTGCCGATTACTGCGCTGGGGATTGCGCCAATCCTGGCGCACCATGCCGACACCATCAAGTTTGGCGCGGTGACGGTTGGCGGCGTGCGCGATTCGGCAATGGCCGCGCTGCTGCTGAACGGCGACACCCTATCGGTGCGCGCAATCTGCCTTGACGCAACTCTGCTCGATTCGGCAATCATCACCGGAAGCGATGCTGGGGCGTTTGCGGTGATGGATCCGCTGCAATTTCCCACGGCTCTCTCTGCTGGGGTTGCGCTGCCGGGGGTGGTTCGATGTTCGCCGTTGGGGGAAGGGGTTGTTCGTGCCGATCTCTATCTCTATTTCGATGGAAACCGCGATTCCGTTCGGCACATCGTGTTGCTGGCAACGGGTGAGCGGGGGTTGAAAGCGAATTTGGGAAATGGAGCCGTAATCAAGCCACGCCAAACCGTCGCCGTCCCGATTGTTTTTGAAGGGGATGTTGCCGCGCTTGGGGTGGACACAATGGAGCTTGCCCTCAGTTACCGCAACAGCATCCTTGATGCCCGTGGCGTGGCCGCAACCGCAGCCGGAGTAACCGCAACTGCCCGGGCAATGGGGCATCAGGGCCGAACCGGAACCGTGGCGATAACGTTGGCCGGATTGCGTCAGTTTGGCACGGGGCAGGCGGCGCAGATAGAGTTTTTTGTGCTGATGGGAGACTCAGTCAGCACGGTTGTGCGGTACGATTCCATCACCGCTCCCGGAAGGATTGGGTTGCGTGTGGCAACCACACCAACCACGCTGGTCTATGCCGACGAGTGCGGAATCCGCAGCGGCCTTGTTGGCAGCGGCGATGGATTGCTGAAAGTGGTGGAAGGGGGAAATCCAACGGATCAAGATTTCATTGTCGAGTATCAGGTTCCCGCCGACGGCCCGGCAACGCTTGCGGTCTATTCGGTTGCTGGGGAACGGATTGCGCAGCTTGCCGAAGGCCAGTTTGCCAGCGGAACCTACCGCACAACGTTCCGCGCCAGCAACCAGCCCCCAGGAACATACTACTGCGTGTTGCATCTTGGGGAACGGCGGGAGGTGTTGGAGGTGGTGGTGAGGTGAGGTGAGGTGAGGGTGGCGGCTGGCACTCCTGGAGCACTACGCCGGCCTTCGGTTCCCGCGTTCGCCCCGATACCATCGGGGTAAACACGAATGACAGTGCTTGAGTTTTTGCAAACTCCTTTCATTCCAGTATAACATTCATCGTTATGCTTATCTACACAATCGGCCACTCGACCCGCTCGCAGGAAGCATTGATGGAGCTGCTGAAAAGGTGTGGCGTGCAAGGGGTGATTGATATTCGCGCAATCCCTTACTCACGCTACAATCCGCAGTTCAACCGCGAGGAGATGCAGCGGGCGTATCACAGCAGCGGCATCCGCTACCAGCACCTTGAATCGTTGGGGGGGACCCGACCGCCAAAGGAGGTGATGGAACGCGCCCGATCCTGCAGCGAACGCTCGCGTGGGTTTGCACAGTACATGGCCACACCAGTATTTCAGGAAGGGATCCAGCAGCTGGTGGAGATGGCCAAACAGGAACAACTTGCCCTGATGTGCGCCGAAGCAGACCCAGCCCACTGCCACCGTTTTTGGGTTGCCGATGCGTTGGTGGAGCGGGGCGTTCAGGTTCGCCACATCATCAGCGAAACGGAAACCCGCGAACATCCAGCCAACCTGTTTTCCGCGTGGGGATAGTTCCCGCATATTGGCGTGCCGGCTTGCAGGCCAACACCAATCCGCAACCGTGACGTAACAGATACCCGATTGATGATCAACAACCAACCTCCCGATACTCCATCTACCGATCTGACCAAACCGGAACAGCCCGAACAAGCCCCGGCACGGAAAACCTTTGTGCTGCGCCGAAAAGCCGATGCGGAGGCCACCCCACACTTCCGCATCCGCTACGCCGATGAGCTGAACGCAACGCAGTTGGCCGCGGTGGAGCAAACCGAAGGGCCAGTGCTGGTGATTGCCGGGGCCGGAACCGGAAAAACCCGCACACTGGTCTATCGGGTGGCGCGGCTGATTGAGATGGGGATAAAACCGGAGCAGATTTTGCTTCTGACCTTCACCCGCAAATCGGCGCAGGAGATGCTGCGGCGTGCTGCGGCGTTGGTTGGTTCCCGTGCCGAGCAGGTGAACGGCGGGACTTTCCACTCCTTCGCTAATCTGACGCTTCGCAAGTACGCGCAGCTGCTGAACTACCAAAGCACCTTCACCATTCTGGATCAAGGCGATTGCGAGGATGTGATGAACCTGCTTCGCGCCCGGATGGGGTTCGACACCAAAGGCCGCCGGTTCCCGCGCAAGCAAACCCTTGCCAGCATGATCTCCGCCTCGATCAACCGCATGACCCCAATCCGCGAGATTATCGAGGAGGACTACCCGCAGTACCGCCGCGATGTTGAGGAGATTGAGAAGCTGGCGCGGAGCTACCAGGAGTACAAGCGGATGCACAACCTGATGGATTACGACGACCTTCTGGTGAACATGGCATTGCTGCTGCAGAAACATCCCGAGCTTCGCGAGCGGCTTGGGGAAACCCACCGCTACATCATGGTGGATGAGTATCAGGACACCAACAAACTTCAGCATGAAGTGGTGCGGCTGCTTGCCGAACGCCACCAGAATGTGATGGTGGTTGGCGACGACTCGCAATCCATCTACAGCTTTCGCGGGGCCAACTTCCGCAACATCATGGACTTCCCCCGTGGCTTCCCGGGAACCACCGTTATCACCCTTGAGGAGAACTACCGCTCGGTCCAGCCAATCCTCAATTTCACCAACGAGGTGCTTAGCCATGCGATTGAGAAGTACGAGAAACATCTGTACACCCGCCGCCCCGGGGGGGCGTTGCCGATGGTGGTTTCCACGGCTGATGAACACTTGCAATCGGAGTTCATCGTGCAGCAGATTTTGGAGCTACGGGAGCAAGGGGTGGAGTTGAACGAGATCGCTGTGCTGTTCCGCAGCAGCTTCCTTTCGTTCGATCTGGAGATTGAGTTGACCAAAGCGAACATCCCCTACGTGAAGATGGGGGGATTCAAGTTCATCGAGACGGCGCACGTGAAGGACCTGATTGCACACTTGCGGGTGGTGCATAATCCCCGCGATGTTGTCAGCTGGAACCGTATCCTGCTGCTGTTGGAAGGGGTTGGCCCGCGAACCGCGCAACGTGTTGTGGATGAGATAGCCGACGGGCGATTGGAGATCACCCGCCAGGGTGCCGAATCCGCACGGAAGATCGGGAACGCTGCCGTGGGTGAGCTGTTCGATATGCTGCTGACGCTGCTGCCGGAGAAGATGTCGGTTCCGGAAAAGGTGGATCAGCTTATCCGCTACTACAAGCCGATCATGCGGGGCAAGTACGACGACTACATCAAGCGGGAAAAAGATTTGGAGATGTTCAGCGAGATTGCCGGGCGGTATCGTTCGCTGAACTCCTTCCTTGCCGACATGGCACTTGAGCCACCAACCGAATCGGTGACAGGGATTGAAGATGGGAAGGAAGATGAGCAGTTGATTCTTTCCACTATCCACTCGGCAAAGGGGTTGGAGTGGAACACCGTGTTTGTGATCTGGGCATTGGACGGGCGATTCCCCAGCACGTGGGCCGCCGGAAGTTTGGATCAGATGGAGGAGGAGCGGCGGCTGATGTACGTTGCCACCACACGCGCCAAGGATCGTTTAATCATCACCTATCCCATCAACATTTTCGACCGCGAAAGTGGGATGGTGCTTTCCAAACCCTCCCGTTTCATCGCCGATATTCCGGAAGAAATTGCCGAGAAGTGGGTGGTGAGCCAGGAGTAGAGGGGGGGGGATCAAACAACAGCAGGGGGTATTGGACGGTTATCGCCAATGCCCCCTGCCGTTGTGTTTTCAGAACCCTGCCGCGATACCTACTGCACAGCAACCTTCAGCTGCGCCCCGCCACACTGCACGAAGTATATCCCGGCTGCCCAACCCGACACGTCAAGGTCAATCCCAGCGGTGATTGCCCCCTGGAACATCCGTTGACCCAAGGCATTGGTGATGACCACTGTTTCGGTTCCAATCGTACCCAACATCACCCGCAGCCGTTGGTGCGCTGGGTTCGGGAACACACGAACGGTTGTTGCTGCTGTTTGCTGGCCCACACCCGATACGCCAGCATCGTTTGTGCCGTTGAATGTTGACGGCTGGATCACAAAACTTCCAGTGCCGTTTGGCTTGCGGGCAAAGCTCATATCAGCTGTTTGTTGGCCCCAACTGACTGAGTCAACAATGGCCATTGCTGCATCGGTCAGCAGCAGTTGCTCGGCCGAGGCTGATAGTTTGAAATTGCAGTGGTTGGCCCCTTGCTCCTGATCTTCATCGGCCCAGATGATGTAGTATCCGTTGGCCGGAAGCACCGCCCCTTCCGGGAAGGTCCATTTGTCCATTTTCGCGGGGTCGTCGGTTAGGTGATACCCTGCCAAATTCACCGGTTCGGATGCTGTGTTGAACAGCTCAATCCAATCCTCATATTCCCCTGCATCGTCAGCAACCGTTTTGGAGTTGGAGGCCATGACCTCGTTAATCACGGCCGAGGTGTTCGATGCTGGTTCGGTGGCGACGGTGTAGGTGTACACATCATGCTCGGCACCGGGCGGGGCGTAGCTTACGGTTCCCGGTGTGTTGTTGGCCACCGCTTCCACGTAGAATCGGATCCATGTTCCGGCGGCTTGGCCGGGGATTTCGGCGGCGTAGATTCCGTCGTTCGCGGCTTCATCACCATGCTGGCCGTCGTCCCCCATTTCCACTTTGGTGAAATTCCCCACAATCCCTGTGGCGTAGTAAAGGTTCATCCCCTTCATCCCTTGCGGGTGGCTTGCCGAAGCCTTCACCACGGCCGGTTGATCGGCTGCTGGTGGGGCCCAAGATTGCTCGCCAACAACGTACTGCACGGCGGCTATTGTTGGAGCCGTTTGGGCAATTTCGGTGTTGCTCAGAAGGTAGCTTCTCCGTTGCTGGATAAAAGCCTTCAGCGTGTCCATCTCGGTGGTGAAGCGTTGGTAGGGGTACAGCTTTTTGGGGTCTTTCTGGACTATTGAATCAATCATTGCGTAGTAGTTCTGCAATGTGGCGTGCGCCGTTGCGGTGTCCAGCAGTTCGGCAACCAGCGTCCGCATGTGGGCCAGATACCGCTGGCGATACTGCGGCACGGCAAGCACCCGATTCAGCAACGGATAGTTCACGTTCGTTTCGTGGAAGAAGGGGCTCCAGTTTTGGTTTCTCCGTTTCATCACGCTGTTGGCATCGTACTCAATGGGGGTGATTCGCCCGGTCTCTGCTTCCCAGTAGAGGTAGTAGTCCATCTTCCCTTTGTTGACGTAGCCGTCGTCGTCGGAGAACAGAAGCTCGCTGGCGATGAACCAGAGCGCACGGTCAACATCCATCACCGCTGGCAGCGCGTTGGGAAGCGAGTCCAATGGGGTTTGGTTCAGCACTTGGCAGGCGTTTACTAAATCATCCCAGGGGCGTTCGCGGTCGGTGCTTTTCAGGGTGTAGTATTTCTGGTACAGCGCGGTGTCGGCTCCCAGATAGTTCAGCCCGGCGGTTCCATCGCCCCATTTTGCTCCTCCCCCGCCCCCCATTCCAGGTCCGCCGGTGGATAGGCTGTCGGGGACATCGGCCCGCCAGTTGGTGCCATCGTTGCTGAGGAACCATTCCTTGTAGAAATCCTTGTTCAGCTGCTGGACGTTGGGGTACAGCCCCCAATCCTCGCCATTGATATACAGGTGGATATAGGCCGATTTTGCCGCCGGGATATGCCGCCTAATTTGGTGTTGAAAGAACACTTCCCGCATGAAGGAAGGATCATCGAAACAGTTCAGAAAGTTCAGGCTTTTGTACCCCATCAAGCGCTGATCGTCGTGGACGAAATCAACGGAGACGTTGAAGGATTTTTTCTGGGAGCTTTGGATCTGCATATACGATGTCTGCCCACGGAAGCGGATGCCAACGCTATCGTAGGTTACTCCATCCACCACCATCGTCGCCGGAATCTCAATCTCAGCTTGATAATTCTGTTGCAGCAGCTGCCAGTAGTTGGGTTGCGCAAAGGTTAGGTGCACTGTGCGGATCAGCGATTGGTCGTACAATCCGCTGTTGGGCTGGGTGCCGGTAATAAGCATTCGCCCGTCGTTGCTGCGGCGTATCTCCATCGGGAGTTTCTGGGCGGTTGCGGCTGCCACGCTTGCCAGCAAAGCAAGGGCAATAATGATGCTGTGTTTGGTATTCATGGAACGCGTTTCTGATGCTTCATAGTGGCTGGCAGGCAGAAGTGTGCCAGTCGGTACTGTGATATGTGTGATCCAGTAGTGGAAATTACGGTAACAGATCGGGAAAATAAGGGTGGAGAAACCGGAGAAAATTCCCATCTTCTGGCAAACATCTCTTCCTTCAACTCACATCATATCCTCTGACTTGAACTCTATGAACCAGCTTCTCAGAATCCAACCACGCATTGGGCAGATGGTACGGAGCGGGATTTTTATCACGCTTGGGGTGCTTAGTGCTGGATTGGGGTTAAAGGGCTTTTTGCTGCCAAGCGAATTTTTGGATGGCGGTGTCACCGGTATCTCACTGCTGTTGAACAAGCTGACCGGCTGGGATATCGCCCTGCTGATCTGTGTGGTGAACGCCCCCTTTATTGCGATGGGCTACTTCCAAGTTGGCCGCAACTTTGCTATCAAGACCGCGCTGGCAATCGCTGGGTTGTCGCTCTGTTTGTTGCTGATCCCCTACCCCGTGGCCACCACCGATAAATTGCTGATTGCGGTTTTTGGCGGGTTCTTCTTGGGGTGCGGCATTGGTCTTTCGATGCGTGGCGGCGCGGTGATTGATGGAACCGAAGTGCTGGCACTGTTTATCAGCCGCAACACCAGCATGACCATCGGCGATGTGATCTTCCTGCTGAACGTCCTGATCTTCAGCACCGCCGCGCTGCTGCTGACCATCGAGACGGCGTTCTACGCCATGCTCACCTACCTTTCGGCCTCCCGTACTGTGGATTTTATCATTGAAGGTATCGAGGAATATGTTGGCGTGACCATCATCTCGCACCACTATAGCGACCCAATCCGGGTTGCAATTATTGAGAAGGTTGGGCGCGGCGTGACGATGTACCGTGGCGCGGGGGGATATGGCAAGCGGGGGGACACACAAAAGGAGATTGACATTGTGTTCACGGTGGTGACGCGGTTGGAGTTGTCGAAGCTGCAACAGGAGATTGATTTGATTGACCCCGATGCCTTTGTGATTCAACACAGCATCAACGACACAAAAGGGGGGATGATTAAAAAACGGCCGTTGCACTAACCAGCACACCCAACGCCACTGGCGGCGTGCTTGTGGTTCGGGCGTTATATTCGCCACTGGGTTCGGCGAATGTGAGCGTTCTCTCCATTTCACAATCCACAGCGTACTATCCAGAGAGTGAGTATGATCCCCTCCATCATGCGAATGGTGCTGCAATCGGCACAACAGCATAACCAGCAACAACAAACCGCTTCAACACCAATGACCCTTCGTGAGCAGATAGCCCAAGCAGTTACCGCAATCCAGGAAAAAACTGGCGGCCCGTTTCAGCCATCGGTCGGGATTATTCTGGGGACTGGGCTGGGCCGATTGGCCGAACAGATCCAAGCCGTGGCGAAGATTGAGTACGACGACATCCCCCACTTTCCCATCTCCACCGTGGAATCGCACCACGGGCGGTTGATTCTGGGGCGGTTGGGGGGGCGCGACGTGGTGGCAATGCAGGGGCGGTTCCACTACTACGAAGGCTACACCATGCGCCAGATTGTCTTCCCGGTTCGGGTGATGGGCGCGTTGGGTGCCACGATGCTCTTCGTCTCGAACGCGTGCGGCGGAATGAACCCGAACTATCGCCGTGGCGACCTGATGATTATGGAGGATCACATCAACCTGCTTGGCGATAATCCGTTGATTGGCCCGAACGACGACACGCTTGGCCCGCGTTTCCCCGATATGTCCGAACCGTACAGCCACAGGCTGATTTCCATTGCCGAAGAGGTTGCGTTGCAGGAAAAAATCAAACTGCAGAAAGGGGTCTATGTTGCTGTCCCGGGGCCAAACCTGGAGACCCGTGCCGAGTACCGATTTCTGCGGACGATTGGTGCCGACGTTGTGGGGATGAGCACCGTCCCGGAAGTGATTGCCGCACGCCACTTGGGGATGGAGGTGTTCGGCATCTCCATCGTCACCGATGAATGCTTCCCCGATAACCTTGCCCCGGCCAACATCGCCGAAATCATTGCCGCCGCCAACGCTGCCGAACCGAAAATGACAACGATTATCGAAGAGGTGATACGGAACACAGCGCGGGGATAGCCCCAAGCGGCTTATCCCTGCGGCTTCATCAACGCATATCCTTCCGAGTGTGCAACGTAGGTGACGGCGGTCAGATCACCAACCACGTTCAGCGTGGTGCGGCACATATCCAGCACACGATCCACGCCAAGGATAATCGCGATTAGCGTCGGCTCCACCCCCACGGTTGCCAGCACGCCAATGATAAACGGGATGGAGCCAGAGGGAACACCAGCGGTCCCAATCCCACCAAGTATTGCCAGATAGACCACCATCAGTTGCTGCGCCAGCGTTAGCTCCACCCCGGCAAGCTGCGCAAGGAAGAGCACCGTCACCCCTTCGTACAGTGCAGTGCCGTTTTGGTTGGCGGTTGCCCCTACCGTCAGAACAAAACTGCTGATCTCCCGCGGGGCCTGTAAATTCTCCTCGCTTACCCGAATAGCCGTTGGCAACGTGGCGTTGCTGCTGCTTGTTGAGAACGCCGTCAGGATCACGACTTTCACACGGCGGAAGAATTCAATCGGGTTCAGTTTGGAGAGAAAAATCAGGACAAGGGAATAGACCCCGAACATATGCAGCGACAATCCCAGCAGCACCACCACCACAAACCACCCAAGCGCAATCATCAAGTCAACTCCAAATCGGGCAAGGTTGGTGAACAGCAGCGCGGCAACGGCATAGGGGGCAAACCGCATAATTAAGTCAACCAACTTTGCGGTGATCTGGTACAGCCCATCCACCGCGCCGATGAAGGGATCCGCAACACGCCGTGGAAGGAGCGTTGCCGCCACCCCAATGGCCAGCGCGAAGAACATCATGTGAAGCATATTCGGTGGGTCGCTTACCATGGACATCATCGGGTTGATGGGGACTATCGTCTTCACAACGGTCATCAATGGGGCTTCGCTGCCGGACTCATCTTTCTGTGCGGTCTCCACCCGTTTGGCAGCATCGCCGCCAAATTTTTCCCGCATTTTTTCGGCCACCACCGGGTCAACTTTTTTCCCTGGTTCAACGGTGTTTGCCAGCGTCAGGCCAATCACCACCGAGATTGCGGAGATGGCAATCGTGTAGGCAAACGACTTGGCCGCCACGCGCCCCAACTTGCGGATGTTCCCCACCCCCGCCACCCCCACCACCAGCGAGCTGAACACCAGCGGAATCACAATCATCATCAACAACCGCAGAAACAGCTTGCCAACGGGGTCGGTGATATTGGCGATAATCCACTCAACAGTTGGGTGTTCATCCCCCAACATCCCGTTGGTGGCAAGCCCCGCCGCCACACCGATTGCAAGGCCAATCAGGATGCGATTATGGAGAGCCATCCCACGCGGTTTATCGGGGGTTTTGTCGTCCAAGTCGGTTGTCAGCTCGCGTTCGTAGTTATCGGCCATAGGAAGAAGCGAAAGAATAGGAGAGTGGAGAGGGAAGGAAGGACAACAGCAAGATGGTGAAAATGATTGGAAGGGGAGCAACAGCCGCAGAAACAAAATCTCTGTTTGGCACACAGCACGGGCGTTTTATAAAACGCCCGTGCTGTGTGCCAAACAGAGATTATTTCTGTTGTTTTTTAAGCTGCTTTGCAAGTTGCTTTTCACGCCAATCTTCAGCAAGGACATCAGTTATGCGGTTTGGCAAAAGAAGCGACCAATCCTTCCATCCGTTGCGGCTCGCTCCGGTAATTTTACCGGAGGCCGCCGAAAGTGATTTAAAAACGCCTTTTCGTTTAATAGCCATCTGCCCATCGTTAATTGTGCCAGTATAGGTTTTGCCGTTGTATTCAAACGTCGCAATAGTTCCATTCGGAATATCTTGAAGTTGAATTTTTGGCATACTCTGCTTTTGTGGCAGGTTAATAACCTTTCCAGTTCCGCTATCTCCCCATACTGATATTTTGGCGATTTGGGGAAGATCATAGTCAGCACGCAATTCGTTGATCCGTTTTTTTATTGAGTCTTAACAACAGGGATTAAATATCGTTAAATTTAAGGATATGGACTGGAAACCGAGCAAACTGAGCAAAGGGCAACAGGAAGAGCGTCGGCTTGAAGGCGGTCGTCTGCTGCTCGAAGG
>JADZEY010000089.1 GCA_020850315.1 Armatimonadota bacterium | reverse complement strand
TCAATCCGGAGCAGGCTTCCGCCAGTGGGGAAGGTGATGGTTGCGGAGTAGTCGTAGTGGGTTGCGCCAAACGGGGCGATGGAGATTGTGAAGTCGCTGGATTGCAGGCGGGTGGCATCCTGCACAAAAACGTTCTGAGTAGGCTTCCAGTTCCGGTCGCAGTGGACAAGCTGCAACGTGAGGTTTGGGATGGAAGGGGCTTGCAGATCGAGGGTGAGGGTCAGCGCGTCGCTTCCAATCCCGGCGCGCTTCCCGTTGATGGGGATGCGAAGGATTGGCGGGGTTGTGACTTCGCCCGCGCCATGCAGCCGATACCAGAGTACCCGCGTCAGCGCGCCGCCCACTTCCCCACCCGATTCCCCCCCACTGGCCGTGCCTTGTTGGCGGGGGGGAATGCAGCCGGAGACCAAAACCAGCAGAAAAAGAATGATTGATTGAAGGCGTTGCATGATTCAGGGGCGGGCGTTCACCCATTCGGCTCCATCACGGAAAACCTCACGTTTCCAGATTGGGGCGCGTTGTTTTAGTTCTTCGATAACGTAGCGGCAGGCATCGAACGCCGCAGCACGGTGCGGGGTTCCCACGGCCACCACCACCGCAACATCCCCCACAGCAAGCCCCCCAACCCGATGCTCCACAACTCCATGAAGTATCCCAAACGTGGCTTGCGCCTCGGCAAGAATTTCACGGATTACGGCTTCGGCCATCGGCGCGTAGGCTTCGTACTCCAACCGCTCCACCGCCCCCTCCCTTCCCGATCCGCTGGAGCAGCGAACCAATCCAACAAAGGTGGCAACGGCCCCGGCGGCAGGCTCTTCAATTCCAGCAACGATTGCTGGAACGTCAATTGGTTGTGAGGTTATTTGGCAACGGAGCATTGATGGTTACCCTCCGGCAACGGGGGGGATAATGGCGATTTCGGAGTGAGGTTCAACCGGGTCATAGTTTCCCAGATACCGCTGGTTCACAGCAATGCGCGACGATTGCTGGCATTGCAGCAAACCGGGGCGCAAGCGAAGCAGTCGCGTCCAAAATTCTTGCTGCGACAGTGGTTCATCGAACCGAAGTTCGTCGGTATCGGCACCGGCGCACTGGCGCGCCCAACCGAAGTAGAGGATTGTTGCCATTGGCGAATACTGTTGTGGCGGCAAGATAGCAGGTAGCCGTGAGTTGAAGTAGGCAGAGAACAAGGGTGTTGGAAACAGTCGGTAGTCGGTGGTCGGTGGTCAGTGGTCAGTGGTCAGTGGTCAGTGGTCAGTGGCAAAGAGGCTATGCTCCATTTTCCATTTTCCATTCTTCATTCTCCATTCTCCATTCTCTTCAATAGTTTCCATCGGCTACTTCGTAATGGGTTGGCTTGCCCAGCACTCGGCCGTGGTGTTGCAGCCAGCTGGCTGTCCAGCGGATCACTTGCTGGATGGAGGTTTCTGGCAATCCAAGCACTTCGTGGGCCTTGGTGGAATCGTTCAGCAAGGCAAGCGGGGATTCGGTTCCGGCAAAGATTGGTTCGCGCCCGAACAATGCTCCAAACTGCACTGCAAGCTCCCGCACCGAAAGGGTTTCTGGGCCGGTCAGGTTCAGCGGAACGGCTGGCGATTCGGCAAGGGGCAATGCGCGGAGGATCATCTCGTTTGCGTCACGCTGCCACATTGCGTTCAGGTAGCCAACGGTCAGATCAATGGGCGCACCGTTCAGCACCTTCAACGCAATATCCACAAGGACACCGTAGCGCAGATCCAAAGCGTAGTTCAGCCGGATCAAGCAAACCCGCGTGCCAAGCGTGCCCGATAGATACTCAAAGACCCTTTCGCGCGCCACACAAGCATTGCTGTACTCGCCAGCAGGCGTTAGTTGATCCCCTTCGCGCGATCCCCCCTGCCCAACCGGGACAAGCGGATAGACACATCCGGTTGACAAGGCCACAACCCGCGCGTTGGGGAATCGGCGGCAAACGTATTCGGGGGGAAGGACGTTCATGGCCCAGGTCAGTGCTGGGTTGCCAGTGGTTCCGAACTTCCGCCCGGCCATGTAGATGATGTCGTCGGCATCGGGCAAGGCGGCAACTTGGGCGGGGTCCAGCAAATCGCAGCCAAGCGTTTCCACCCCACGCTCTTCCAGCCACCGCCGTGCCGATTGATCGGTGAACCGTGCCACAGCAATCACCCGCAGATCAACCCCAGCCAGCCCCGCCGCACGCTTGGCCATTGCCGCCAACGAAGGCCCCATCTTCCCGCTCCCCCCCAGCACCAGCAGCGGCGAGCGTACAGAAGCGATAAACTCAACCAGCGCAGAGGTTGGTTGGGTCATGTGCTGGTCAAGTTCGGGTTCGGTAAGCATAAGGGGGGATTGGTGATTGGTCATTAGTCCTTGGTCATTAGTCATTCGACACTCTCCATTCGACGGTCAGTTGTCAGTGGCGAAGAGGCTATGCTTCATTCTCCATTCTTCACTCCTTCGCGCCCTCCTTGATCGTGCTGCAAGCAGCAGATCGTTCCTCCCAAGTTTGGGAGGAAGGTGGACTGCGGTTTCCATTCTCCATTCACTATTCACTATTCTCCATTCCCCTCACCCTTTCACCCCCCCTGCTCCAATTCCTTTTACGAAGAATTTTTGTGCGGCCACAAACAGCAGCAGGATTGGGATGATGCTGACCACTGCGCCGGCCATCACAAGGTCAATGCGTGCGGTAAGCTCGCCCCCTTGCAGCGCGGCAAGGCCAACCGTCAGGGTCATCTTTTCGGTGCTGGAAAGGTAGATCACCGGCCCCAACAGATCGTTCCAGTTGGCCATGAACGCAAGCACGGCAAGGGTTGCCAACGCCGGGCGCGCAAGCGGCAGCATCACCTGCCAGTAGATGCGGAAGCGTCCGGCACCATCAATCACTGCGGCTTCCTCAAGCTCCTTTGGGATGGTTGCAAAAAACTGGCGAAGCAGAAACACCCCAAACGCCCCCATCCCAAACCCAAACCATGCCGGAAGAATCAGCGCGGCGTGGGTATCAATCAGCCCCAGCGTTTTGATGACGAAGAACACCGGAATCATCGTCACCTGGAACGGAACCATCATGGTTGCAAGGATAACCCAATACAGCACATTCTTCCCACGGAACTCCATCCGCGCAAACGCATAGCCGGCCAGCGACGCGCTCACCACCGTCCCCAACGATGCCAGCACCGCAATCTTCACGCTGTTGAAGGTAAATGTGCCGAACGGGAAGCGGCTGAAAACCTCCGAGTAGTTCTCAGGATGCCACGCACCGGGCAGCTGCGGCGGATAGTGGTAAAGATCGGCGGGGGATGAGAGCGAGGTGACGACCATCCACAAAAACGGCCCAATCATCACCACCCCGATGCCAAGCAGCAGCAGATAGAGCAACGGCGATACTATTCGGTTGGTCATGGATGTTGTACGGGTAAATCATTCCAGATGAGAGTGAACCACAGAGGGCATCGCGAAGAACGCATGGCCCTTGTTATCCATACTGCACCCACCGCCGCTGCATTCTGAATTGGAACACTGTCACGCAAAGGGTGACGACAAACAGCACGTAGGCCATTGCCGTGGCGTAGCCCATGCGGAAATACTGGAAGGCATTTTGGTAGATGTGATAACTCAGCGTCAAGGTGCTATTGGCCGGCCCACCCTGCGTTAGCGTGTAGGTCTGCTCGAATAATTGGAACGAGCCAATCAGCGTTATCACCACCACAAAAAACGTTGTTGGCGACAGCATCGGAAGGGTGATGCTGAACAACCGCCGTGCCGCACCGGCTCCATCAATCAACGCCGACTCGTGCAGGTGTTCGGGGATGGATTGCAGCCCGGCAAGGAAGATCAGCATGTTGTAGCCCACCCCCTTCCAGACGGTCATCACCGCGATTGCCGGCAACGCCCACGACGTGCTTAACAGCCACCCCGGCCCTTCAACCCCGAACCATTCACGCAGCAGATAATTGATAAGCCCGAACTCAGGATTGTACAGCCAACCCCACACCACCGCAACAGCAATCATGGAGGTGACAACCGGGAAAAAATAGATAGTGCGGAAGAAGGTGGCCCCACGCAATTTCTGATTGACCAACAGTGCCAACCCAAGCGAGCAGACAACCATCAGCGGGGCCGTGATCGCCACAAAGTAGAAAGTGTTCCCAAGCACCTGGTAGAACTGCTCCGAGCGGAACATCGCCTGGAAATTGGCGGCCCCAACCCACACCGGTGGCCGCACCAAATCCCAATCGGTGAAGCCCAACAGGAACGATGCCACGATTGCCCCCCCCGTTACCACCACCACGCCAACCAGCACCGGAAGCAGGTACAGATAGGGTTGCGCCCAGCGGAAACCGGAACGTTCGTATGGGGGAATGGTGTGCTTGGAGTTCACGGGATCAGCGGCTCAAGACTTCGTTGATTTTTCGGTCGGCATCGGCGGCGGCTTGCTGCACGGTTTTCTCGCCGTTGACCATCAGGTCAAGCTCCGGCATGAACCCGTTGTCGCGGAACTCTATCCACCGCGCGCGCCATGTGCTGATGCTGTAGTTCTGGATCATATCAATAACTACTTGGCGGTTCACCTTCGGCTGGCCGTTCAGATACTCCGGCGATAGTGCCAACCGGCGGCTGTTCGGAACAAGCCCGTAGAACAATCGGTCGGAATACTTTGCCGGCATATCCTTGATGATCCACCGCAAAAAGGTCCATGCAGCATCCACATTCTTGCTGTTTTTGGGGATGCCAAATGCTGCGGCAAACCGAAGTGCTTTCCGCCCGGCGGGGCCGCTTGGCGGAAGCGCGATGTCCCACCGGAATTGGTTGTTCTTGTAGGTGGTCAGCATCGAACCAAGCATCGCCATGGCAAACCGCCCAGTCTCGAACGGACGCAACGACCCGCCGGAGCTTGCCCCGCCACGAATCGAAGCATACGATGGACTCACCTTGTACTTCTGCACCAGATCAACCCAAAACTGCAACGCCCGGACGGTGCTGGGTTCGTTGAACGCGCTTCGCTGCAAGTCCGGGGTCAGCACACCGCCGCCAAGTGAGTAGAGCAGGCCATCGAACCCGCCGCTGTTATCAAGCAGAAATCCCCACTGCTCCGGCTTGCCGTCGCCATCCTTATCCACCGTCAGTTTCTGGGCCGCAGCAAGCAGTGTGTCGTAGGTCCAGGTGGAATCGGGATAGCGCAGCCCGGCGGCATCGAACAAATCCTTGTTGTACAACAGCGGATAGCTCCCCATCGCCACCGGAAACGCCCGCAGCGATTTCCCGCGCCGGAAGGATTCCAGCGAGATTGGGAAGATCTGATCCGGCGTTAGGTCGCGGTCAACAAAGGGTTGAAGATCAGCCAGATACTCGCGGTCAAGAAGTTCCTGGGCGAACCAATCTTCCAGCAGAATCAGGTCGCCAGCATCAACATCGGCGGCGGCGGCGGCCAGCACCTTATCCTTGTGGACGGTGAAGCTCACCACTTGCTGCTCCACACGGATGTTCGGGTTGGCCTTCTCAAACTCGGCAATCACCTCCTTCCACAACTCCTGCTGGTCGCCCCAGAAATGGGCAACGCGAAGGGTGGTTTTGCCATCGGACGATTGCTCCGCCGAACCGCCACCGCATGCAATGGCAAAAAGTGAAAGAAGTAGAAGGAGAGATTTGTTGAAGCTCATGGTTTGTGTTCTTCGCTGTTCTGTTGGCATCGCTTAGTCGGAATCTGCCTGCTCAAAATACTGCTCCGATTGGCTTTGCCGTTCGGCAATGGCGGCATATTCTTTGGCAAACAAGCCAAGCCGGGTGATGGATTGAAGGTCTTCGCGGAAACAATCCGGCTCGCGAAGCAACACCGTCCAGGAAGTTAGCCGCTGTTCGTCAAGGTCAATGTCGGCAACAGCCAGCCCGCCGCGCCGTCCGGTCCAGGCAATCACATCGCCGTTGAAGTCCATGATACGCGCCGTTCCCGGGCGGAACCGACCGGAGTACGGGGCATAGGGCGGGTGGTTTGCAAGATTGGATTCCACAACCCACAACGCATTGTCAATCGCGCGCGAAGCCATTTGCGCAAGCAAGCCTTCCTGCGTGGGTCCCAAACTGACAGTTGGCCAAAAAAGAATTTCGGCCCCTTTGTGGGCGTAGATGCGGGGGATTTCCGGGAAGTAGATGTCCATGCAAATCATCACCGCCACCTTGCCAATATCTAACTGAATCACCGGGAACTGGCTTCCGGCTGTCACCCCGGCAAGCATCTCGCCGCCGGTTGGCTGCGCCTTACGGTAGTATCCCGCCACCCCGCCGCTGCGGTCGAACACGGTTGCTTGGTTGTAGGTTTTCCCGCCATCGCCCACGTACCACGTCCCGATGATGTTCATCCGCAGCTCGGCAGCAAGCCCCGATAGCAGCTGCGCGGTTTCCCCACCGGCCTCCTCCGGCTCGGTCTCCCGATCGTTCACCTTCAGAGTGCGGAACATCTCCGGCAAACAAACAACATCACACCCCCGCTCGGCCCCCTGCCGAATGTAGGTTTCCGCACGCTGCAGGTTGAACCCGATGGTGTGTGGCGAATCTTCCAAAAGAAAGGAGACAGTTCCAACACGAACTTGGCGCATGGTTTGGGAAGGTTTATTGTGGATATCGCCGTAAAAAAATCACTATGGCCAAATTTTCAATCTCAAGCGATGCTCATACTCACGCCTAATATCCACTTCAAGGTGAACATTACTCACTTCAAGTGAATGTTTACTTGAAGATTTTCGCTTGACAACTTCAAGATTATTCTTGTTGTTCTGGTCATCACGCGGCAGCATATTGCCTTTGCTGAACATTCCAACCACCCGAACTGCTCTGTGAACCCATGATCCTTGACGTTCGATTCACTCCATCGGCGTTTGCCTCCGGCACGGATTTGCGCAACGCGACCGCCGTGGTGATTGACGTGCTGCGTGCCAGCAGCACCATTGTTGCCGCGCTGATGTCCGGCGCACGCGAAGTAATCCCGACGGACTCCGTTGAAAGTGCTGTTGCAATCGCCCACCGGATTGGAAGCGACCGAACGGTGCTTGCTGGCGAGCGGAACTCGGTTCCGATTCCCGGGTTCCAACTTGGCAATTCTCCCGCTTCCTGCAATGCCGAAACCGTTTCTGGGAAAACTGTGGTGATGACCACAACCAACGGAACCCGCGCCTTCCAGCAAACCCACGGCGCGCAGATGGTGCTGTGCGGAGCGCTGATGAACGCACGCAATGTTGCCCAAAGGGTTGCCGCTGCCGGGGATGACCAACGGGTGGTTCTGCTGTGTGCCGGAAGCTACGGGCAATTTTCGATGGATGACGCTATCGGTGCCGGGGCAATCGTGCGCGAACTGCGGGACATTGCGGGCGACAACCTCACCATTCTGGATAGCGCAAACGCAGCATTGCAGCTGTTCCAACAAGCCGAACGTGATGTAAGCGAAGCGTTGCTACAAAGCGACCACGGCGCGCACCTTGCCAAACTTGGCTTTGCCGACGACGTTCGGTTCTGCGCCCAACTGAACGTGAGTGCCGCCCCCGTCCCCAGCTTCGATGGATCATTGCTTCGCATTGCCGATCCGGCATCCGCCCCACAGCCCCAGCTCCGTTTTTAAGAACAAGATTGCTGTTGCTTTTCCCCAACGTAACGCTCAAAAAGACCTATGGCAGACAACACGTTCCCAGAAATCACACTGACCCGCGTCCGTAACGGTGCCGAGCCACGCGGCGACGCTGGCCAGAATGACCCAGCGGCAGCAGCAACACCCCAACGTCGGCAACCAACAAAATCGCGGAAGCAGCCTTCCCCTGCACCAAAACGTGCGCCCGATCCCGACGAGCGGATGCGGCAGATTACTGCCATTCTTCTGCTGCTTGGGGGGACGTTGCTGCTGCTGGCACTTGTCAGCTACACGCCGTTGGACCAAGCCAACACCGACATCAGCCCACGTGAGCTTACGGGGCTGTTCACCAACGACCCGAACATTGCGGCCCGCGCCGACACCACTCAGAATTGGTTGGGATTGATTGGTGCCTATCTCTCCAACGCACTTATCAACGGCACAATCGGCTATGGAGCGTTGGTCCTTCCGTTGCTGATGGGATTTTGGGGGCTGATCGTCTATCGTGCGCAAGGCTACAACCGCGCAACCCGCCTGACGGGAACAATCTTGCTGCTGGCAATGCTTGCTTCCGGAATTTTTGGGACAATGCAGCTGATCCATTGGATGCCAAACCCCGCTCACGAGTGGAGCGGAGCGATTGGAGCGTTCCTGGGGACCATACTTTCAGGGCTGATTGGAACCGCTGGCTCGATACTGTTTCTGCTTGCCGCCGTCTCCGTCACGCTGATTATCTCCTTCAATCTTGACGTTCGCAAAGGGGTGGCCACCGCAAAAGCCTACAGCAACGCCTTGATGAGCAAAGCTGCCGAAGCCCGGCAATCGGTGGGGATGAAATTGGGGGAGTTGACGCGGGAAGAATCATCGCAGCCAAGCGTGGCCGCAGCACAGAACACCAGCGCACCACAGCCCGCACCCAGCGGCGACCGGATTGATGGCGAACCGGCCCGGATGGTGCGGCGGATGTCCGTTGCCCCCGATCCAGCGGAATCGGTTGCCGCCCCGCCACGCGGTGTTCGGACCTCCACCATCCCCTTCCCCGAGCCACGCATCGCACGGCCAACCACGTCAACAACTTCATCGCTGCAAGTTCCCCCCCCCCCTTCCCCGGCTGCAACTGGTGGGGAGCACGATGGCAGCCAGCCGCGTGACGTGAGAGATGCGGCGGCAGCCGAGCGGAGCATCGCCCCCCCGGCAACAAACCGTGCCCCGATTGACCCAGCGGTTCAGCTGGAACGCACCCATGTTGTGAAAGAAGAAGGGGAACCAAACGGATATGCGCCAGTGCTTCCGCCGCCAAACACCAGCAACGTTGAGTTAGCTCACATTCCAACTGCTCTTTCTGCAGAGACTGATCCAATACCAGCAACCGCCAGCAAGCCCGCAGTGCAGCCAGCACGGCTACGGGTGAACGTGCAGGAGATTGAAATTCCAGCCGACAAGGAGACCGACGACGATGGCGATTTGCTGGAGGATAGTTCCGACGAACAAATTGATTACCAGCCCCCACCGGTGGAGCTTCTAACCCCGCAATCGGATCAAGCCGATGTGAACGATGAAGAGCTGAAAGAGAACGCCCGCATTCTTCAGGAGAAATTGGGGACGTTCAACATCCAGATTGAGAATCTGACAGTGACCCCGGGGCCGGTTGTCACCTTGTATGAGTTCGTCCCGGCGGCAGGGATCAAAATTGCCCAGATTGAGTCGCTGGCCGACGACATCGCGCTGGCACTGAAGGCGCGTGGGATCCGAATCATCGCGCCGATTCCCGGGAAAGGAACTGTTGGCGTGGAGATTCCGAACCACAAGCCGGCAATGGTCCGAATCCGTGCGGTGCTGAACACCGCAAAATTCCGCGAAGCCGATTTCCGGTTGCCGCTGGCGTTGGGAAAAACCACGGTTGGTGAGGTCTTCTGCGATGACCTTGCGAAAATGCCCCACTTGCTAATTGCTGGCGCGACCGGTTCCGGTAAATCGGTTGGGATCAACGCCATTCTTGCTTCGCTTCTGTACAAGATGCACCCCGCCGATCTGAAGTTTGCGATTATTGACCCCAAGAAAATTGAGCTTACTCAGTATCGCGCACTGAAAGATCACTTCCTTGCAACCTCGCCCGATATTGACGAGGATATCGTCACCAATCCGCAAAACGCGGTGATTTTACTGAAGGCATTGGAGATGGAGATGGATCGGCGATATGACATTCTGGCAAAAGGGCGGCAGCGGAATCTCCTGGACTACAACCGGAAAGTTGACGAAGGACATTACAGCAATGATACCAGCTTCAACCACGTGAAGCTCCCCTACATTGTGGTGATTGTTGACGAGCTTGCCGACCTGATGATAACAGCCGCCGGTGAAGTGGAAGAACCGATAGCACGGCTTGCGCAGCTTGCCCGCGCAATCGGCATCCACATGATTGTAGCAACGCAGCGCCCCTCGGTGAACGTGATTACTGGAACGATTAAAGCCAACTTCCCGGCGCGCATCGCCTACCAAGTGGCCACAAAAATTGATAGCCGCACAATCCTTGATATGAACGGAGCCGAGCAGCTGCTGGGAAATGGTGATATGCTCTATCTGCCCGGCGGAATGCCGAAGCCAGTCCGATTGCAAAACGCGTTTATCTCCACCGAAGAAGTGGAAGCACTGTGCGATCACATCGGAAACCAGAAAGGGTACTCAAAGCCGTATCTGCTGCCGTCGGTGATGGAGAAAAAAAGCAAAAGCGGTGGCGGTGGTGGCGATGAGCGGGATGACTTGTTCGAGGAAGCCGCGCGGCTGATTGTGCGGCATCAACAAGGGTCGGTCTCGCTTATTCAGCGGCGATTGAAAGTGGGCTACAGCCGCGCAGCACGGCTTGTGGATGAGCTTGAAATGGCCGGAATTGTCGGCCCGTTCGATGGCTCGAAAGCCCGGGCAGTGTTGGTGGAGAGTGAGTCGGAGTTGGAAGCGTATTTGTAATGTCGAATGGGAAAGAAAGAATTTGGTTCTCCGCCGAATTTTTCTCAGAAATTCCGAGTGTTCGGTAGCCGAGCAGACGCTCGGCGATCCCAGGGACGGGATTCATCGCCTCTGCTCCGAATCCTGCTGTTCCTGATCTCCCTTCTCTCCCCTATCACCGTGCCACCTGCAACACCCGCTGCTCAATTGGCTGGAATGATTTCATGATGTTGGCAGCGCGAATAACAACGTGGGGCTGTTGCAGCAAGGGTAATTCGCTAGAATTAAAAGACCCCACGTGGGTTTCATCGTAGAAATGGATGCGGCGTTCGCGGGTTTCCACCACAAGGCAGGGGCTGCCGCCGCTGGACTCCGTAGTTTCTTGCGGCTCATATCGGATTAACCCTTCTCCCAGCACAAACGATTCCCGCTGCGGTAATGCCGTTAATTGCACCTGGAAACTACCATCGGGAACTAATTGTGTACAGCAGGAGGCAAGAAATCCCGACGTGATTGCGGTATTATCGCGGGTGATAATGGCAAAGGGTGATTTCCGCCGCAACGCACGCGAGTAGCTAACAAGCGAGCAGACACCACGGGTATATTCCATTGTGGTATCGGTAAGCACCACCCCTTTCAATGAAAGTATCCGTTTAATTTTTCCTTCTTGATAGAGCGCGGTCATGATTTCTGGGCGTGGATTCACCACAAACACGGCCCCTTTGTAGGCAATAATTGCACCACTGATCTGCCCATCATCCGAAATAAATACTTCAGCTTGGTGGCGGCGGTCGTACCAAACGTGTTTACTAAACATAGGTCGGTGGTCAGGATAATGGGTGATTTATTGATTATGCGGGCATTTTCCTGGCTCGGGACACTCGGCAAATATCTGGAAGGAGTGATCCACAACCTTCAACCCTGCCATGTCGGCAACTTGCTTGCGAATGCTAAGAAGTTGCGGGTTCACAAATTCCGAGATATGCCCGCATTTCACACAGATCAAGTGATCGTGATGTGGTTCATCAAATCCGACCTCATAATAGCTTCTATCAGTTCTGAAATTATGCTTGATAATAATCCCAGCTTTTTCCAGCAACTCCAGCGTTGAATAGACGGTTGCGCGGCTGATGCGAATTTTACTCATCACCATATTTGCGTACAACTCATCGGCATTAAAATGCCCGTGCCCAACGCGGTGCAGCACCATCTCCAACACCTTAAATCGCTCCTCGGTTGAGCGGTAATGTTCCTGGGTCAGGAATTTGGTGAATGTTGCAATCGCCTGCTGTTTTTGCTCGTTGGAAAGGATGCGATCCTCTTCGTGCAATTCTTTCGATTGCACAGCTTCAGGAATCGCTGGTTGCTTTGTTTTCGGCATCTCTAAACTTCTCCCACATTAATTTCTTTCGGGCGTGCGCTGCTTAATTGTTCACCACTGGCCAACAAGGTTTGCGGCTGCTGAAGGGGTGAAGGCACTGAAGGGCTTATCCCCCGGAACACATCTTTCCAGCGGCGGATAATTGAGAAGAAAAATCCCCCCACCATGATAATCACTCCCGCCCAAACGAACGAAATAAACGGTTTTACGGAAACATCAACCGTAATCACCCGCTTGGATGGTGGCGGCGGATGCGATGGCGAACTGAAGACAAAAACAGCTTCGGAGTTTGCCAAGTTTTCCCGATCGGCACGCAGATCGCCGAACCCGATGGAGATGTCGGTGGAGGGGATCAATACCGGCAGATAGCGACCGCCTTCCAAAACGCGTGAAGCGATCAGGGAAAATGTGCTATCCTTTGTGGTTACTTCAACAACAGCCGATTGCTTCCCATCTTGGGCTGCGTTGGCCATTTCAAATTTCACAAAACGGAGGGCGATGCTGGAATCAAACGGGAGGGGAATTTTGTCCCCTTTGTGCATGGCGATTGTTGGATTTCCGCCATCGTCTTCAATGGCTTTTGGGGAGACGTAGATGTCTTTTGTTGGATAGTACAATATCCCCGGCTCAAGAAATGCAGATTGCCGTTTATTAAAATCGCTCCAGAAAATAATTGGTTGTACTTCGTAGCTGCTTCCATCCTTCACCATCTCAATTTTATGGGCGTATTTTTCGCGATCGGTTTTGTCTAACTCAATCTGTTCTTGCCCCTTGTAGGTCATCTTGTAGCCGAACGCTTCTTTGGTCTCCCCTTCCGGCAAACGGACGTGCTGGGTGACGGAGTAGCGGGCGGTGAAGACAATGCCAAGCATCATCAACGCAACGCCAGCATGGGAAACATACGCGCCAACAAAGCTTTTATTTCCGCGAAGGATTTTCCACCCCATTTCAATGTTGATGGTTAATGCCAGCATTGCCCCAAAGCCGAGCGCAATGTAGATTGGGTCATGGATTCCTAACAGTATCAGCCCGAACGTTCCAACAGCGGCAATAATTGTTGATAATGATAACGCTTTTACAAACGATTCTTTGGAGGTGTTTTTCCACTTCAGCCCCATGGTTAAGGCATTCAAGAACACAATCACAAAACCGAATGGGAGCATCAGCATATTAAAATCGCCGGTTTCGAACGGTTTTTTTGCTAAACCAAAAATGGGGCGAATAATGGGCCAACTTGTCCCGATTAAAGTAACGATGGAACACCCCACCAACACCGCCGAACCCAGTGCCAAACCGTTCTCGCGCGACATCAGTTTCATCTCGCCAGCGATGTTCGTTAGCTGCCGCCAACGAATTGAGAGGGCAACAATGCCAATCCCAAGAAATAGAAAAATAATCCCCAACAGCACTGCGTACACGAACATTCCCGGCGCAACAAAACTGTGGACTGAGGTATCGCCAAGAACGCCGGAGCGGGTAAGGAACGTGGAGTAAAGAATAAGTGCATAGGCAAAAATTGCCAGCACAAAATTGGTGCGAACAAGCCCCCCTGCCATTGGCTTGCCATTAGGGCCGTTCATGGTTCCGGTTCGTTTCTGCACCAGCATGGTATGGACCAGTGCCACACAGACCAGCCACGGAATCAGTGATGAATTTTCCACCGGGTCCCACGCCCAAAAACCGCCCCAACCAAGCGTCTCGTAGGCCCACCAACCGCCAAGCATAATTCCGAATCCCAGCACCATGGAGGCAAACAGCGTCCAGGGGAGCGAGACGGTGATCCAACGCTGGTAATCCTTGCGGAACAGCCCAGCAATGGCAAACACAAACGGAACGGACATTGCGGCAAAGCCCATGAAAAGAATTGGGGGATGGATGGTGATCCACAGATTTTCCAGCTGCGGGTTCATCCCTTTTCCGGTGGGGGGAATGTAGCCTGCCGGCACCTCGCCCGGGAACGATGCTTGCAGCGTCTCGAAGGGAGATTGCACCACCAGAATCATCAGCAAACAGACCAGCACCAGTGTGTAGATGGTCATCACTGGGGCTTCGTAGTTCACCCGCTGGGCATATCCCATCACAAACACTGCAACGATGCAGGTCAGCAACGTCCAGAGCATGAAGCTCCCCTCCTGCCCGGCATAGAAGGAGGCCATCAGCAACGGGCGAGAAAGGAAGGTGGAGGAATGCTGCCAGACGTAGGTGTACTGGAACTGGTGGGTGAAAATCAAGAACATCAGCGTGGCCGATGCGAACATGAAGCTGAGCACCGAAGCATGGAAGCCAACGCGGCCAATCTTCCCAAATCGCTCCTCTCCGTTTTTCCACATCAGCCCATAGGCAACCATTGCGATTGCGGCGGTGGCAAGCGCAAAGCAGATGGCAATCGTGCCAAGTGTTCCGTTAAAAACTGCTGTATCATTCATTGGTGTAAGCTGCTGTGTGGGGGGTCACTTAAAGAAGAGTTCTTTGCCGTGGAAATGATCCGAGTGGGCGTGGCCGGCAACGTGCACCACCTCTCCCTTTTGCAAGGCGTGGTTCAGCCGTTCGTGGTCGAAGGCTTCGCCATCGTAGCTCACTTTCACTTCGGTGCCGTCCATATCGGTCACGTAAAAGACCACTGCGCCATCCTCGGTGGCGGGGCGGTTGATTCCTTTCCCCACCAGAATCACTTTTTTGGATTCATCGTTGACCTTCACCGCTTCGGCAAAGGTCATTTGCGGCACATCAACGTTCATCACTCCGTAGATCACAACGCCGGCTGCGAGCAACAGAAAGAAGGAGATGAAAAGGATTCTGCGTTGCATTGAGGAAAGGGTTAGTTCTGGGAAAGCGGGAGAGTGCAGCGTGGCTGATGCGTGGCTACAGCTGCAAGTCTTTTGAGGTTGCTTCGTACTTGCTGGGGCATTTTGTTAGGATGTTCGTTGCCACAAACTCTCCATTCTCCACCCTTCCGGTGCAGACCACTTCGGTGGCAATTTCGAAGTTATTTGGCTTGGCACCTTCAAACTTTACTGGCATGGTGTTGCCGTCGCGATCCTGCATGGTGAACGTGAACAGGTTGTTGGTGGCGTTGTACTCCTGTCCTTTCTCTTTCACCCAAACGCCGGCCACCTGCACTTTGCTTCCTGATTCGGCGGCGCGTGGGAAGTTCATGTACTCCACGCCACGGCTTTCAACAACGATAAACGCTGTGACCAGCACCGCAAGGGCGATAACGGCCCCGATGATATACTTTGGTTTCATGGTTGTGGTTCCTCTTGTTCAAGTTTTCGCAGCCGAGCATCAATCCGGTTTAGGTAGATCAGCAACCCGCTCAGGATCAATAGCGCGATGATAAGAACAACGTAGATAGAGTGTTCGGATAGGAATTGCATGGTTCTTGGTTGGCCAGTGTATGAAGTTGATCGCTTCAGCAAGCCGTGGCTCACAGACGAACCACCGTCGGCCCCATTGCCGATGTTGGTTGTTTCTCTCGGTTATCCATTTCGGCGGCGCGGCGTTCCCGGCGCATCCCCAACAGCCGTGTTCGGGCAGCAACGTTCAGCATCCAGAAGTAGAGAGTAATAAACGCAAAGATTGCTAAGCCGTAGATGACCTGCATCACAATGTTCATTGAATCGGCTTGGCCCGACAGCACCGGTCCGGAGTTCACATCCCCTTTTGAACCGGGGTGCAATCCGCCAGCAATCCGGGGATAGACGAACATGAAGAACGTCACCGGAAGCACCAGGATAATCATATAGACTGCGGAAATCCTTGCCCGCTGGTCTTGGTTCTCGATTGCAGAACGGAGCGCAAAGTAGGCCCCAAAAACAATCAGGACAATCGTGATGGAGATAAGCCGGGGATCGTCCCACGTCCAAAATGTCCCCCAGTTAAAACGCGCCCACACCGATCCGGTGATGGTTGCTAACAGGCAAAAAATCCCCCCCAACGCGGCAGCTGAGCTTGCAATGATGTCATGCTCAATTTTTCGTTTGCGCAGGTAGGCTATCGCAAAACCGAACGCCACAAACCACGCAATTTGCGCCACCCAAGCCGAGGGGACATGGAAATAGAGGTTGCGGGCGCGTTCCTCAAGCCCGGGGATCAGCGGCGCGGTGACGATGGGGTTCACCGAAGCAACCCGCTCGGCTTCGAACAGTTTTTCGGCGCGAATGAAGCGGGCATCAAGGATCACTTGGTCGCCACGCTGGATGTCAGAGGGGTTCATTCCCGTGCCGGCCAACCGGAACGTATCTAAATCACCATCGGAATCTTGGAGCACGGCCAAGCCGTTGGTTGGCGCCTGCACCACCTTCCCCATCACCGGAAGCAGTGGCGGCGTGTCCTTGGTCATGGTGATCATTTTTGCCGAGCCGAAGGTTCCCCCCGTTGGCACGCCGAACCCAACAAAAACCAACACCACAAGGGCAACCATTGCAACGGTGCGCCACCACACGGGGCGCGGCTTGGTAACGCCGCCGGGATAGAAGCCGAGGAACATCCCCAAGGCAAACCCGCCGAAAATGAGAAGTGCTTTCATGGATTATTCTTTCCAGAGGAAGTCGAACAAGATGTAGCTGACGACGATCACCAGCACTGAGTACAGCAGCAGCAGCAGCAATGGTTCAAGCATCACGCCCAACGCTGCGCCAGCAAACGAACGGCCAAGAAGGTCAATCCCCAGCACCATCAGCGGCAGCAGAATTGGGAAACAGAGCACCGGGAACAGAGCACTTTTGGAGGAGGAGCGGGCGATAATGGCCGAAGCGATTGTGAGCGATGCGGCAAACCCGAAGCTGCACAGAAGCAGCACCACCAGCAGCGCGAACGGCGAACCCAACTGCACGTTGGTGGAGAAGAACAAGTACAGCACCCCCACCACGGCATTCACCCCAACAGCAAACAGCATATTCACCAGCAGCTTGCCGAAGTACACAGGGATTGCCGAGGTTGTTAGCCGCAGCAGCAGCACCGTGCCACGCTCTTCCTCGCTAACAAACGTGCGGCCAAGCCCAGTCACAGCGGTAAAAAACATACTCACCCACAGCATCCCGGAAGCAATCCCCACGGGGACCTTCACCTCCTCGCGGGCGGCATACACCAACACCACCACCGTTACCACAGCAACCATTGCAAGGGAGTTCAGCGCGAATCGTGTACGAAGCTCGCTTCGGATATCCTTTGCCGCAACAGCAGCCATTTGTTGGAATGCTTTGGCAAGCGTGGAAGACACAGCGTTGATTCCGCAGAATTATGGTTAGCCCCAGATTGATGCTCTACCGAAGCAAGCTACGGAATTCAAGGTAGGGATTGCTGTCGCAGCGTTTTTCAAACTGTGGGAAAACCCCCTCCAAGAGCAGCCCCGATACACGGGAGGCACGAAGTCGCGGGGAGATTGCTCCCCCAGAGAATCCGTGCCTCCACAACTACCATATGTTGTTCGGTTGGCGTTGCCGCTGGCTACGGCAGCACAATCACTTTTTCGCTGGTGGTCCCAGCCGGTGTTGTGATGCGAACCATGTAGGCTCCGCTTGCCACCCGCTTGCCAAAGTTATCGTTGGCATCCCACACTACTGAGTGATTCCCTGGCTCGGTCATGCCGTTGGCAACGTACCGGATGTTCCTGCCAAGCATATCCACAATCTGCACCCGTACGTTCGAGCGGGACTTCACATTGTACTGGATGTTCAGCGTGTTGCCGGATACCATTGGGTTTGGTGCCATGCCGGTGACGGCGATGTTGGATGTCTCAACTCCAGTTTGATTATGCCGTGTTGACCATCCCCACTGCTTCCAACGCTTGAACAGCGTATCAGCCAACAGGCTATCCGTTTTCTCCTTATAGAAGACTGGGTTCAGATCTACGATTCCAAAGTCTGGGGCCAGCGGGTCGCCTGGCTTGCGGTTCCGTTCGCCGCGCCCGTTGCGGTGGCAGCCCGCAGCGCAGGAGTTAATCACCCCGATGGTTGCTCCGCGGCGGTAGTACCAAATAGTCTCCTCTGGCGAGACCACTTTAAAGCTGTGATCGGTGAAGTTGAACTTGCCGTCGAAGGAGATGGTTGCCGTTGCCGTGAAGTGGCAGTTCACACACTGGCTTACCCCTTGCGAGTGGAACGTATGTGCGTTCAGGGTCTTCCCTTCCAACACTGTATCACGTCCCAAATTATCGGCTGGGAACTCACTCTTTCCTCCCTGCGCCTTTGGAATACCGTGGCAGCTCATGCAGCCAACGCCATCTTCCAATGAGTAGTAATCATCTTTCAACTGGAACGGTAGCCCTGGCTTGTTGTAGTGGGACAAGTGGCAATCGGAGCAGCCGTCAATGAACAGGTGACTTTTATACTGCGTTGAGCGCGCATAATCATCGCCATGCTGGTGGTGGGCGTAGGAAGTTTTTCCGTCGTCCCAGACCGTTGGGCGTGCGAAAAAGAAATCGCTGAGCGGACGTTCGCCACCTGGGATGAACGGCTCATTGTTGGTTTCATCAAACGGATAGCGATGGACGCGGCCTGGCTTGCTGGGGCCACGGGTGTGGCAGTAGTTGCAAAGATCCAATTTGCGGTCGGTTGCCTCCTTTGTTTTGGGGAGTACCGAGAAGGCAAAGATGTTATCCTTCCGTGGGCTTGCAACGTGTTCCGAGCCGGGGCCGTGGCAGCTTTCGCAACCGATCATAATGTTCTGGTCGGCCAGAGCGGAGTCGCCTTCGGCAACGCCAACCCATGTTGCATAATTTGCGGTGTCGGTTGTTCCTGGTTTGGGATCCACAACCAAGCCAAAACCGTTTACGTGGCAGGCAGCACACTCGTGATCCCACGAGAGTTTCAGGAACTCATTCTTTTCCCAGCGGAGGAATCGTGCGCTGCCAGTATTTGGATCGTTTGCCACGTACCATTTTTGCATATCCAATCCAACCCAATAACCGGTATCGGACTGGTTACGGTATTCAGGAAGCACATACTGGAACGGGGGAACATAGTAGGCTCCGTTGATCTCCACCAAAAACCGTTGCAGCCATCCGTTGCCGCCGTAGGTGTAGCCCACCTTCATTTTTGGCAAGGAATCGCCCCCACCCGAGAAGCGGAGCTGGATGTAGTATTCATCCTCACGCTCCCCTTTGCTTAGCTCAATCAGCAGCGTATCCTGCCCAGGCGTTGGGATTCCCTGGTCGTGGATTTTCAACACACGTTTTTCGCGGAACCAGCGGTCAATGATTACGGTCTGTGGGTTTGGTCGCTGGTGGATTTTGGTGTGCATCGTTTCCATAAACGCTGCGGCACCTTTGTAGCTTTCTCCGTTGCCATACTGTCCGGCATGGCAGTTGGCGGTTAGGCAAGATTGCACACCAGTGTAGGTGCGCGCCGCCGGTTTCGGCGAAGATTTTGTGTTGATTGCCACCAACACGCCAGCAGCAACAAGCAAGGCTGCGGCAAGGTAATAGCGTAGGGCTTTGGTCATGGCTTCAGGCAGTTATCGGCTTTGGAGAGCCTGTTGAAACGGTGAGGTATTCCGGCAGCACAGAGTGAAGACCCTGCGCAAACCGAATGTGTTACATCAATGGCTGAGAATTGTTGATTGGCTGGCAACAAGCCAGCAATCATCCATGAATGGACGCAGCATCAGGATGTGGAACACGTCCCATGCTTCGCGTGCGGAATGGTTTCAGGTAAGCCGGAAAGGAGCTAAAGAAATGACAGCAGCGGCAAACATAGATTTTTTTCTCAGAGAGCACACCATCCTGTGTCAAATCTACTGTTGCTGAACGGTTCGTGCGTGTTCCAGCATCCCCTCAACAAAAGCATCCCAGCTATATTTTTTCCGTTCTTGGGTGATATTGTGGGAAAATTGCTGGATGGTGCCGTTGTGGTACATCTTATCAACCGCATCAGCAATTCCATTGGGGGAAGGGTCATCAATCACGAACCCGGTGTGGCCATCCACCACCACTTCACCTAAGCTGCCGACGTTGGTGACAATCAGCGGTGTGGCAAAGTTGTAGGCAATCTGGACAATCCCGCTGTTGGTGGCCGAGTGGTAGGGCTGGACAAGCATATCGGCTGCCGAGAACCACAGCGCAACTTCATCGTTCGGCACATAGCGATCCACAACGGTGATGTTATCCCTTACCCCCCCCTGCTCGATTTGCTGGATGTACGGTTGCTTCTTTTTCTCCCCACCAAAGAATTCCCCAACCACATACAACTGCGCATCGGGGTGGCGGCGAGCGATTTCCGGCATGGCCGACAGCAACCGATCCAGCCCTTTGTACTGCCGCACAAAACCAAAGAAGAGTAACACTTTTGGGGAATCAATGCCCAACTGTTTGCGGGCCTGGTGGGTATCCAGTTTTGCGCCGAAATTTTCGTACATCGGGTGCGGGGTCAGCCGTTGTGGGATTGCGGGGTACGCCCTTGCAAGCTGGTGATAGACTGTGCTGGATTGAGTAAGAGCCAGATTGCAATAGCGGAAAAATTTATCTGTGAGCAATCGGTCTATTGGCCGGCGTTCGTGCGGGAACAGATTGTCCACAATCACCATGATATCCTTCCTCCCTTCGTGGTGCGCCCGCTTGGCAATGCTGGAAAATGCCGGAGCCAGCATCGGGGTCCAATACTTGAACGCAATCAGGTCGTAGTTTCGCTGGTGAAGCAACGCCCCCACCTGCTTCCAGTTGCCGAGGCTCATGCTGTCAATCAATCGCTCCGATTGTACTTGCTGCGCAAACCCACCCCCATCCCCTATTTCTTCCTGAAACCTTCCAGGATAGAGGATTTTGGGATATTGCCGGCGGAAGGTGATAACATCCACCGCATGGCCATGCTTCCGCAAGTAGATGGCAAGCATATTGGTGTGGTGGGCAATCCCGCCGCGTAACGGAAACGCTGGGCCAATCAAAGCAATCTTCATTGTTGTGATACGCTCTTCCTGTCGTAGATTTGAACGGTTTTCTTGAACACTCTCACTGAACTTCCCTGTATGGAACTTCCACATTCGTCCGAAGCCACAGACCAACAACGCGAAATTGACAAACCGCTGTGCAACTGCGGCGTGGTTGGGATCTTCAATAACCCACGGGCCTCGGTGATGACCTACTACGCGCTTCATGCGCTTCAGCACCGTGGGCAAGAGGCTGCGGGAATTGTGGCCTCACGGCCAAGCCAGTCGCGCCCGGGAAAACGAACATTCACCATCCATAAAGACCATGGGCTGGTGTTGGATGTCTTCAATGAAGACATCCTGGTGAAGGACCTCCGGGGCGATTGCTCTATCGGCCACAACCGCTACTCCACCACTGGCAACAACATCAAACGGGCCAACGTCCAGCCCTTCTTCGTCAATTATCACCACGGCAACCTTGCGCTGGCCCACAATGGGAATTTGACGAACACCCTTACGCTTCGCCGAAATTTGAGCAACGATGGTGTGCTGTTCCAAACCACCACCGACTCGGAAATCATGCTCCACTTGATTGCACGAAGCCGCGAAGATAGCACCATAGGAAGAATTCGGGATGCCTTGCGCCAGGTCCGCGGGGCCTACTCCGTTACCATCCTTACCGACGATTGCCTTGTGGCCGCCCGCGACCCCCACGGCTTCCGCCCGCTTTGCATCGGGAAACTGGGCGACACCTACATCGTCACCAGCGAAACGTGCGCGTTGGATATCCTGTCGGCTGAGTATGTGCGTGATGTCCGCCCAAATGAAATCGTGGTGATTGATGAGGAAACCGTCCGAACCGGCCACATCCACTCTTACCAAATTGACGACGTTACCCCCCGCCCTGCCCATTGCATTTTTGAGTATATCTACTTCTCCCGCCCCGATAGCCACATCTTTGGCCACTCGGTGGATAAGGTACGCCGCAAGTTAGGGAAACGGCTTGCTGAAGAATCCGGCATGATTAGCGACCGCCCCGGCGGGAAAGTTGTGGTGATTAACGTCCCCGATTCCTCCAACACCGCAACACTTGGGTTCCGGCAAGTGAACGAGGAGTTGTACGATCAAGATACCCGGTATGAAATTGGGCTGATCCGCAACCACTACGTTGGCCGCACCTTTATTGCCCCGGGCCAATCCAACCGCGAACTGAAAGTGAAGATGAAGTTCAACGTTGTTCGTGGCGTGCTGGAAGGGCAACAAGTGGTGGTGGTGGATGACTCCATCGTCCGCGGAACCACCAGCAAAGCACTGGTGAATCTGGTGAAAGAAGCGGCCCCACGCAGCGTTCACCTCCGGATCAGCTCCCCCCCCATCACCCACCCCTGCAAGTATGGCATGGACTTCCCCAGCAAGGAAGAATTGATTGCCAACAACTTCAATCTTAACGTTAGTGCCATTCGCGATTCGCTTGGCGTTGAATCGCTCCACTACCTCTCCATCGAAGGCTTGCTCGACTCCGTCCCGCACGAAAACGGCGAAGGCTACTGCACCGCCTGCTTCACCGGAAATTACCCGGTGGAGATTGACTCGGAGGCCAGCAAACTTGCGCTTGAGGAGGTTGGATAGGTGTATGTTGGCGATCTGCTGATTGGTGCCCTTGCTGGATTTGCGCTGGCTATTCCACCGGGCCCAATCTCCATTGCTGTGATGAAGCAGGCGCTGGAAGGAAATGGGAACATCGGGACACAGATTGGTGTTGGTGCCGCATTTGCCGATATGCTGTTGGCCGCATTGGCCGCGTTTGCTTCCTCTGCTTTTGTTGATTCCTTGCTTCGCTCCATTACCTCCTACGGCTGGCTGGTGATGCTGGTGCAAATTGGGTGCATTGTGGTGCTGATAATCCTGGCTCGGAACTACTTTCAAGCAACATCCCAAGCGGTGGTGAAATCGGCAACAAAGGGGAAGAAGCAGGAAGAACGGGTGCAGAATCTTGGGCTGAAATCTCCGATTGCATTGGGGGCGTTGCTTGGCATTATGAACATCGCCTCCCCCACCTTCCTTCCCACGCTAACGCTGGTGATCGGGTCGCTCCGCACAAATTCCTACCTGCAAACCGTTGTTGGAGCCTCCGCCACCGATAACATCATCCTTGCTGTTGGCTTCGGCTGCGGGGTGTTCCTCTGGTTTTTTGTGCTACTCCAGTTGCTGATAAAATTCCGAACCCGCATCCCCACCAATTTCATCGGAAGGGTCTATCGCTTTGCTGGGTGGGCGTTTGTGCTGTTTGCGGTTATCCTTGCCTACAAGGTTGCAACATCAACCGATTGGGGGAATATCTGGTAAGCGATCCCTTCGGTTGCGCGGCGTTGCCCCAGCATCGCCCCAGCCTCACTTCCGAATGATCTCCAACGAAATGTTCAGTGCCTTTGCCGAGTGAGTAAGCGCGCCGGAACTGATAAACTGAACCCCTGTCTGGGCCACCTGCCGGACGTTCTCCAGCGTCACATCCCCCGATGCCTCGGTTTCCTTCCGCCCAGCCACCAGCGTAACCCCTTGCCGCATCATCTCCAGCGTGAAATTATCAAACATGATGCGGGCGATTGCTGGCAGTTCCAACGCCTCACGCACTTCCTCAAGGGTTCGGGTTTCCACCTCAATCGGTATTCGTTGCTGAAGATTCCGCTCCGTTAGCCACTCCGAAGCCGCGTTCACCGCGCCGGTTATCGAGCCGTAGGCTTCGATGTGGTTATCCTTTATCATCACCATGTCGTGCAGCCCCATTCGGTGGTTTTTCCCGCCACCGGCCACCACCGAGTACTTATCCAGCAATCGCCAGCCGGGGATTGTTTTCCGGGTGTCCAAGATTGTTGCCCCGGTGCCAGCAACAGCATCAACAAACTGGCGGGTAAGCGTGGCCACCCCCGACATCCGTTGCATGAAATTCAGCGCAGTCCGCTCGGCAATGATAATGCTCCGCAGCGGCCCACGAATCTGGCCGATCACTGTTGTTGGACTAACGGTTGCCCCATCCTCAACAATCCAATCGCAGCTCACGTCACCATCAACTTCCCGGAAACTCAGCGATGCAATCGCGGTTCCGGCCACCACTCCATCGGCTTTTGCCAGCATCACCGCTTCGCCAAAAACTTCCGGTTGCAGCAGCGATTCGCTTGTGACATCGCCATCGCCGATATCTTCGTGCAAAGCAATTTGAACAAGCCGAAGGATAGAAAGATCGTTCAGCAGTGCGTGATATGGCATAGTAGATTCTTGAATATGTGAAGATGGTTATTCGGAAGTTTTCCACGTATCTTGCCCCAAACAAGGTACAGGATAGGAATTGCTATGAACCCAAGTACACCGACGTTGACCCAACTGATTGCTGCCATTGCCACCATGTTGTTGGCAACCACCACCACACTCTTGGGGCAGCAGATCAGCAGGATTGCAGCGTTGTTCCCAGCACAATTTCTGAGCGGGGAGCGCACGGGAGATAAGGATATTATCGCTGCCCGTTTCTTCACCGATGGCCGGCTGGAGACCCCGGCAGCAACCCCCGCCTCCATTTGCGGGCAAAGCTACAAGGAATTTTCCCCCATTACCCTCCCCGATGCCAATGGCGGTTGTTTTCTTATGTACACGGTGGAGCATAACGCAAGCGCGCACGCCGGCGACCGCGACATTCTGATGCGCCGCCTGGATCGTGAAGGAAACGACCTTTGGGGGGATTCAACAAATCAAATCACCGCAATAGCCCGCTCCAATTTCAGCGAACAGAATGCCCAAGCCGTGAAACTGTACGATGGCTCGATCATGGTGCTGTACGAAGTCCACTACTCGGCAAGCAGTTTTGGGGATGTTGATATTGCAGCCGTAAAAATTGGAGCCGATGGGAAGCCAGCCTGGGGATCCGGTTCCTGGATCGCCAAGACGAAACGGCGCGAACTTCTTTCCGGAGTTGTGGCCGATAGCCGTGGCGGGGTGATTGCGGTGTACGAAAGCGCTGTCATCACCAAAGATTCCGTGGCATCCAGCGACCTGCTGGCAATGCGGATTGATGGCTACGGCAAAACCGGGTGGGGTGCTTCGGCAAACCCAGTGCACGTTGCCACAAGCCGCCATCTGGAGCGGAATGCCGCAGTGGTAAGCGACGGAGCCGGCGGGGCATATGTGGCCTACGAAATCGAATACACCGCTGGGGAACGAGCCGGCGATGTTGACATCCTTGCACAACGCATCTCCCCCGACGGCTCGCGCCGATGGATGGATGAAGCATCGTTGCCACTGGTGAGCTCCGATGCAAAAGCGCGCGAGACAGATCCCGTTGTTTTGGCCGAACCAGCTGGCCTTGCTGTGGCGTTCAAACTTCAGATTGGGGGGCAAACATTTATTGGGATGCAACGGCTGGATATGCTTGGCAAACCGCTGTGGAACGAAGGGAAGAAGGCAGTGCTGACAGGGGTGCAGCATGGCCAAGTGGCGCATCAACAGTTGCTTGCCGATGGGCTTGGGCACTTCTACCTTTCGATGGAAACCACCGACACCACCACCCGCGACCGCGACATCTACGTGCAGCGGATTGCTGCCGATGGGACGCAAGCCTGGGGGGAAGGGGATTATGCAGTGGCCGCATTCAACACCCCCACGCCCGAGCGCGATGCCGCGCTAACGGTGGATGCGTTGGGGCAGCTTATCATCGTGGCCATCCGCGACGTTCCGCTGGAGCATCCGGGGGAGTACAGCAGCCAGATCGTTGCCCAAAAATTCGCGGTTGATGGAACCTCATCTTGGGCCAGCTTGCAGCCGCCACTTGTGTTGGCTGGCGACGGCAGGTTGTACGGAAGCATGGTGTTGGTGCGTGAGTAACTCACCTTGCACTCGCCACCTAAATCCCCAACCCCTGCTGGTCGCCAGTTTTCCGTTCAATTCCAAAATGGCGATAGGCAAGCGGAGTGGTTTCGCGGCCACGGGGGGTCCGCTGCATGAATCCTTCTTGGATCAGATACGGCTCATAGACTTCCTCGATGGTTCCTGGTTCCTCGCCAACGGCAATCGCCAGCGTGTTTAGCCCGACTGGCCCGCCGTTGAACTTCTCCATGATTGCCACCAGAATCCGTTTGTCCATTTCATCAAGGCCATGCTCATCAACTTCAAGTTGAGCAAGGGCGTAGTCGGCAATGTGTTTGGTGATGATGCCGTTCCCTTTCACATCGGCAAAATCGCGGGTGCGGCGCAGCAGCCGGTTGGCAATGCGTGGGGTCCCACGCGAACGCCGCGAAACCTCATACGCCCCCTCCACCTCAATCGGGATATTTAAGATTGCAGCCGACCGATTGATGACGTGGAACAGATCCTCCACCGAGTAGTAATCCAGCCGATTGATGATCCCGAACCGGCTACGCAACGGAGCCGTCAGCAGCCCCTGGCGTGTGGTTGCCCCCACCAACGTGAACTGCGGGATAGTCAGCTGCACCGAACGCGCGTTCGGGCCGGAGTCAATCATAATGTCAATCCGGTAATCCTCCATTGCCGAGTATAAGTATTCCTCCACCACAGGGCTTAGGCGGTGGATTTCATCAATGAACAGGATGTCGCCATGGTTCAGTCCGGTTAGCAATCCGGCAAGGTCTCCGGGTTTTTCCAGCACTGGCCCGCTGGTGGTTTTAATTTCGGCACTCATCTCGTTGGCGATGATGTAGCTGAGCGTGGTTTTGCCAAGCCCCGGCGGGCCGGTGAACAACACGTGATCCAGCGCTTCCTCCCTCATTTTTGCGGCTTTGATAAACACCATCAGGTTATCCACCACTTTGCTTTGCCCGGTGAATTCATGGAATCCACTGGGGCGCAGTGCTGCCTCAATTTCCGATTCAACGGTGCTTTGAACTTGCTGGCTAACTGATTTACGGCTTCCTTTCGGCTGTTCCATTGTTGTGGTGTTGGGTTGTGTTTGCGTTGGTACGCTGATGGCCGCAGCAAGATAGTTGAAGGCCAGAAAAAGACAACGCAAAGCAGCTCGTAAAAAGGGAACGCGGGCTTGGAAGTGTTTCCATGCCCGCGTTGGATGGTATCGGGTCGATGCCCGCGTTGGCGCGTGATTTAGCTGTTTCGATCCAAGCGGTCAATCTCATCCCTGATCTGTGCGGCCCGCTCGTAGTCTTCCTGTTTCACTGCCACATCTAATTTCCCTTGCAAGACTTCCCGAAGGGTTTTGGGACGTTCGGGTTTCGATTCCTCCGCTTCTGCTTCCCCCTCGAACCGGTCGTTCTCATCCTCCTCGTCGTCGTCAAAATCTTCGTCATCGTTTGGTAGCACTCCGGCCTCGGCAAGCACTGCTTCGGCAACGTAGATACCGGCTCCGCAACGGATTGCCAGGGCAATGGCATCGGATGGACGGGCATCAATCGGTTCGCCAACGCCTTCGATATTCAGCACGGCGTAGAATGTGCTTTCGCGCAGTTCGGTGATGCACACATCCAACAGGCGGACACCCAACGCATCAATCATCGCCTTCATCAGGTCGTGGGTGATTGGGCGGGGGGGCTTCAGGCTTTCCAGTTCCAGCGCGATCACTTGGGCAAGGTCACCACCAATCAGGATGGATAGCCGACGAATACCGCCGGTTTCCTGCAAGATCAGCGCGTACGATCCGCTTGTTTGAGGGCTGCTGGTTAGCCCGATGATTTCCATTTGAACTCTATCCATGCCATTCATCAATTGCGTTCCATTGAAGGTTCAAGCCCCCCTTGTCTCCCCGCTCACATAGCCCTGCTTGTACTGCTTGGCTTACTTGCCATGCAGCGCGTTCACTTCTTGGGTAAGGGCCGGAAGCACCTCGAAAACATCCCCAATAATGCCGTAATCGGCAACGCCAAAGATCGGCGCGTCTTTGTCCTTGTTGATGGCAACAATGTACTTCGAGCTTGACATTCCTGCAAGATGCTGGACGGCTCCGCTGATTGCACAGGCAACGTACAGCGATGGCGAAACGGTTTTTCCGGTTTGCCCAACTTGTTCGGAGTGCGGCCGCCAGCCGGCATCCACCACCGCACGCGACGCGCCCACAGCACCGCCAAACGCCTCGGCAAGATTCTCCACCAGATTGAAATTTTCCGGCCCCTTGAAGCCACGTCCGCCGGAGACGATAACGTCAGCTTCGGCAACATCTTTCTTCCCGGTGTTCAGCTTGGTTTCCACAACCCGGGTTGCGAAATCCTTCTCCCCAAAATTCACTGATGCCGAGCGCGCGGCAGCGGAAACCCCTTCCACAGCCGTGGCAGTGAAGACGTTCGGACGGAGTGAGAAGACTTTGTTCGGAGTGGTGACGGCTACGTCAACGCGGGCTTTGCCAGCAAAGACCGGGCGCGTGGCCACCACGTTGCCGTCGTTAATATCCAAGCCAACGCAGTCGGGAACCAAACCGGCCGATAGCTTCACGGCAACCCGTGGCGCAAGGTCCTTGCCGTGCAAGGTGTTGCTGATAAGCACAACGTTGGCCGATTCGGCAACGGCAACCGCTGCGATTGCGGTGCTGACCGCACCGGATGAAAACTGCGCAAGCCGGGCATCCTCAACCACGATAACATCAGCCGCGCCGTACGGGGCAAGCTGGCTGGCCAGCCCTGCAACGCCATCCCCCACCAGCAATGCCGAAAACTTCCCCCCTGTGCTGGCAGCAAGGTTCCGTGCGGCGGTGATAGTTTCAAATGCGTTTTTCTTCAGTTGCCCGCCGCGTTGCTCGATATATGCAAGGATAGTCATGGTGTTTGTTCTTGAAGGTTTGGTAAAACAGAAGCAGTGGATGGATGGAGTAGCTTAAATGACCTTTGCTTCCTCATGCAGAAGCCGAACCAATTCGCGGACGTTCTCGGGCGAGAACTCTAGGATTTTCCCTCCCTGCTTTTTCTCTGGCAGGCGCATTCCAATCGTCCGGGTGCGGTCCGGCGTGCTGGCTGCAGGGCGTTCCTCAATCGGTTTGGCTTTGGCTTTCATGATGTCGGGGAGCTTCGGGTAGCGTGGCTCGTTCAAACCTTTTTGTGCGGTGATGATGCAGGGGAGCGTTGTCTCCACCACTTCCTTCCCCCCTTCCACATCGCGCTCGGCAATAAGGGTTGTGCCGTTGATTTGGAAGCTGGTGACAAAGCTAACCACCGGAAGGTCTAGCAGTTCGGCAAGCATTGGGCCAACTTGGGCCGAATCGTAATCAATGGATTGGCGACCAACCAGAACCAGATCGGGGCTTAACCCCTTGATTGCTTCGGCAAGTGAGTTTGCCACGCTGAAGGAGTCGTTCCGCTGCGCATCTTTAATCAGCACGGCTTTATCGGCACCAACGGCAAGACCCCAGCGGAGGGTTTCCTTTGCGGAATCGTCCCCAACACAAAGCAGGGTTAGCGTGCCACTGTCGCGGCGGCGAAGGCCTTCTTCAACGGCAAATTCATCGTAGGGATTGGGGATAAATTTCACCCCTTTGGGGTCAATCGTTTTGCCATCGGCCCCAACAACGATTTTGGTTGCGGTGTCGGGCGTGTGGCTAACGCAGACAACTATGTTCATGATGCTATGGCTGAGTTGTGTTTGTGTAGATCGTTTTTTGCTGAAAACAGCGGGCAAATATACATGGGGGCGTAGGAAGAACCGGCCAATCGGTTGCTGTGTTCATACTTTCTAACTGTATTTGGGGCGTTCAGAAATCAGAATTGGTTCACCAGTCCCACAAATACCTTTCCGGTTTCTGGCGTGTCGTCGCGGCTAAGGGCAAAGCCGATGCGAGCCAGCCCAAGCGGGGTTTCGATTTGGCCAGCAACGCCGTAGCCGGCCAGCCAATCGCTTGCTGCAAGGCCGCCGGTGCGGGTTGCGGGGCGTTGGTACCAACCTCCATCCAAAAACAGCGCGACGTAGGATAGCTCCGACAACAGCAACCGGAACTCCATCCCCCCCCAAGCGCGCCGCGCCGCCCGGAACTGGCGTTCGTAATACCCCCGCACGGTTGATTGCCCGCCAACGAAATAGAGGTCGCTTTCATCCACCACCCCGCCATCCACTTGGCCGCCATGCAGCCCCGTTGCCACCACTATCGTTCGGGCGATTGGCCAGTAGGCTTCAAGGTCAACATCTACTTTTTGCCGGGCGGTGTTGGTTGGCAGTGTGGAATCAACACATGGCAGCGGGCCGTTGATTGTTCTTCCGGCGAACTGGTAGCTGGTGCTGTACCGAACTCCAGAACGGGGGCTGTACGGGTTGGAGCGATTATCGAACACAATGGCAACGGTGGAACCAAGAAGGCTACTGTTCAGCAACTGGCGGGAGCAATCGCCGGTGGAGTCGGGGGTGGGGATGGTTGCTTCGTAATCTCCGCCAACGCGAACCCGCCAAGCATCGGCGAACTCATACGAAAGATCCGCAGCAAGGAACCGCTGGAGGTAGCTGGTAAGCCCCGGGGTTGCGGCCTCCTGGTTCTGGCGATAATCGAATTGGAAGTTGAGCGGCAGCCGGAAAATGTAGAGCTCGGAGTACCCCAGCGATAGCTCTTGCGCCCCTTTCCCGGGAAATTGCACCTGCGCCGAAACCCGCCGCCCCGCCCCAAACAGATCCCGCAGCACAACGCTCAGATACCCCGTGAACGCCCCGCTCTCCCCAGCCGTCACCGCAGGCTGGTAGCCGATGATGCCATCGAAGCTGTTGGCACTTCCCGGGGTTACTTGCAGCAGCAGCCCGTAGCGGCTTCCCGCACCGGCACTGTCGTAGCGGAACAGCTGCGGCTCGGCCACTTCGCTAAAAAGGGCAAGCCGGGTAAGCCGTTGGCGGATTGCCTGCGACACCGCCGGGGTGAACGGCTCATCCGGTTTCAGCCGGGCAGCAGCGCGCACCAACGGGGCTGCGTTGCTGGAACCAAGAACATCAATCTTGCTGATCCGCACCCTCTCCCCGGTGTGCAGTGCTATCCCTACATCAATGGTGGCGGTGGCGGTATCTACTGTGGGCTGTATCTGGGCCGAAGCAAGCGGATAACCCTGTTCGGCAAATAACGCAAGCCGATTGCGGAGCAGTTCTTCAAGAAGTGAGGCGCGGTAGCGTTCCCCCGCAAGCAGTAGCGGATCAAAATTAGGGATTGCAGAAAGTGAATCAGCGGAAACAACCGATTCTTTCACCTTCCCAAACCGATACCCGCGCCCCTCCTGAATCAACAGCGCATTCCCCTGGCGGCGAACATCAGCATCCAAAAAACCTTCTTGGAAGTAGAATTGGCGAAGGTTGGCAACGGCAGAATCAATCGGCATTCCAGCAATTTCCCCTTGCAGCAACTTAATCGGGAACGCTGTTGCTCCAAGTATCACAACGCTATCCCTGTCTTGCGCCAATCCAACAGATAATGGAGCCAAGAGTAGAAGGAAATACGCGAGAGGGGGCATGGGGGTAAGAAGTCTGAGTCAGGATTTTTGGATTGACAGGATTAGTAGGATTTTCGACATTCGTCACTTCCCCTCAATCCCCACCACCCCTGCCCTCCCCTGCGACGACTCGGTTATCAGGGCCTGGAATTCTTCGGCGTGGTCGCTGCGGATGGTGACGGTGTAGGTCACAACATCCAGAAACTCCTCCTCGAACTTCAGCGCGTACCGCTCCACCAGTGGGCGCACAACCTTCATATCCTCGTAAGGGGTAAAAACTCGGTAATTGCTGCTTGGATACGTGGTAATAATGTCCGTGGCATTCAAGGCTTGGGCGGCCGCATCGCCGTAGGCGCGGACCAGCCCACCAACCCCCAACTTCACCCCGCCAAAGTAGCGCGTCACCACCACAAGGGTGTTCAGCAGTTCGCGCTGCTGCATCACAAACAGGATAGGTTTTCCGGCGGAGCCAGTTGGTTCGCCGTCGTCGGAGAAACGATACTGAAGGCCATCGGGAGCAAGCCGCCAAGCGTAGCAGTTATGGGTTGCATCCCAGAACTCCTTGCGGATTTCGGCAAGCTCGCGGTCAATGTCATCGCGCCCGGAAACGGGAATGGCGGTTCCAATAAATCGGGAACCGCGAACCTTCAGCTCCTGGCGCACCCTTGTTCCAATGGATTTGAACGGCTTTACCAATGCCATATTCTGTACTCTCCTCGTCGGCATAATCGCAATTCTTGAGCAAAAAATCTATGCTCGGACACATCTACACATCATTAACACTGCGTCATGGAACCATGGCCGCGCTTCTTTGGCCCATTGTTGTAACTTGGCTTCCATGAACATAGGCATTACCTGTTACCCTACCTACGGCGGAAGTGGCGTTGTGGCAACCGAGCTGGGAAAAGAATTAGCAGCACGCGGGCACAACGTCCATTTCATCAGCTACGCGCTTCCGTTCCGGCTGAACGGATTTATGCAGAATATCTACTTCCACGAAGTAGAGTTGCCCGATTACCCCTTGTTCGAGGTTGACCTGTACTCCCTTTCGCTCACCAGTAAAATGGTGGATGTGGTGCTGTACGACGACCTTGACATTCTTCACGTCCACTACGCAATCCCCCACGCCAGCAGTGCCTACATGGCCAAGCTGATACTGAACGAGCAGGGGCGCGACATCAAGATCATCACCACCCTGCACGGAACCGACATCACCCTGATTGGGCTGGATCCCACGATGCTTCCGCTGGTCCGTTTCTCGATTGATAAATCGGACGGCATCACCACCGTTAGCCGATTCCTGCGGGAGAAAACGTTGACCAATTTCAACCTCGATGTCCCGATTGAGGTGATCCCGAACTTCGTCAACATTGATGAATGGAAACGCCAGGATGGAAGCCGCCTGCGGGCGCAATGGGCACCAAACGGGGAGAAGGTTCTGGTTCACGTCAGCACGTTCCGCCCGGTGAAACGGGTGTTGGATGTGGTGCGGACCTTCGATCAGATTCACAAAACAATCCCCAGCAAACTGATTATGGTGGGCGATGGCCCCGACCGCGCCGAAGCCGAACGGATGTGCCGCGAGCTTGGCATCTGCGACGATGTGCTGTTTTTGGGAAAGCAAACTGGCCTTTCGGAGATTTTTTCCGCCAGCGACCTGTTCCTGATGCCAAGCCAATCGGAAAGTTTTGGGCTTTCGGCGCTGGAGGCCATGGCCTGCGGATTGCCAGCACTCACCAGTTCGGTTGGCGGCTTGCCCGAGCTGAACCTTCACGGAACCACCGGCTACATCTGCGAAATCGGCGACACCGACCGAATGGCGCGGTACGCCATTGACCTACTCACTCATCCAAAAAAATATGCTCAGTTCAGCACCGCCGCACGCGAGCGCGCCGTGAAGAATTTCGATGCGGTTGATATTGTGGCCAAATACGAAGCCTACTACGAACGGGTGCTTCGGGGGGAGAAATAATTCAGATGGAGAACGAACAATTCACCAGCAGCAACCTTCGGCAGTTGCTGGAAATCGCCACCGAAGCCGCCGACACTGCCGCGCAACTTCTTGCCTCCCGTTTCGGCACCGATATGGATGTGCGGCTGAAGCCGGGCGGGGCGCACGACCTTGTGACGGAGATGGACCTTGCCAGCGAGAAGCTGATCCAGGAGATTGTGCGGGGCCATTTGCCCAATGCGAAATTTCTTGGCGAGGAGACCGGAGGGAACCGCGACCTAACGGAGCTTACGTGGGTGGTGGACCCGATTGATGGAACCGTCAACTACGCGCATGGCATCCCGATTTGGTGCGTTTCCATTGCGGCGGTGGCCAACAACGAACCGTTAGTTGGGGTGATTGCCAATCCCAATGTTGGTGAGCTGTTCACGGCGGCCAAAGGGGGCGGCGCGTTCCTGAACGGCAGGCGGCTGCGGGTTACGGAAACGCCTGGGTTGGTGGGATCGGTGCTGGTAACGGGCTTCCCGTACAACGTTGCCGAAAACCCTTTTGGCTGCATTGATAGTTTTGTGGCGTTTGTTCGGCGCGGGATTCCGGTGCGGCGGCTTGGCTCCGCCGCGCTTGATTTGGCCTACGTTGCCGCCGGCCGCTTCGATGGTTTTTGGGAAGTGAAACTGAACGAGTGGGACATTGCCGCCGGAGCGTTGATGGTCCAGGAAGCCGGCGGAAACATCAGTTCCTACGGCCCCAACACCACCCAGGGGCTGCTGGCCACCGACCGAATGCTGGCAACCAATGGAAAGATTGAGGAGGAGATGCTGGCGGTGTTGATGGGGGAAGGTGATTGGAGTTAATGGTTCCTAAAAAACACATCGGCTTGATACTTGCTGGCAATGGCTGGAGCAATCAAGCTTTTACCAAGCGAAACTCCATCAACGCTCCCCACCCGCACAATCCCACGCACGGAGTTTGTGTAGAAAATTTCATCGGCACGCAGTAGCTCGGCGATGGTGAAGGGGCGTTCTTCGGTGGGGATACTCAGTTCTTGGGCAAGCTCTATCACACGCTGGCGAGTGATCCCGGGAAGAATGCCTAACCCGATTGGTGGGGTTATCACTCTCCCGCTGTTCACCATGAAGATGTTGCTGACGCTCCCTTCCAACACTACTCCATCTTCCCGCACCATCACCCCTTCCCGCACCCCCGCTTCCCGAATCTTCCGCACTGCCTGCACCGAGCGCAAATAGTTCAGTGATTTTATCATCCCCCCGCCGCCAACGTTGGGGTCGGCAGCTACGGTGATGATGGCTTCTGGTTGGTCGCCAGAATGCAATAACGGCCTGAGTTGGATTGCTATCGTTGGCTCGGCATCGGGGCGGATGTCGAACACGTTCTCCGAAACGCCCCGCGTGACCGTCAGCCGAACAGCGCAATCGGGAAGGTTGTTCGCGGCAATGGTTTCGGCAATCCGTTTGGCTAACTCACTATCTTCCGGAAGCCGTATCCCCAACAACTCCGCCCCGGCCCGCAGCCGCTCCAAATGCCGCGAAAGCAGATACACCCGCCCCCCGTAACTCCGCATCGTCTCGAACAACCCATCGCCAAACTGGAAGCCACGATCAAACAGGGAGACAACCGCCTCCTCCTGCCGAAGAAGTTGGCCGTTGAGATTAACCAGCATGGCGGGGAGTACGGTAGGCTAAAAAATTTCGGAGAATATCCCGCCCGTGATCGGTCATAATGGACTCGGGGTGATACTGCACCCCAACCACCGGAAGCTGGCGATGCTCCACCCCCATCACCTCTCCATGCTCGGTCCAAGCAGTGACGCGAAGGGGATCGGGAACGGTTTCGGCGGCAAGGATCAGCGAGTGGTAGCGCATGGCTTGGAACGGCGCGGGCACGCCGGAATGCACGCCGGTTCCGTCGTGGTGGATCATGGCGGTTTTGCCGTGCATCACCGTTGCGGCCCGAACAACATCGCCACCAAAAACCTGCCCAATCGCTTGGTGCCCCAGGCAAACCCCCAGCAACGGAATCCTTCCGGCAGCGGCGGCAATCAACTCCAGTAAAATTCCGGCATCGTTCGGGGTGCAGGGGCCGGGGGATAGGACGATGTGCGTCGGGTTCATCGCCATCACTTGCTGGACGCTTACAGCATCGTTGCGAGCCACCACCGGATCGGCCCCAAGCTCACCCAAGTATTGCACCAGGTTGAAGGTGAAAGAATCGTAGTTATCCAGCACAAAAATCATCTGGCCGCTCCCTCCTTTTCTGCCAGTGCCGAACCCGCCAGCGTGGTTTCCACGGCGTTCATTGCGGCCTGGGCTTTGCGAAGCGATTCGCGGTACTCATGTTCGGGAACGGAGTCGGCCACGATTCCGGCGCCCGCCTGCAAGTACGCAACGCCCCCTTTCACCAGCAGCGTCCGGATTGCGATGTTGAACTCGGCATCGCCGTTCCATCCCAACCAACCGATTGAACCGGTGTAGATCCCCCGCCGCGTTGGCTCAAGCTCCTCGATAATCTCCATGGACCTCACCTTCGGCGCGCCGGTAATCGTTCCGCCGGGGAAGCAGGCGCGGATGGCATCCAGCGCATCCATCCCTTCGCGTAATTCCCCCCGAACGTTCGAGACGATGTGGATGACGTGGGAATACTTTTCAACGGCCATTAGCTCATCCACCTGCACCGTGCCGTAGCGTGCAACGCGGCCAATGTCGTTCCGCTCAAGGTCCACCAGCATCAGGTGTTCGGCGCGTTCTTTTTCGTTGCCAAGCAGCTCGGCAATGTTTTCTTCGTCTTCGGCTTCGTTGGCTCCGCGGCGGCGGGTTCCGGCGATTGGTCGCGTTTCAATCACCGGCCCACTGGCACGCAGCAGCAGTTCGGGGGAAGCACTCACCACTGCGCAATCATCATGTTCAATAAACGCCATGAAGGGCGATGGATTGATCCGGCGTAATTGGCCGTACAGTTCCAGCGGATCGCACGGGAACTTGCGCTGGAACCGGACGCTAAGGTTTGCCTGGAAAATATCGCCAGCGAAAATGTACTCCCGCGTGCGGCGGACAATCTCGGCAAAGCGATCGGGTGTTACGGTTGGGGCGAAGCTGAGTGGATCGGCATGGAGCGAACTGGCCGATGGTTGAGCTTCGGGGGGATCGTCGGTAGCGGAAAGCGTGGCAAGAAGGTCTATCATTTCCTGCAATCGCCCCACCATCTTCCGGTACTGCTCGGCCATGTCGCCAGCGTGCAGTTGCGGAAGCGTGGCAAGGTTCAGCAGGCCGCGCTGGTGGTCGAACTCGATGAACGAATCCACCAGTTGGAAGTAGCACAGGGGAAGCCGGAGGTCGTCGGTAGCAACCGAAGGGAGCCGCTCGATGGTACGGCAAAGATCGTAGCTGAACCAGCCCACCAGCCCGCCGTTGAACCGCCGAAGCAGCGGGTTGGGAACGATAGGATTAGCCGCACAAAGCGCGCGCAGTTGGCTAAAAGGATCGCCCGCGTCGGATTCGGAAAAGGTCCATTCCCCTGCAATATCCACGGCAACAACCGAACGCCCCGCCCCCCTTCCCGTCTCCAACAACGCCCCCTTCCCCCCGTTGCGAAATACCTGATAGACTTGAAACGGTGTGGCCGTGCCCGCTGGCAACTGAGCCACCACAGGAACCCGAATACCTGGTTGGGCAACGTGAAGAAAATCGGCAAGTGAAGGAATAATCACGGGAGCTGGAAATCGGTGATCTAAGAGGAAGTATTTCTTGGCTGCATCGTTCTGTCCAGTAGGCGGAATATCAAGGCACTGCAACCGATTCCCGCTTATCCCAACCCGCACCGCTGGAAGATGTAATCAACATTGCGAATGGATTTTTGCAGGTCGCACAGGTTGTCAAGTTCTTCGGCGGAAATCAGCGTGGTTAGCTCGCTATCACGTTTCAGAACTTCGGCAAATGGCTCGCGCGTTTGCCAGACTTGCATGGCGTTCCGCTGGACTATCTGGTACGCGTCCTCACGGCTAACCCCACGTTTTGCTAACTCCAGTAAAATGGTTTGGGAGAAGTGAAGGCCACTGGTAATCTCCAGATTCTTCATCATGGTTTCGGGATAGACCAGCAGGCGGTCAATCATAGTGGTCATCTTCTCCAGGATGTAATCAAGGGCGATGGTGCTGTCGGGGCAGATCACCCGCTCCACGGAAGAATGGCTGATGTCGCGCTCGTGCCACAAGGCAACGTTTTCCATTGCCGCAAGCGCGTTTGCGCGGATGATGCGCGCCATTCCGCAGACGCGCTCGCTGATGATTGGGTTCCGCTTGTGCGGCATTGCCGAGCTTCCCTTCTGCCCTGCCGAGAAATACTCCTCGGCTTCAAGAACCTCCGTCCGCTGCAAGTGGCGGATTTCGGTTGCGAACTGCTCTAACGTTGCAGCAATCACCCCCAGCGTGGCCATGTATTCGGCGTGGCGGTCGCGCTGGATTACTTGGGTTGTCACCGGATCCGGCTTCAGACCCAACCGCTGGCAGACGTACTCTTCCACCTGGGGGCTAAGATGCTCGAAGGTTCCAACCGCACCGGAAATCTGGCCGTAGGAAATCACCTCAATCGCTCGTTTCATCCGCTCGATATTCCGTTCTGTTTCCTGATGCCACAACGCCAGTTTCAGCCCGAAGGTAATCGGTTCGGCGTGGATACCGTGCGAGCGGCCAATCATCATGGTGTGTTTGAACTCCTTTGCGCGCCGGGCCAGAACGTCGCGAAGGGCTTCAAGACCGGCCAACAGAAGCTCTCCGGCTTGTTTCAGTTGCACCGCCAGGCAGGTGTCCAGCACGTCGCTGCTGGTCATCCCCAGATGGATGTAGCGCGATGGCTCGCCAACGTACTCGGCAACGTTGGTCAGGAAGGCGATCACGTCATGCTTGGTGGTTTCCTCAATTTCCAGCACCCGCGCAACATCGAACGCGCCCCGCTGGCGGACCGCTTCGGCGGCTTCGCGGGGGATAATGCCAGTTTCGGCCTGGGCCTCCACCGCAAGGGTTTCAATTTCCAGCCAGATGCTGTACTTGTTTTGATCCTGCCAGATTGCGCCCATCTGCGGGCGCGTGTAACGTTCAATCATAAGTTTTTCTTGCGCTGCCCCATTGCAGCCTAAATTTGTTTTGTATGTTTGCGCACCTGCTTAATTAATCAAAGCAAATGCGCCTTTCCACCGATCTCGACACTATTGACCTTGAGTTGCTCCGGATCCTTCAGATGAACGGACGGATCAGCCAAGGGGCGTTGGCCGAGCAGGTTGGGCTTTCCTCACCTGCGGTGGCCGAACGGCTACGGAAACTGGAAGACCGTGGGGTCATTCGTGGGTTCCATGCCCAGCTTGACCCGCGCTACCTTGCGTTGGATATCACAGCGTTCATCGAGGTTCGCGTGGATTCCAGCACCCACTTCCCCAAATTTTTGGAAAAAGCTGTGGCCCACGAGGAGATCATGGAATGCCACGCAATCACCGGTGACGGAAGCCACCTTATCAAAATTCGCACCAAGAACACCGCAACCCTTGAAGCCTTGCTGGCCGAGATTCAGCGTTGGCCCGGTGTGGTAAAGACCCGCACCAGCCTGGTGCTTTCCACCAACAAGGAGACCCTTACACTGCCGTTAGCCCACGCCGACGAGGTTGTGAGCGAAGGGCGGCGTGAGCGGGGAACAAAAGCGGCACAAACTTAGAGAAACAACCGAAGACGGTTCGTCCGGCAATACAAATTCAAACCCAATCAACGGAGCATCACACACAATGGGAATCACCAAACAGCAGGTGTTGGAACTGGCACGCGAGCGAAACGTGCAGTTTGTGAACCTTCAGTTCACCGATATTGTCGGCGTGCTGAAAGCCGTCACAATCCCCGTTTGGAAGTTAGAAGAAGCCATTGATAACAACGTCTGGTTCGATGGCAGCTCGATTGAAGGATTCGCCCGAATCCACGAAAGCGACATGTTTTTGAAGCTTGATCTGGACACGTTCGCCGTGATCCCGTGGACCAAGAACTCACCCAGCGGAACCCTTGCCCGCATCATCTGCGACGTGTACATGCCAGATGGTTCACCGTTCGAGGGGGACCCGCGCTTCATCCTGAAACGCCAGCTTGAGCGGGCAAAGCAGATGGGCTATGTTTTCAACGTTGGGCCGGAATTGGAATTCTTCTTGTTCAAAAAGGAGAATGGGAAGCTGACAGCACTTCCCCACGACGAAGGGGGATATTTCGACCAAACAACGGATGCTGCCGCCGAGATTCGGCAGGAGATGACGGTATCGCTGCAAGAATTTGGGATTGATGTTGAGGCACTTCACCACGAGGTTGCCATTGGCCAGCATGAGATTGACTTCCGCTACTGCGACGCGCTTGCCGGGGCCGATGCTTCGGTGACGCTGCGGTATGCCTTCAAGTCCATTGCCCAACGCCACGGGCTGCACGCCACGTTCATGCCAAAGCCGATTGCCGGGATCAACGGATCGGGGATGCACGTCCACCAGTCGTTGTTCACCACCGAAGGGCAAAACCTGATGTTCGATGCTGATGGGGTTTACTCACTCAGCAACTTTGCACGCAGCTTTATCGCCGGGCAGATGCACCACATCAAAGCACTGAACGCCATTATCAACCCCACCGTCAACAGCTACAAACGGTTGGTGGTTGGCTACGAAGCCCCGGTGAACGTTGCATGGGGCCAACGGAACCGCTCGGTGCTGATCCGTGTGCCACGCTACACGCCAGGCCGGGAGAAAGCCGTTCGCGTGGAAATCCGCTGCCCAGACCCAGCCGCAAACCCCTACCTGGCCTTTGCCGTGTTGCTGGCCGCCGGACTTGACGGCGTTGAAAAAGGGATGACCCCGCCCGCCCCCGTGGAAGATGACATTTTTGAGATGACAAAGGAAGAGGTTCAGGAGCGGGGAATTGGCGCAGTGGCCGCAAATTTGAAGGATGCACTTGAGGCATTGGCCGCAAACGATGTGGTCCGCGGGGCATTGGGTGAGTTCACGTTCAAGAAATTCTACCAAGCCAAAATGCAGGAGTGGGATCAGTATCGGATTGCGGTTTCGCAGTGGGAGCTGGAACGCTATCTGGAAATCCACTAAACGGATGTGATGTTTTTGGGGGAGGCAACCCATTCCTCTCCAAAGACTTCGCAGAAAAAAATCACAAACGCACAAACACAAACAAAGGTCGGCAGCGATTGCCGACCTTTGTTTGTTATTTTATCGCAGCCTTGAACGTACAGCGTGAAGGTAGTCCTGCCGAAAAAGGCAGCCTTCAGTAACAGCGAACCAAGTAATGCGCCATGCTGAAAATTGTCAAAACTCCCATTCCTGAATGCGACCAATGCATTGCCAAGGGCATTTCTATCTTCGCCGATCTTACTGCAAACCAGGTTGAGTCAATCTCGGAAACCAAAGTTTGCAAGCATTATCGAAAAGGGCAGATCATCTTCTTTGCTGGCGATAGCCCAAACGGTCTCTACTGCTTACAGCGTGGGAAAGTGAAACTGTACAAACATGGGAAGGATGACAAGGAGCAGATTGTTCGCTTGGCAAAGGCCGGCGACTTAATCGGCTACCGCTCGCTTCTTAGCGGGGAAACATACTCGGCATTTGCGGTACCGATGGAGGACTCCATCCTTTGCTACATCCCTAAATCGGTCTTCCTTTCGCTTCTGACAGCAAACCAAAATTTCTCGATGCGGGTGATTAAACTGCTTTCGGAGGAACTACGCCATGCCGAAAACCGCATTGTTGACATGGCTCAGAAACCAGCAAAAGAACGCCTTGCCGAAGCACTGCTGCTGCTGAAAGATACCTACGGCTTAAAGCCCGATAATCAGACATTGAACGTGGTGATCACGCGCGAGGAGCTTGCCAACATCATCGGCTCGGCAACGGAATCCACTATCCGAATTTTAAGCGACTTCCGGCAAGAAGGGAGCATTGATTTCGTTGGCCGAAAAATCCGAATAATTGACCAAACAGCGTTATTGAAGGCAGCGAATTTGTTTGATTAGATGAGTGAATCACCTTACGCAACACCATGTTGGAGCTTGGTGATTGCAGTGGTGCTGAGGATGTGCATATCCTTCCTAAAAATCTATACAGATTAAATCCCTCCATTTTTTTGAAGCTATTCGATATGCAGATAATTCTGGGTTTTATACTTCATTGTTATTAGGGTTTCCAGCTGACTCCTCCCCCCCCCCACGCTACCGTACCACCACTTCCCTACTCCACACGTTCCCGTCGGCAGTGATGGTCAATTGGTAATTTCCTGCTGCTACCGATGTGGCATCAATCGGAAGGCTCAAGATACCCGATGCGGCTGCGCCATCATGCAGTTGTAGCACCCGCTCCCCTGTGATATTGAATACTTCAATGCGAAGCTGATTGATTGAGTTGGCAAGATTCAGTATCACCCTCCCCTGCCCAGCCACCAATGGGTTCGGTTGCAGCGTGGTTGCGATTCCACTTGCGGTCATTTTTTCATCAACCCCAGTTGCGTCGCCTCGCTCTTCTATCTCAAATTCATCCATTGCTGCTTCCACTAACGATGGCTCCCCCAGATCGCTTGCTTCTATCCGAAATAGCATCTGCGATGTAGGTTCCAGAAATTTCTGCACTTGATACTCGTAGCGTTTCCAGGCATCCGCCGAGTCGGTGATTCTGTCAATCACGGCCCAGGTTTTGCCGTTGTCGTTCGATAGCAGAACGTGCATGGTGTCATCAATCCCCCGAACGTTTCCACCACGCGAGTACCAAAGGTTCACGGTGATGTGAGGGTCGTACCAACCGGATAGATCAAATGCTGGCGAGGTTAGCCGTGTGATCCCGTTGTCAACGTCGGCGGCACCGATGTTGCTCCCTTCCGTTCCAGTGATTCCGGTAACGAAAGCATGGTCGCCGGGCTGGGCTGTGCGGTCGCTGTCGGGTTGGATTTTGGTTTCCCCGCGCCGTGGAATATCTGCCACCGTCCCGATTGGAACACCCCGCTCCCACTTTCCAGAAACTGCATCATCGGCGGTGTCCTCTATCTTCCATCCCAAATCAACTTCTGCGTTGTCGTAGTATCCCCGCTTCAGCCGCACTTCCTGCGTGTTGCCACCTTTGGAGCCAAACTGCACCAACTGAGTGCGGTAGCCCCACGCCCCAACAAACATCTGATAAGTGCTGTCCGCCGGAAGCGAAAATGTTTGGAATCCGTTGGGGGCAACGCCTTCGGCAAACGAACGCTCGGTTAGCCGCCAACCGAAGTTGGGAATAGCCTGGTTTGTCCCGTCGTCAACCACCCGAAGGGTGAGATCGGCCAGCGGTAGTTTGGATAAGTAGATGTCGTGCTGCGCCCCCTTGGGGTCAATGTAAAATTTGCCGGAGCGGGGCAAGTAATCTTGGATGGATGCTGACCAATTCAGGGAATCCGCCGCGCCAGCAAAGGTGTACCGCCCAAGCGTGTCGGTGATGACACGGATTTTCAGATCGGTAAGGTCCACACGTGCAAAGGGGATTGGCTTGTTGGTGAGGGCATCAATCACCCGCCCGCTTACCCGCCCAGGCGTTGCGCCATCGAACGTGAAAACGTGCAGCCCGGTTTGCATGTCGCTGCTTAAGATTTTACCGCTGGGAAGGTAGGGGTACGTTCCCCAATTCCCCGCAAAAAACTCACCCGCTTCGGGGTAGGTGTCGTAGTAACCAACCTGCACCGGGTTGGTTGGGTTGCTGATGTCAACAACACGGGTTCCTGCGCTGTACCATGCAATAAACGCATGGTTCCCCTTGATATGAACGTTGTGGATAATCTCCCCGGGAACAGGAGTCCAGTCAGCAGCTTTTTTGATGTTTTGGATATCAGTCCTGTCCCACACTTTCAATGTTTTTGGGGTGCTGCCAACCTCATCGCTTGTCAGGATGTAGCGGCCATCAATCGTGGTTTCGGCGTTGTGGGTTCCTGCGCCGGGATATTTCACATTGGTTATTTGCACCGGGTTTTTCCGGTCTTTTCCCAAATAGACAATATCAAGCTGGCCATCAAGGATTGCTGCGGCGTACAGGGTGTCGTTTCGGACGCTGCAATCGTGAACGTATCGGCCGGTCCACTTCCCAACTAACCGTGGGCGGGTTGCGTCCACCGAAAGGTCAAAAATCAGCGTCCCCTGGTTTGCGCCAGCTTCGGGGTTGGTTCCGTTCACGTACAGATAATTCCCCTCCACAGAAATTGTGTGGGCGGTTCGGAAGGCTGAGGTGTCGGCACGGAGCAATGCAGCTTTCAGCGGAAGCTGCGTTAGGTCAATAATCTGCAACCCGCTTCCCCCTTCGCTTACAACGTAGCCGTAGGAACCCCATGTTTTCATCTCGCGCCACAGGCTTGTTGGGCCGGGAATGAAGCTGACCAGCTTCAGCGGTGCATCGGTAACATCAATCACGTAGGTTCCGGTGAAGCCCCCCAGCAATGCGTACTCGCGGCCATCGGGGGCAGCGTAGCCGGTTAGCGCGGAATACGTTCCCTGCTTCTGGATGTCGGGATCAAGGGTGCCGAACAGCGTGGTGTGGTACGATTTCACCGGTTGCGATTGCGCCGCAACGGATAGAACTACAAGGAACAGTACGCTGGCAAGAAGATTTTTCATGTAGGCTGTGTGAACGGTAAGCATCGTTAGATTTACGGAAGCAACGGCTGCTGCAATGTGATCCGTTGGCAGCAACGCGGGTATCGCGGAAAATTCCCTTTTCACTATTTGATTACAACCACTTAGCAATCAGAACCGACATGGAAACTACACTGAACCGGATGCTTCGCTACGGCGTGATTGCAGTTGTTCGGATGGAGACGCAGCGGGATGCTGCGCGGGCCATTGAAGCGATATTGAGCGGCGGAATTTCCGTGATTGAGGTGACATGGACAACCCCAAACGCCAGCGCGTTGCTGAAAGAAATCGCACAGCTGCCGAACGTGATCGCCGGAGCCGGAACCGCTTTGACAGTAGCCGATGTTGAGGCCGCCGCCGCCGCCGGAGCCGCGTTTGTGGCAAGCCCGATGCTGGATCTGAGCATCATCGAGCGAACAACCCTGCATGGATTGGTGAGCATGGCCGGGGCGTTCACCCCCACGGAAATCGTTGCGGCTTGGAACGCTGGAGCAGACCTTGTGAAGATTTTCCCGATGCTCCCCGACCCGGTGAAGCATCTGGCCGCACTCCGTGGGCCGTTTCCCGACATCCGGTTTGCGCCATCGGGTGGGATTACCGACCAAACGGCGCGGCCACTGTTGCAAGCTGGCGCAGCAATCCTGAATGTGGGAAGCTGGCTAACGCACAATCCCGATGGAAGCGTCAGTTCGCCAACGGCCATCACCGAACGGGCGCAATCGTTGATGCGAGCAGTTCGGGCTGATTAACTCACACTCTGCGCAAGGTGTTCTTGGCTGTTATTCCAACTATGGCATAAACAACTGCAAGCCCCCCTGTGGCAGCCGCATGATGCCAACATAGACCAGCACCGCCACCCCCAAAAATGTCAGCAGCATAACGCGGGCGCGGGTACCTGGCGCGGTTTTGGTTTGGGCGCGGGTGTTCATGATGTGTGCTATCGAAATGGCGATCAGCATGGTGGCAAAATGCTCCCAGACAAACCGTGAGATTGTCATCCCCGCAACCAACCGCCACACAAGCAGCACCAGCCCGATTGCCATCTGAAGATCCAGCATCCCCACAAACGCCGAAGTGACGATGCGATCCCCCTTGCCATACTCCTTCCCCTGCATCGCGGTGATTGCCAGTTTCACGATAGCCACCACCGCAGCGATTGCAACCAGCCAACGGGTGTGCGAGTGAAGCGTAAAAACGAAGTCCATTGTTTGAGTTTGAAGATGTGAAGGTTTGCAGACGTGCAACGGAAAGCCGTGGCAAATAACGAATCAGGCAACGGATATACTACCTCTGCTTCGCAAAAATCTGTGTGAAATACCAAACGCCACGCTGGTTCAGCGCGGCACCAATCCCGGTAAAGGTGAAATCGCCTTCGATATTCTTGCGGTGGCTTGGGCTGGCAAGCCACAATTTTACGGCGGTGTCGGCAATGGCTTTGGTATCGGAACACCAGGCAACGTTTTCGGAAATCCCGTTGAATTGCACGGTTTCGGCAATCGCCTCGGCGCGTTCATCAAACCCCTGGTGCCCAAACGGAACCGCACCGCTTCCCATCTGCTCCGAGTGAGTTTGCGCTTGCTCAGCCATTGCCATGCTGTACTCCAGTGCCGGCATCTGCATCGTTCGGCGGTGCTGGTTAATTCGCTCCCAAATCTCGCGTTCCACACCGATTGGTGCGGTTGCCAGCGGCCCGGCCGTCCTTCCGATTTTTTGTGTACATCCACCGAACAGGGAGATGATGCCAAGCCCAGCGATAACCAGCAAGAATAGAACGTCGAAGATTTTCATCGGGAAATTGGGAATCGGTGTTGGGGGCAGGCACGGCGTGCGGGATTTCCCCGCTTTTATACTCACGTGCTTTCAGTTTGCGAAATTGCTACCCGCGAAGCCGAGTATCTACAAGGCCCACAGGGATCGAATTTCGCAATCTCAACGCACCCGAGTATATCTACGGTGCAAAGGTACGCTATTGGCTATCGGTGGCCACGAAACGGCTACCGCCGCATCGTACAATTTTTACAGGAGCATCCTCCCCTGCTGTTTTCTTATGTTCGCTCCTCCCTCGGCTGATTCATCTATTTCCGGTTACTTTTCGTACTGCCAAGCAATGCCCACTGCCGATTACATCAGCCATCTGAACGCCGGGAACCGAGCCTTTTCCCAGGGGGAGTGGGAGCTTGCCGCCGATTGTTTTGGAAAGGCACTTGGCCACCAAGAAACCACCGAAGCGTTGGAAGCCATTGCAGCCGCCACCTATTTTTTGAACGATGCAACCGCCACCATCGCAGCCCGCGAACGGGCCTACGCTTTGCACCATGAAGCAAATAATCACCAAGGAATGGCGCGGGTAGCCGGACTGGTAGCAAATGATTATGGTGAGTTCCGTGGCGACTTTGCGATTGCTATCGGGTGGCTATCGCGTGGGCTACGTGCCATTGAAAAATGCGGCCCATGCCGCGAAGCCGGATTTCTTACCATGCTTCAAGCCCATGTTGCGCTGCTGATTCAAAAAGACCCCACCGAAGCGATACTCTATGCTGATAGTGCATTGCGCTACGGACGCACATTTGATGCACCTGACATCGAGATGCTGGCATTGGCACTGCGCGGGTTGGCACTTGTGAGCCAAGGCGAACCAGCGGAGGGGATGCGATTGCTGGATGAAGCCACCGCCGCCGCAATCGCAGGGGAAACCGACGACATCAACGCCATTGGCAGCACCTGCTGCTACCTGATTGCCGCCTGCGAACGGATCCGTGACTACGACCGCGCCGCGCAATGGTGCATCCGTATTTCCAAATTCAGTAGCCGCTGGCGCATGGCCTCTGTCTTTGGGTCATGCCGCACACAATATGCCAGCATCCTGATGACACAAGGGCGGTGGGAAGAAGCGGAGCAAGAACTGATGAATGCCGCCACGATGCTGCGCGAATGCCGCCCAGGACAAGTGGCGGCCTGCACCGTTCGGATCGGAGAGCTTCGGCGTAGGCAAGGGAGGTTTGCCGAAGCTGAAGCATTGTTTGCCGAAACCTCATCCCACCCACTTTCGATGATGGGGCGCGCGGCTATACAATTGCACAACAGTAATCCTATCGGGGCAATCGGGCTGATTGAACGCTACCTTCGCCGCGTTCCCCTTACCGACCGTATCGAACGAGTTTCGGGATTAGAGCTTTTGCTGCGTGCGCAACTTGCGGCGGGGAACGGACAGGAAGCCAAGCACACACTGGCGGAACTTCGGGAGATTGCAAGCCGGTTCAACACATTACCCTTGCACGCTGCAATTCATGCAGCCGATGGCGCAGTTGCCGGAGCCACGGGGAACCTTCGCGAAGCCTTGCTTCACCTTGAAGATGCCATTGATTTATATGACCGCACCCCCATGCCATTTGAAGGGGGATGCGCCCGGATTGAGCTTGCACACCTACTTTACCAACTGGGCGATCACACACGCGCTGGCGAAGAAGCCAGGGCTGCCGAACAATCACTGCAACGGCTTGGCGCGCTACGCGACGCAGAACGCGCAACAGCCCTTATCTCCACATCGCACGGCCACACTACTGCCCCCTATAGCTCTGCTTCGGATGACTTTACACGCCGCGAAACAGAAGTTTTGATGCTGGTTGCTGCCGGGAAAAGCAACGAGGAGATTGCCACGGAACTTTTCTTAAGCATCCGAACAGTGGAGCGGCACGTCTCGAATATCTATCTGAAACTTGGGGCCACCGGCCGCACCGCCCGTGCCGTTGCAACCGCTTGGGTGTGGAAACAAAAAAAATGAGCCTCCCTCTTCACCATTCGTTCCCCACCCCTTTCCTACCCATCTGTTCTTGAAAAATTACGTGTTCCCGCTCGCTGAAATTACGTGCTGGCACGGATGCCACCGCCATGTGTAGAGGGTAGTTTTGCACCGATGATTTCGGCAAGGTAGTCAGTCGGGGTCATCAGAAAACCAACAACAGCAACGAATAAAAGGCTTCACAATGTCCACAGCATCATCAATCTGGAACAACGCTGCCGCTATCGCTGCGGCAATCTTGCTGCAACTGGCAACCTCCATTCCCACCAACGCACAACAAGAGATACCCAAGGTCTCAGATCAAATCAAGCGAATCATCACGATTGCAAAAGGGGAATGGGCCGGCAATGCAACGATCACAATGGGGGATCAAACGCTCCGGTTTCCACTATCAATGAGCAATAAGGTAATCTCTGGCGGATGGGGGTTGATGTCAACGGTTCATGGGACAATACCCGGCATGGGCGAGTACCATGAAACCGACATGTTCGGCTACGATGCTGGGCGCGACGCACTTCATCTGTTTAGCGTCACCAGCTTTGGCGAAACCCATGACCACAGTGGTAAATGGACGAACGACAAGCGACTAGAATTCCGGTACGAAGGGGTGGCCGATGGCGCGCCGCTACTGGAAGAGATTGTGGCGGAGTTCACCACCCCGCGTGAACTATCCATCAGCAGCACCGTCATGATTGGCGGAGCTACGGCAGTGGTCTTCAAGGCTGTATTCAAGAAAAAAGCGTGAGTCCCCTGCCCGGCTGCCATACGCCGCCCAATCAACACTCAGCCTGCATGATATACTACTTGCAGCCAAGGGGTTAAGGCTTCGCAAACTCCTTTGCTGCAAGTATATCTCACCTCAGTCAGCAGCCAATCGGAGTGCAGTTAGCCGCAACCGTTCGGCTTCGGCGCGTTGGTGTTGTTGCAGCAGCACGTTTGACAGAAGGTCCGAGACCTCTGGATCACCTGGCATCGCCTGCATGGCATGGCGCAGTAATTCTTCGGCATAGTGAAAGTCCTCTTCTTCCAGCAGAAGCCGCACAACATGAAGGAGTGCCGAGCGGAGGCGGTGCTCGAAGTCATCGCGGGCGGCTTCAAAAAACCGTTCGTACTGTGTGGGGAACGGAACTTCACCCCGCACGATCTTCAGCGCGGCAATCATCGCCGACCACGCCCGGAACAACGCCATTTCGTTGGCGGCAGCCAGGGCGCTATCAATCTGCTGTTGAGCCTGGAGCAGGTCAACCTGAACAGTATCGAGGTTCAGCCGAGGGGGGCCCGACTTGGTGAGAATAGCGTTGCGCCCAATCAGTCCGCGAAGCCGCGATATCGCCATGCGGGTTAGGCGTTGGGCGTACTCATCGTCCTGCTCGACCCCGGTTGCAATCTGGCAGAACTCTGCGTTGGTCAGTGGCCGCCGGAGCATCTGGTTGGCCACCATCAAGGCAAGCAAGGTGCGGTTGCGTGCCCCGCGAACCGCCTGGGGAGTGCGGCCCGGTTCCTGCACGGAAATCTCCCCCACCATCGTGATCTGGATGGCACAGCGATCCGGCTTGCCTCCCCCTCCCGATTGATAATGTTCCTCCAACGTTTGGATTTGCTGTTCCCATACGGCGGCGGTCGGTTCGGTTAGTAGATGGGAATAGCGGGCCACCATTGGCCTCATAAATGCAAACATTCCCCGCTGGTGCATCCACCGCATCACCCCCGCCATTGTTTGCCGCATTGCCTCCTGAATCTGGCTGATGATTGCACGATCCTGCAATCGTGGCATGATGCGGGCTTCCAACAGTTGGAATGCAGCATGAACAATCAGCAGCTCGCCGGCGTGCAAAAACGCCGGGGATAGCACCTCCTGAACAACTCGCAGCATCTGCGGTTCGGATAGTGTTTGGCGCAGCAACGCAGCCTGCACGAACGCCTCGAACTCCCGAAACGCCCGCACCGGAAGATGTTCAGGAAGCTCATCAAGGGTTCCGTTGTGCAGCCCCAGCAACACCCCCATCTCCAACGGTTCGGGCGCGCCCTGGTTATACTGGTGAAACACCTGTTTGGCCAGATCGGGCTGATCAAGCATCAACGCAATAAAGCAGAGGCGATCCCCCAACTGGTAACGGACGCTGGAGGGCATCACGCCGAAATGGTCGGCAAACATCTCGGCAACCTGTTCAATAATCTGCTGGGGGGGCGTGCCAAACGCAGCTTTGGAGATCAGGCTGCGAAACCGCCAGCTGAGTTCCGACTTCACATGGCCCAGCCGCCGGGCGTGGGGAAGCCGCCGCTCAATCTCGGCGTTCATCTGGTGATACAACCCTGCGGCATCGTACAACCGCACAAGGCCGCTGACAATCACCAGCCAATGTTCGTCGGCAATCGCTTCCAACTCTGTAGCAATCGCCAGCCGCTGCTGAAGTTGTTCTTCGGTGTCGTACAGCGTTAGAAGGTACGGGGCGATACCGATCAGCAGCCGGCGGCGCACCCCGGGTGGTGTCTGCTCAGATTGCCGCAACTCCTCCAAACGGGGTTCCAGCTGGCGTAGCAACGTGTAGTCGTTCAGCACCAACATCACCACGCCGATAATGCTGGTAAGATTCTGGACGTATTCCTCGGTTAGTTCAATTTCGGGAAATCGCTGTTGTAGCTCCTGAAGTTCTCGCCAAGTTTCTTCTGGGAACTGACTGGTCTGGTACATCTCAACCGTCATCAGCAACGATAACGCATGGTACCGACGCAGAACAACATCGAACGACTCCATCGGCTGCGTAAGCTGCAGATACTCACCCACCCCCTGCCGCACCGTCTCGTAATCGCTAGCGGCATAGCGCACCGAAAGCTCAAGCCCCTTCAGCAACAACTGCTGCTGCCGCTGTTCGGCTTGGCTCAGGTGCGGCTGGCAGGCAGCGAACAAACTTTTGGCGGCTTGCAACACTGGGGTAGCAAATCGCCAGTCGGTCCCTTCGGTCAAGGGGATAACCATATCGGTCAACACCTTCAAGGCACCTTGCACCGCTGCAATCGGGGCGTTACCGGAGCCATGCGTGGTTAATAACTCCAATGGGAGAATGGAGTACAGGGGAAGCCGCCCGGCCACAACAGCAATAATCGCAGCACCGTTCACGCCACGGTTGGCCACAGCGGTTGCCACCAAATGGCGATGCAGCAAGGTGTGGGTAAAGGTGTAGATAGCGGTTCCATCACCCGTGTGTGGCAGTGGCGACGGAGCCGACGTAACCACCAAAATGCCTTTGTGCAGAAGTATCGGCAGCATTTCTGGGAGGTTCGGAAGCAACGCCACTGCGGCCTCGCGGGCAAACACTTCCCCTAACGTTGCCAGCTGCTCGGCAGCCCGAAGCTCATCCGGTTCAAGGTGTGCCCCCATCCCCTCCGATAACGTCCCGACGTAGCGTTGCAGGCACTCCTTAAACAGATCAATCGCCACCGCCGGAGCCCAACGCGCCCCTGCCGAATCCAACAACAGCAACCGCGACTGCAACGCCCCACGCAATGCCGACCGAACGGCCAATGGATTGCCCAAGGTGACGTTCGCCAACGTCTCAATCACCGCTGAATCCGCTTTGGAAAGGAAAAGCCGCTCCCACAACACCGCCAACTCCTGAAGGTTCATGCCACGCAAGTGGAGTTCTTGGGTGAGATAAGGCTCCAGCAATCCACGCGATTCAAAAGCAACGGGGCGCGCCAGCAGCATCACCTTGATAAACTCCCCCGATAGTCCATCCAACAGTTGCCGCAAATCCTCAATTGACTCACGCGGGAGAAGGTGGATATCCTCGATCACCAGCAATGTGTGGCGCAGCCGTGCAAGCCGGTGCAATGCCGCCACCGACTCTCCTTGTGATTCGACAATCGGTTCTTTCAGCAACCCGCGTGCGGTGGCGTTCCAGCGGATTGCGCGGGCAATCAGGCTGGCAAAGGAGATGGTGGCCCCGGGGATCAGTTTCAACCGGATCAGCAGGCCCTCGTTGTGGATTACTTGCGGGCCAAGTTCATCTATTAATCGGCTTTTCCCCACCCCAGCCTCGCCAAACACCAACGCAATCTGCATGGCATAGACATCGGGAGTGGAACGCCAAAAAGCAAGCAACTGCTCAATCTGGTCGCCACGCCCGGTAAAAGGAAGCGTGCCGTGATGTAGGAAACTGGTGAGTGCATCCATTGGGAAACAGAACGGGAACAATGAGCGGAAATAGCGGGGGGCGATTCGGAAGAAATGCCGTGCCCGAACGGCATGATGCCAAAAAAGATTCGCGCCCGGCAAAGTAACCAAGCATCAGGCTGGAAGTTACTGCCTATCAGATGCTGCCCCCTTTTTTCGGTTCGCAGTGGCGGTACGGATGCCTCCGTAGTTTATCCGTAGTGCTTTCGGCAGAGAAGCTCCGTATGGTTGCATCAGAAAAAAAGATCAGCAAGCCCAAACGTAACCAGAGAGCAACATCATGAACGCCGTAATCAATCCGATAGCAACCGTACCCGCCATGCTGCACAACTGGGTTTCAGCAAAGATTGAGAACGCTATTGTCGGCACCCCGCCAGCACAGTTATTAGGCAATATGTCTGGCAGAATAGTCGTGATTGGCCTACAAGCCTGGGGGCTTGGGGTTCAGGTTCCGGCACTGAAGTATTTGGGAGTTGCGTTGATGGCCATGATGCTTCTTGTGCTGGTGGCAGCATTGCGGCGGCGGGGCCCAGTTTCCCCGTTGGAGCGCAAAGCAGCACAGGAGTGCCCCAGCGTTATCTCCGCACTTGGAGCGCGTATCCCGATTCACTCCGTTAGCCAATGGTTTTCCACGGCAATGGGCCGCCGGTTCAGCGGCCATCTATCTGGCTTTCTTGTGAAGCTTACGCTGGTGATGGGGCTATCGCTTCAGCAGGGAGCGGGGATTGGAGTTCGTCCCGTAGTGATTCTGGCGATTTCCCCAATGCTTGCTTACTTCCTTGCAAAAAAATAACCAAGCAGCGCACAGCAACGCCACGTTTTTGTTCTGCAAGAAATCAGAGGATGAACATTGCAACGATTTTCCTTCTAACTTTGCAACCGCAATAACCGAAACAGCAATTTCAAAAGGCCAGTCCCCCTCAGATCGGGTGATGAACAAGGCCGCAGTGGGAACAGCAACAACACTGTGGCAACAGAACAACGATGAGGAACTGTTGAGCCGATATCAACAACACAACAACAACAAGAGGAAACGACCATGAACAAGAAAACACTGTTAACTATCCTTGGCTCGGTGCTGGTTATCGCCGCCATTGGGTTCGGATTGTACAACTCGGGGATGTTTGGCAACAGCACAGCCCCTGCCGCCGGAAACAATCTTTCGGGCAACGTGAAAGATGCACAAGCCACCATGCAGACCCTGTACACCAGTTTGCAAAACGAGTGCAGCGCATCTGGAGCTTGGAAAGCAGAAATGCGTGGCGATAAAATCGCGCTGGTGGATGCTGGATCGGGGAAAGAAGTGGCATTTATCAGCCACGTAAGCGACCAAGAAGTTGACATCAACGGGATGGTGACAAGCGTGGACGCGATGCCAGCCGACATGAAGCAGAAAGTGGAAAGCCAGATTTCCGAATTCAATACCAGTTCCCCCGTGGGAACCATGCGGATGGATGGCGGCAACTTGATGATGATGCACCGCCTGAACCCACAAATGAATAGCCCAGAGCAAATGGCAAAAACCGTCGTGAAGTTCGGCGATGTTGCAAAGCAGCAAGCGCAAAAAGCTGGGGTGGCTTCCTAATCCCCCCCCAGCCCGGCACACGACAAAGAGACAACAACAGCTTACCGTCACGACGGTAGGCTGTTTTTTTTTTCGATACTCGGATTATAGCCATCCGGTACAGTGAGGAAGGATGGAGCAAAGTGAGCATTTTTTAGCGGCTGTGGCCGGCGCGTACTCACTGTTCGGCAAGACTGTTCAGCAAACAAGCCGCAAGCAGGACTGCTTGCGGCTTGTTTGTGCATCCCCACGTTTTGCGGGGCACATAGTTTGATTGTGTCAGGGATAGTCTAGACTGTAATCCCTAATCGGCACGATTACTGCCCCAGGTTGAATCGGATAAACCGGACGATGCTGACTCCGCCGATCACCTCGTTGATAACCTTGGCCGAATCTTTCACGAAGGACTGCTCCAGCAAAACGTTGTCGGCGTAGTATTTCTCCAGCCGTCCGGTCACAATCTTCTCAATAATCGCTTCCGGTTTCCCTTCGCCCCGCATCTGCTCGGCGTAGATTTCGCGCTCTTTGGTCAGCACGTCGGTCGGCACTTCCTCGCGGCGAACGTAGCCCGGGTTCATAGCTGCCACCTGCATGGCAACGTCGCGCCCCACAGCGTGCAAGCCGTCATTGGCTGCGCCGAACTCTACCAACACACCCAGCTTATCGCCGTTGTGAACATAGTCGGCAACGTAGCCGCCGCTTGTTTCCACAACTTCGTAGCGGCGGATTTCAATCCGCTCGTTGAACTTGGCAAGCAGGTCGTTCAATTGGTTTTGGATTGCCACACCGTTCAGTTCGCTGGCCAACAGTGCCTCGATGCTTGCTGGTTTGGTGGCCAACACGTGGGCGGCAAGGCTGCGGGCAAAGGAGCTGAACTCCTCGTTACGGGCCACAAAGTCGGTTTCGCAGTTTACCTCAACGATAGCCGCGCTGGAGCGGTCATCGGAGGTAGCCGTGGCGACCACGCCTTCGTTGGCATCTTTATCGGCGCGCTTGCTGGCAGTTGCTGCGCCCTTCTTCCGAAGGATTTCAATAGCAGCATTCATGTCGCCTGCGGCTTCTTCAAGGGCTTTTTTGCAGTCGCCCATTCCCGCTCCGGTACGGTCGCGGAGCGTCTTTACATCCTGTGCTGAAATAGCCATGATAGATTCTATGGTTTGATAAAATGATTGTTCACGTGGAGGGATATGGGGATTACCACACCCGGCTTTTCTTACTCACCGCTGGCTGGTGCGGCGGCAGCTGGGGCATCGCTGCCACCACGCTGTTCGTCGCGACGGCCACCACCGCCGCTTCCACGGCGCGAGCGAGTCCGGCGGCGTGCTTGTGGATCGTCGCCTGCCCCCTCTTTCCCCTGTTCTTTCATTTCACGATCGTCGGTTGCGCCTTCTTCGGCCATCAAGGCTTTGCTGGCTTCGCGGCCCATTGCAACGCCGTCGGCAATGACTTTGGTGATAAGGGCAACGGTTTTCAGCGAGTCGTCGTTGGCGGGGATTGGGAAGTCAATGTCGCGCGGGTCGGTGTTGGTGTCAACAATAGCGATCACCGGAATGCCAAGGGTTTTGGCTTCTTTCACCGCAAGGTGTTCTTTTTTAATGTCCACGATGTAGAGCGCGCCCGGCAGCCGGTTCATGTCGGCAATGCCACCAAGCACACGCACCAAGCGTTCTTTTTCGCGGCTAATCATCAGTCGCTCTTTCTTGGTGTAATTTTCGATTGTGCCGTCCCCCTCCATCTTCTCAATATCCTTCAGCCGCTTGATTGATTTGCGGATGGTGGCGAAGTTGGTAAGCATTCCGCCAAGCCAGCGTTCGCTTACAAAGTTTGCGCCAATGCGCGACGCTTCGTTGCGGACCACATCGCGGGCCTGCTTTTTGGTGCCGACGAACAAGATGCGCTTCCCTTCGGCAGCGATTCGCTCGGCAGCGTTGCGGGCATCATCAACCAGAACTTGGGTTTTTTTCAGGTCAATGATGTGGATGCCGTTGCGCTCCATAAAAATGTACTGGCGCATCTGGGGATTCCAGCGGCGGGTCAGGTGCCCGAAGTGGGCACCGGCGTTCAGAAGATCTTCGATCTCAAGTGAAGCCATGGTGTTTGTTTGGTTTGTGTTATTGATGCAACCTCTACCCTTGTCATCTCACCCTGCCTATCCCGCCCAAGCGGAACACACACAGGGGATCGAAGGGTATGTGTGATGAAAAGTCGTCTGATGTTCCTGGTCAGCTGAATCAATAGATTCTCTGGCCACCAAGTTTCGGCTACAACAACGAACCAGGCAGCGGCACACACCATCCATCGGTGAAGCACCCTCTGCCTGGTTCAAACTGTTGGAACCTTCTGGGCGGATTAACGCTTGCTGAACTGGAAGCGTTTGCGGGCCTTCTTCTGGCCGTACTTCTTCCGCTCCACCATGCGTGGGTCGCGGGTCATGTGGCCCCCTTTGCGAAGCGGGGATTTCAGCGTTTCGTCAATCTCCACAAGGGCGCGGGCAATGCCCAAACGAATAGCACCCGCTTGGCCGGCGCGCCCGCCGCCGTTGACGTTGGCATGGACATCGAAACGATCAACCATCTCCACAGCCACCAATGGTGACATGATGGTTTGGCGGTCGAAAGGATCGGAGAAGTAGTTGATAAGCTCGCGGTTGTTCACGGTGACGTTGCCGTTGCCCGGGGTAAGGTACACCCGTGCAACAGCATTTTTGCGCCGTCCGACGTTGATTGAATTCGGCATTGGTAGCTATGCTGGGATTACTTGTATTTCAGTTCTAGTGCTTCTGGCTTCTGTGCGGAGTGTGGGTGGTCGCCACCGGTATAAACGCGCAGCTTGGTCATAATCCGCTTTCCAAGCCGGTTGCGGGGAATCATCCGGCGGACGGCGATCTCGATGATCTCCTCCGGATTGTTCTGCAACATCTGCTTGTACGGGCGGATGCGTTGCCCACCCGGAAACCCGGTGTGGTGGATGTACACTTTCTGCTCGGCACGGCGTTGTGCAATCTGCACCTTATCGGCATTGACCACGATGACGAAGTCACCACAATCAACGTGCGGCGTAAAAAGCGGCTTATGCTTGCCGCGAAGGATGTGGGCAATCTGCGAAGCAAGGCGACCCAGGGTCTGCCCCTCGGCATCCACCACCCACCACTGTTTCTCGACATCGGCCTCACGGGCCGAGACTGTCATTTTTTCCGGCTGTAACACTGCTGATTCTCCCTGCCAAAAGGCAGTATGATTGGTTCCAACGTTGTAATAAGGACGGCAAAGATAGGGCGTAACACACCGTTCTCACAACCGAAGCAACGCGCTAACAATTTTTTTTACAAGATCATATGTCCGCTCCCCCTCCCCCAATTTGTCCCGATACTGTATGGCCTGTTTGCCCCCACTGCGCTTGCTACCCGAAGCGTTGATATTTCCCTTCACCAATTCTCTGTGCCGCTCTTCGGTACGCTATGGCTAAATTGTGCGGCTTATGATTCTAACATCTACGTTTGTTGAGAAATGCCAGCAGAAAATGCGGGCCTACGTTCGCAAGCACGATATGCTGCTTGGAAAAGAATCGGTGCTGATTGCCGTTAGCGGCGGTGCCGACTCCATGGCACTGCTGGAAATGGTCTCGCGGCTTGCTCCCCTGCTGAAACTTCAGGTTGGCATTGCCCACTTTGACCACGAATTGCGCGGCGAGGAATCGCGCAAGGATGCCGCGTTCGTCAACGAGCAAGCACGCGAGCGGGGATTGAAAATTTTTATCGGACGGGCCGAAGTCCAACGCCTTGCTACCGAGCAAAAACTTTCGCTGGAAGATGCCGCACGCAAAGCCCGATACCAATTTCTGGAGCGCGTTGCCCGCCGCCACGGATACTCCATTATACTAACAGGCCACACCGCCGACGACAACGCCGAGACGTTGTTGATGAACCTGCTTCGCGGAAGCGGCGTTACCGGGCTTGCCGGAATCCCCCCCGTCCGCTCGTTGGGGCGTGGGCTGATCCTTGCCCGCCCGTTGCTCTGGGCCGGAAGAAGTGAAATTCGGGAATTTGTGCAGCAAGCAGGGATTCAATGGCGCGAGGATGAGTCCAACCAGAACACACGGTTCCTCCGCAATCGCGTCCGCCAAGAACTGCTGCCGGCGTTGCAGCAGTTCAACCCAAGCATTGTCAGCACGCTGAACTCCACTGCCGACATCATGCGGGGCGTTGAGCAGCACCTGGGCCACTCGGTCCGAACCGCCATCGAGCAGGTGACAGCATCGCGCAACAACGAACCACGCAGCAACGATGTTGTTGAGCTGAACCTGAACCAACTAAAACACCTGCTGCCAGCAATTCAATCGGAGCTGGTGCAGCGGGTGGTGTGCCAACGGTTCGAGCTTCCACCAATCCCACACTCGGCTGTGGAACGCACAATGGGGTTGGTTTGGAAAGAAACCGGAAGCAAAGCAGAAATCGTTGATGGAATTAGTGCCCTGCGCGACCGCGAAACGTTGGTGATCCGGCGCGATCCACCGCCGTTTATTCCGTTCGAGCGGAGTTTCGACACCGGAACAACCACCGAGACAGGGAAAGCGCGGCTGGTAACCCGACGGATGAAAAACAACAATATCCAATTCAATAACAACCGCTCGATAGAGTTTATTGATGCCGACCGTCTGCCGAAAAAATTAACCTTGCGCTCCTGGCGCGAAGGTGATCGCTTCCAGCCGTTGGGGATGAATGGTGAGAAAAAGATCAGCGATTTCCTGATTGACGAAAAAATAGCGTTGGATGCCAAGCGCGACGTGCTGGTGCTGGCCGATGACCAAACCATCATCTGGGTATGCGGCATGAGGCTTGACGAACGCTATCGCATCACCCCCGAGACCAAAAATGTGCTGCGGATTGAGTTCATCCAGCTACGCCGCCAGCCCGAGCAAGCAAAACCAGCCAACGCACAGCAACAAGCAAACGGGCAGCAATCCACCAACGGGCAGAAGCCCCAACAGCAACCAAAGCCCGCAAACCAACCCCAACAACGCGGCCAGCAGGGGGGACAAAAACAGCAACAACCAACAGGAACAGCCCAAGCCAAGCCGCAAGGGAATCAACCCCAACAACAACAGCCGAAGCCACAGCAGGGAAACCAGCAGCGACCACAGCAGCCAGCCGGAACTGCCCAGACCACCCCACAAGGAAGCCAGCAGCAGCAGCCACGCTCCCAGCAACCACAGGGTAGCCAGCCGCAGCAACAGCGGCCAACTCAGCAATCTGGATCAACCCAAGCCAAGCCGCAAGGAAATCAGCCGCAACGCCAGCAACCCGCACAGCAGCAGCAGCGGCCACAGCAACCGCAGGGTAGCCAGCCGCAGCAACAGCGGCCAACTCAGCAATCTGGATCAACCCAAGCCAAGCAGCCACAAGGAAATCAGCCGCAACGCCAGCAACCCGCACAGCAACAGCAGCGGCCACAGCAGGGTAGCCAGCAGCAACAGCGGCCAACCCAGCAATCTGGATCAGCGCAAGCCAAGCCGCAAGGGAATCAGCGGCAGCAACCTGCACAACAGCACCCACGGCCAACTGAGCAACCCGGCCAACAACGGCCAGCAGCAGCAGAGCAGCGACCAGCTAACCCGATAGCACAGCCAACGCCAACGGAGCCTGTCGGGGCAGCAAATCGGCCAGCAATGAAAACTCCATCTATCTCACCCGCTTCCCCACCTCCGGCGGCTGCGGCTACCGTGGGCACACCAGCCGTTGTGCTGCCAGCCACAACCGCAGCAGCTAAAAAAGCTGCGGCAAAAAAATCGGCGGCACCAACAGTAAAAGCAGAAGTGGCCGAACAAGCACAACCCAAGCCAGCAGCCAAACGCCCCGCAAAAAAGGCCGCAGCTACGGCATCCAAAGCAAGCAAGCCACAGGTGGAGGAGAGCGCACAAAGCAGCGCGCCAGCACAGCCAAAGCGCACAGCCACACGGAAAGCAGCAACGCCCAAGCCCCCCACCGCAGCGGGCCACAAGGGCGAAGATGAGGGAACAAGTGAGCGATAGAGTCAACGTTGGCGGGCGGTGGTTCAGGCTGATGATCTCCAACCAGGAACTATGCCAGCAGATACGCCGCATTGCCGTTCAGCTTACCGAAGATTACCGCCAGAAGAACCCGCTGATGCTGTGTGTGCTGAACGGAGCAGCAATCTTCCACGCCGATCTTATCCGGGGGATGCCGATTCCACTTTCGGTTGACTACATCAGGGTAAGCAGCTACGGGCAAGGGATGCAATCTTCCGGGGCATTAACTTTTACAGCCTATCCCAGCACTGAAATCCACGGAAGAAACGTCATAGTGGTTGAAGACATCGTGGATAGCGGGCTAACCTCTGCTCGAATTCGGGAATATCTAACCCAGCAAGGGGCGGCTTCGGTGGCGGTTGCGGTACTGCTGTTCAAGCCGGAAGCCTTCCGGAGCAATATCCCACCGGAGTTCGTCGGCATCGAAATCCCCGATAGCTTCGTGGTCGGGTTCGGGCTTGATTTCGCGCAGCAAGGGAGAAACCTTCCGGCCATCTACGCCCTTGATGACAAAGAACCACCACCGCAACAACAGCATCCCGTGGCTCTTTATCAACCAGCAAACGATTTTTCATAACGACACTTTAGAGCAATCACACTCACAACCAATGAGCAACGATAGCAACCAGCGGAAGCCAGCAAACCGGCCACCGCGGCCATCACGGAAACCGAACGGCGACGACGAAGGAAATGTCGGCAGCGTTGTGCGCACCGTGACGATGTGGATGGGAATCATCGTCGGATTCCTTGTCCTGTACATGATCCTGAAAAATGGCCCCGGCCAGCCCGTTGCCGTCAACTTCAACGAGTACCAACGCCTGCTTACCGAAAGCAAAATTGACCGCGCCGAAGTGGTCGGGTCCGAGCTAAGCGGCTACGAGTTCCGTGGCGACCTGAAGGAAATCACCGAAGTGGAACGGAAAGATGGAGCCAAGATCAAAACCAAAGCCTTCACCACACGGCTGATTGTGGTGGATCGCGAAATCGAACAAGCCTGGGTTCAGAACGGAATTAAATACAACGTTGAATCCGACAGCGGTACGCTCTGGACGATCCTCTTCTCCTTCCTCCCCTGGGTTGCCCTGATCTTCATTTTCGTGTGGGCAATGCGCCGGATGCAAGGCACCGGAACCAAAGGCATCTTCTCCTTCGGAAAATCGCGCGCCCGGACGATGAGCGAAAACTCACCCCGCGTCATGTTTGCCGATGTTGCCGGGGCCGATGAAGCAAAAGAAGAACTTCAGGAAATTGTGGAGTTCCTTCGCGAACCAGCAAAGTTCCAACGGCTTGGCGGAAAAATCCCACGTGGCGTTCTTCTGCTTGGCCCCCCCGGAACCGGAAAAACCTTGATGGCCCGCGCTGTTGCCGGCGAAGCTGGCGTGCAGTTCCTTTCCATCTCCGGTGCTGACTTTGTGGAGATGTTTGTGGGCGTTGGCGCAAGCCGCGTTCGCGATTTGTTCGAGCAGGCAAAGAAGGTTGCGCCGGCCATCGTCTTTATTGATGAAATTGATGCCGTGGGCCGCCAACGTGGCGCAGGGCTGGGGGGCGGACACGACGAACGTGAGCAGACGCTGAACGCACTGTTAGTGGAAATGGACGGGTTCGAGCAGAACACCGGGGTCATCATTATCGCCGCCACCAACCGCCCCGACGTTCTTGATCCCGCATTGCTGCGCCCGGGGCGATTCGACCGCCAAATTGTGGTGGACCGCCCCGACCGCCGTGGCCGCGAGGCAATCCTGAAAGTCCACTCCCGGAATATCCCCCTTGCCGAAAACGTTGACCTTGTTGCTCTTGCAAAATCAACCCCTGGTTTCAGCGGGGCCGACATCGCCAACCTGTGCAACGAAGCCGCCATCTACGCCGCACGCCGCAATGGCGACCGCGTGACGATGTACGATTTCGAAATGGCAAAGGATAAGCTGATGATGGGCCTTGAACGCCGCACAATGGTGATGAGCGAGGAAGAGAAGAAAATGACCGCCTACCACGAATCGGGCCACGTGATTGTTGGCAAGTTCATGCCACATGGCGACCCGCTTCATAAAGTGACCATCATCCCGCGTGGCCGGGCCCTGGGCGTAACGGCTTTCCTGCCAAACGACGACCAACACTCCCGCTCGCGCGAGTGGTTCGAGGCGCGAATTGCAATGGCGCTTGGCGGGCGCGCTGCCGAACTGCTGATCTTTGGCAACTACACATCGGGGGCGCAGGGGGATATCAAAGTCATCACCCAAATGGCCCGCCAGATGGTGTGCGAGCTTGGAATGTCCGAAAAACTTGGTCCGGTGAACTACTCCTCCAGCGAAGGGGAAGTCTTCTTGGGGCGCGATTTCGCCGTCCACAAAGATTTAAGCGAATCCACCGCCGAGATGATTGACCAAGAAGTCCGCCGCATCATTGACGAAGGGATGCACACAGCAATCAGAATCTTGAAAGAACACATTGATATTCTGCACCGGATGTCGCAGTTGCTGATTGAGCGCGAGACCCTGGATGCCGACGAAATTGACCAAGTGATGCGGGGCGAAGAATTGGCACCAGTTGAGGTAAAACGGATGCTGCAAGCACGCATGGCCGGCGGAAACCCAACCAACGGAACCCGAAGCCGAGCCAGCGAACCAGCTTCGCAACCGACAGCAATCGGATCGAACACCGCCGCAGGTGAGGAACGCCATGCTGATATCAGCGCCGGAAGCTGATAGAAGCCGCAGCAACCGCCTGCAGTGAACAACCAGAGTGAACAACCAGAGCAAAAAACAAACCGCCCGCTTGGCATAATCGCCGAAGCGGGCGGTTTGGCTATCTTGGGCCACGTTTTGGGCAACGGTGCCGCACCTCTGCAGAATCAATTCCTTCCAGAAATGAAATCTGGTGTGCCGCCTTCCCTCCTATTCATTAGATACTCCAGACCGACTCCCAGCAACTTCATGGCAGACGATTCAGCAACAGCACAGCCCACGCAAATCACCATGCGTGGTGAGTTTGTGCGGAAAGGAATTCACCTTTGCTCGATGAGCGTTCCGCTGATTTACCACCACCTTACCCGTGGCGAGATGCTGCTTCTGCTGATTCCCGCAGCGTTACTGGCGTTGGTGATAGATATTCTACGATTCCGCTCGGCGGCATTCGATGCCTGGTTCGGGCGGCTGTTCGGGGCAATCCTTCGCCCGCATGAGCAAGCCTCGAAAAAACGAAAAATGAACGGCGCAACGTTTGTGTTGGTCTCGGCAGCGCTGTGCGTGGCACTGTTCCCCAAAGTGATTGCAATCACCGCCTTCACCGTGCTGATTATCAGCGACACCGCTGGCGCGCTGATCGGCAGACCCTTTGGGCGGCATAAATTTTTGGAGAAAAGCCTGGAAGGATCGTTGGCGTTTGTGGTGACAGCAATCGGCGTGGTGCTGATTGCTGCGCAGGTGTATCAGGCCCCAGCATCGTTCATCTATGTTGGCATTCTCTGCTCGGTTGCCGCCGCCATTGCCGAGGCCATGAGCTACGGCATCAACGTTGACGACAATTTCACAATTCCGCTAACATTCGGATTGCTAATGTGGGGCCTGCTTGCTGCGATTGGCGGAACGGAGGTTGCTGCAATCGTGGCATACTGAACTTTGGCTACGGTATCGCTTGCCGCAGCTCCTAATTTCTGATGTACCACACCCCCTGAACCTGCTCCCAAGTAATGCTCGTTTTCCCTTCCCCTGGACTCGGGATCGTGAACGTTGCGGTGCTTGCCTTCCGATTCATTCTTGGTTTCCGGTTTTTCGTTTTCTTCAGAACCTGCAACAGTATCTCCGCTTTCTCCATGGCAAACTGTTCGGCACACTGCTCCAGCGTTTCGCAATCGTTCAGCAACGCCTCCATATCCGCTGGCCGGACAAACCGCTGCAAAAATGGAACGTACTCCTTTGCCTCTATCATACTGATCGCTTGGCGGATGGAGCTTTTCAGCGAAGCCAGCGCGGTGTCGCGGGTGATGTGATATTCCCCAGCGGCGCGGGCTGCGGTGGGGGCTGCGATTGCCACCATGGCACACAGCAGCAAGGGAATCGGTAGCATTTTTTGGTAATTCATGGAGGTACCTACGGCAGGTTTTGTTGATCCCGATAGTGTTCCGCAAAAGTACAACATTCCCCTTGCCGATTCAGTTGCTTCATTACCAGAGTTTCGCGCCATATCTTCACAGCATGAACAACAAAACCACCAGCCCCGCAGCCGATTTCAGCGGCCTTACCCCCGACCACGTGCTTGGCTATGCCGAAACCGCGCTTGGCCGCCCCCTTAGCTCAATCTGCCGCCCGCTGAACAGCTACATCAATCGTGTGTTCGAGCTTCAGACGGAGGAGCGCGAAGGGATCATCGCAAAATTTTATCGCCCAGGCCGCTGGAGCCATGCAGCGTTGCTGGACGAGCATGAGTTTCTGGGTGAGTTAGCCGAGCGTGAAATTCCTGTTGTTCCGCCATTGCTTCTGGAAAATGGGAACACACTTGGCGAAGCCGATGGAATTCTTTTTGCACTATTTCCCAAACGGCTTGGCCGGGCTTGTGATGAATTTCAAGATGAGCAATGGGAAGAATTTGGGCGATTAATTGCGCGGATTCACCGCGTTGGAGCAATGCACCCCCCACGCGACCGCATCACCATTTCCCCAACGGAATCAACCGGGAAGCATTTGGCCATGATTCTGAACAGCGGGTTGCTTCCACAATCGTTTCACCGCGAATATCAGTTGGCAGCCGAAGAAATTATTGCGGCGGCAACGCCACTGTTTCGGGGGGCCGAAGCGATTCGCATCCATGGTGATTTACACCGTGGGAATATCGTGCATCGCCCCGGCGAATCATTCTACGTGATTGATTTCGACGACATGGCGATTGGCCCAGTTGTACAGGATTTTTGGATGCTGCTGCCAGACTACAGCCGTGCATCCCTGCTGGAAATTGACCTATTTATTGAAGGCTACGAAACATTTCGGACGTTCGACCGCCGAACCTTGCGGATGATCGAAGCGTTGCGAGGAATGCGGTATATCCATTTTACGGCATGGTTGGTAGCCCAAGCCCGCGATGCCAACGTTGCCCGAATTGCAGCCGGCTGGGGAACCAGCGAATATTGGCGTGGCGAGATCCGCTACCTTCGCGAACAGTTGCAGGAAATTGCAGCAACCAATAATCCGATGGGGTGGTGAAATCGGCGCACGAATATTCCCCCATTGTCCCAACTCTATTTGGAATAACCTCGACTATCAACCATGCCAAAACTGCTCCGCTCCTCCGCTGCCAAAACTGCTCACACTCCCCTATTCGATCTACTGCGTCGAATTATTCGCACCGCTGCAAGCTCGCTAACGCCAAATGCACCGCCAGCGGATGAATTACTTGAAATGCGCCACCAATTCCAGCAAACACGCCGCCAGTTTATTAAAACTGCGGGCATAGCAACCGCTGCAATCGGTGCTGGCGCAATGATCCCCGCTTGCCGAACCTTGCGCCCAACCAGCAGCAGCGTGCGCGTGGCAATTATTGGCGCAGGCATGGCCGGATTAAACGCAGCTTGGGAACTGCAACAAGCAGGAATCACACCAGCCATTTTTGAAGCCAGCGGACGCGCCGGCGGGCGGATGTTTACCGCAAACAATATCATGGCTCCGGGATTAACCACCGAATTAGGTGGCGAATTTATTGACAGCACTCACACCGAAATGCTTCGACTGATTAAAGAATTTGATTTGCCACTGCTCGATACCCAACAAGCAAGCGAATCCAATTTGGTGCATGAGGTATTTTATTTTAACGGAGGAATTTATACCGAAGCGGAGGTGATTGCCGATTTCACGCCGCTTGCAGCACGCATCAAGCAAGATTATGATTTACTGCCAGAAGTGCTTGATTTTCAGCACCCCGAAAATGCAGGGTTGGACAATCAGTCTATTGGTGATTATTTATCAATAATTGGGGCAACTGGGCGGTTACGGAAATTATTGGAGGTGGCGTATATCACCGAGTATGGGTTGGATATTGACCAGCAATCAGCAATTAACTTTTTGCTGTTAATCGGTGCTGATCTTAATCCGGAGGAAAATACATTTGCAATTTTTGGGACAAGCGATGAGCGATTCAAAGTGCAAGGGGGAAACCAGCGTGTGCCAGATGCAATCGCTGCAAAACTTGCCCACCACATCAGCATCGGGCATACGTTGGAAGCAATTCGGCCAGAAGGTGGCAACCGTTTCGCACTATTTTTTCAGCAAGGGAACGGCGGGGTGAAAGAAATTCATGCTGATGTTGTGATTCTTACGCTTCCCTTCAGCGTTCTTCGCTCTGTTGATCTTTCCAAGCTGGATATTCCGGCAGTGAAACGCCGCGCCATTGCCGAACTTGGCTACGGGACTAACGCAAAGTTGATGGTTGGTTTGAATAGCCGCCCGTGGCGGGAACAAGGATTTGCTGGATATTGTTTCACCGATGAAGCGGTGCAAATGGGGTGGGATAACAGCCAGCTTCAGCCCGGAAATTCGGGGGGATTTACAATGTTCAGCGGTGGAACGCCAGGAATTATTGAGTCTTAACAACAGGGATTAAATATCGTTAAATTTAAGGATATGGACTGGAAACCGAGCAAACTGAGCAAAGGGCAACAGGAAGAACGTCGGCTTGAAGGCGGTCGTCTGCTGCTCGAAGG